>NZ_PPEL01000081.1 GCF_002899695.1 Rubneribacter badeniensis
GTACGGCGCAGGGGGCTGCTGGGGCGCACCGCCGTCCGCGTCCGGCGGTGCGCCCCAGCAGCCCCCTGCGCCGTACCCGCAGCAGCCTTACGGCCAGCCCGCCCCGCCGCCCTACCCGCAGCAGCCCTACGGCGCCTATCCGAACGCGCCCCAACAACCGAAGCGCAAGGCGTGGCCCTGGGTGCTCGGCGGCTGTTTGCTCGCGTTCGTGCTCGGCCTGGGCGGCTGCGTGGGCTGCGTGTCGTGCGCCATGTTCCTCGACCCCGGCTACAACGGCTCGTTCGACCTGCGCTATCACGACGGATACGACGGCTACGACGGCTACCATGAGCGATACAACGGAGGCTCCGACTCGTACGGATCCGGCATCCTGGGCGGATTCACCCGCCAGGACATCGAAGACGCCTTCGGCGGCGGTGCCGGGACGGTCGAGGACGGGCGCTGCGCGGCGGGCGTCTACGAGGTGGGCGCCGACATCGAGCCGGGACGCTACTTCCTCGACGGCAGCCCGAGCGTCGAGGGAAGCCTTTACGTCTTCGAGCGAGAAGACGGGGGCACCTACCGCGTCGATGCGTCCCTCGTGTACTTCGGCAACTACTACGCCGATCTCGAGGAGGGCGACCTCGTGGTGTTCGACGGTCCGGACGAGAACGCGCGCATGTACCCGGCGAGCGAGGCGGCGTTCGAGCCGCAGGCCCCCTACGGAAGCGGCCTGTACCTCGTGGGCGAGGACATCCCCGCCGGCACCTACGCCGTCACGGTCGACGAGAGCGCCGAGGAAGCGGCCGGGCAGGAAAGCGCGGCGTTCGTGATGAAGGACCTCGCGTTCGACGACGGCTCCATCACCGACGAGAAGTACGTCGTGCGCGGCGGCACGCAGACCGTTGAGGTCGAGGACGGAGAATGGCTCGAACTGTACGCCGCCATGGCGACGCCCGCCTAAGGACCGGAGGCCCCATGCTTTCCGACAACCCCTCGCTCGCCGAGATAAAGGCCGTCTTCTCCGAGGACCGCTTCGCCACCGAGGCCGCCGGCTGCCGCATCGTGGCCGCTGAGCGCGGACGCGCGGTCGCCGAGATGGAGCTTGCCGACATCCACCGCAACGCCATGGGCAACGTCATGGGCGGCGCCATCTTCACGCTCGCCGACTTCGCGCTGGCCGTCTGCTGCAACGTCGGCGAAGCGCCCGCCGTTTCGGTGGACTCCTCCGTGAGCTTTTTCCGCGCGACGAAGGGCGCAAAGCTCACCGCCGTCGCCACCTGCGACAAGCCGGGACGCCACCTGGGGTTCTACACCGTCGCCGTCACCGACGACCTCGGCAAGGACATCGCCCGCATGACCGCAACCTGCTACCGCTAACGCACAGGCGCGTCGGATCGGCCGCCTTCCTCGAGGCGCGCGAAGAAGGCGCGGGCGTTCTCGAAGAAGATCTTATCGGCCACCGCAGAGCCGAACTGCCGCGCGAGGAGCGCGTGCAGATCCCCCACGCGGTCGCACGGATCGAGCCAGCTGGGCACGTCGCAGCCGTCGTAGTCGCTGCCGAGCGCGAGCATGTCCTCGCCGACGGTTTCCAGCACGTGGTCGACGTGGCGCAGCACGTCGTCGGGAGCAGGGTCGGCATGCGCGTCGGACAGGAAGTCGCGGCAGAAGTTGAGGCCCGCGATGCCGCCGTGTGCGGCCAGCTCGCGCAGCTGCCAGTCGGCGAGGTTGCGCGGATGGCCGCACACGGCGCGCGCGTTGGAATGCGAAGCGGCGAAAGGGCGCGCAGCCGCGTCGCACACGTCCTTGAAGCCCGCGTCGTTGAGGTGCGACACGTCCACCGCGATGCCGCGCCGCTCGAGCCCGCGCACCATCGCGCGGCCGAACGCCGTGAGGCCGTCCGTCGTGGCGTGGCCGCTGCCGATCGCGTTGCGCCCGTTCCAGGTGAGCGTCAGCATGCGCACGCCCGCATCGGCGAGCGCGTCGAGGCGACCTTCAGCCGAGCCGTCGTCTTCGAGAAACGACGCGCCCTCGACGGTGAGCATGCCCGCCGTCTTTCCTGCGGCATGGACGGTTCCCACCTCGGCCATCGTGCGCACGGCGGACAGGCTGCCGCTGCAACGGCCCAGCTCGCGCTCCCACACGCGGCGCACGCGCTCGAACAGGCTCCACGCCGCATCGCCGCGCACCTCGTCGGGGATGAACGCCGCGAAGCACTGGCACCACGCGAAGCCGGCCGTGCGCGCGAGCGAGATGTGCGCGTCGTTGTCGGCGAGGGTCGCCATGCGATGGCGCGGCACGGCGGCGTCGTGCTCGGCGAAGCCGCCCGGCACCGTCGGATCGCCGTGAAACGCCAGGCGGTCGAGCGTGTCGCAGTGCAGGTCGAACACCCGCAGCCGCCCCTCGGCCTTCTCGCGCTGCGCCGCTTCGGGCAGCGCGCCCACCCGCAAAAGCGCCGCCTCCTCGGCCGACGCCTCCTCCAACGTCATGAACAGCCCCATGGCCGCCCTCCTCTCGCACGCCGCGCCTGATCGCGCCCGCAGCTTCGCCCGCCTCGCAAGACCGCCGTCCAACGAAGGCCTCCCACATGCCGGCGATCAAGGCGCAGCCCATCGACGCGTCCTTTCCGCCTCGCGCGGGCACCTGCCATTGTACCGCGGCGCAAAGGACGATCCCGCTCGTCTGGGCCGTGCGCGAAAATCCCCCAAATGCCGCATGCGGCGGGCATCCGACCAAGTCGCCTCCACTCCACCTGCGAAAACGCGCGTGCTTCGCAGCCGACGCTCGGAAAACGCGTCCTTCGCGCGCGATTCGCAGCCGGTACGCGAGAAACGCGTCCTTCGCGCGCGAACAAAACGCGGCTCCCGCTTTCGCGCGCCCGCCGCCCCGCCGCCCTCTCCCCCTCTTGCAATCGCCCCCTCAATATGTAACAATTAACTTAAATGTTAATTGTTAGGTGGAGAAAGGCAGGAGATGGGCATCCAGGAGACGTTGAAGGCCCTGTCCGATCCGGTGCGCCGGGAGATCCTCGAACACCTGAAGCACGGTCGCCTTCCGGCCGGACGGATCGCCGAGCTGTTCGACATCTCTGCCCCCGCCGTGTCGCGGCACCTCTCGGTGCTCAAGGACGCGGGCCTTGTGCGCGACTACCGCGAGGGGAAGTTCGTGTTCTACGAGCTGAAGGCGTCGGTTTTGGAAGAGACGCTGCTGTGGATGATGAACCTGAAGGAGGCGGGCGATGAAGAGGCTCTACGCAGCCACGTACGTCCTGATGGCATGTGACGTGATCGTGGCGTCCGCGCTCATCCACCTCATGCCCGACCAGGTGCCGGTGCACTTCAACGCGGCAAGCGAGCCGGACCGCCTGGGCAGCAAGTACGAGCTTTTGGCGGCGATCCTCCTGCCGCTCTGCGGCGTGTTCGTCGTGATGGGCTCCAAGAACGCGCCGATCGGCAAGGAGCGCCGCTGGGCGTGGGGCGCCGTTGCCTTCGAAGTGTTCGCGCTGGGCTGGATCCTGTTCTTCCTCACGAAGGCGCTCTTCTACGACGGCGCGCCCTTGCCCGAGCCCGACCTGGACGCGAGCCGTTGGGCCGCCGTCATAGGCGGCGCGCTCTGCGTCGTGGCGGGAAACCTCATGCCGAAGGCGAACCGCAGCCCCCTCTTCGGTCTGCGCACGCCGTGGAGCGAGGCCAGCCCGGAGACGTGGCGGCGCAGCCAGCGCCTCGGCGGGTACGCGGGCGTCGCGACGGGCTTCGCGATGGTGGCGCTCGGGCTCGCGCTGCCCGCGAGCCTCGTGACCCCGGCGGTGCTGCTCGCGCTGCTGGCAGGGTTCGTCGCCGGGATCGTCGGCTCCTACGTCGTCTACCGCCAGGAGCTGGCGAAGCGCTAGCCCGCTTGATCGGCGCCCTTCCCTGCCGCATCCGTCCGGGCCTTCGGCCCCTTGATCGTCACCAGCGCGATCATGGCCAGCATGAGCGCGAAGCCGGCCCAATCGGCTCCGGAGAACGCCATGCCCAGCCACACCGCCGACAGCGACGTGGCCGCAAGCGGCTCCACGGCGCCCAGAAGGCCGCCGGCCACCGAGCCGACGCGCGCCACGCCGCTCAGGTAGAGCGCATAGGCGACGAACGTGCCGACCACGCCCACCCCAATCGCGAGCACCGCCCATCCGCTCGCATCGAGCGGCGGGGCGACGATGCGCAATGCCTCCGCGCCGTCGCCCGCGGCGAGGGAGATGATGGCGCGCACCAACCACACGATCGTCGCGTACACCGCGCCCACCGCCATGCCCAGCCCCGTCGTCGCAAGCCCGCCGAAGCGCTCGAACAGGCCCGATTCCTTCGGATAGACCACGTACAACGCCACCGCTAAACCGTTCGCCACGCCCCACAGCACGCCCTCGACCGGCAGGCGCAACGCGCCGAAATCGCCTTGCGTGGCGATGAGGTACGTCGCGGCCAGCGCGGCCGCCAAGCCGAGCGCCTCGCCTGTGCGCGGAGCCGTGCGCGCCCTCAGGCACACGAACAGCATGATGAACACGCTGCCCGTCATCTGCAGCACCGTCGCCGTGCCGGCGTTGGTGTAGGCGATGGAGATCGCGAACGTGATCTGGCTCCCTAAAAGCCCGAAGCCGAACACCGCGAACCGCCCCACCGTCCTCCTGTCGGCGAACACGCGCGCAAGGACGTCGCGTCGGCGCACGGCGAGAAACGCGAGGAACAGCGCGCCGGCGCACAGCATGCGCATCGCCGTCACGAACGTCGGATCGGCACCTTGCGCCAGCACGTACTGCGACGACGCGCCCGAGAACCCCCACAGGGCGGCGCCGGCGAGCGTGAGGGCCGCGCCGCGCAGGGAAGCCGCGCCCGCCATCTACCCGATCACCTCCCTCAAGAACTCGGCCACCGGGCCGAGCAGGTTGTCCCCCTCGTCCAGCTTGAAGTGGCGCACCGGCAGCGAGAGCTTGCGCGATGAATCCAGATAGCGCCCGCCCGAGCGGCGCAGCGCCGTCATCTTCGCGCGGGGCACGTCGATGGGCTCCACCACGAGCTTGCCGCCCGTCACCGACACCGTCTTGATGCGGTGCTCGTTGGCGTAGGCCTTGATGCGCGCCTTCTCCAGCAGGTTCTTCGCCGCCTGCGGCATGTCGGGGCGCTTGGCGGCCAAGTCGGCGCGCACGTCCTCGACGGCCTGCTCGGTGGCGGCCGAGGCGATCTTGCGGTACCACAGCACGCGCTCGTCGGCGTCGGGCACGTACTCTTCGGGCAGGTAGGTGTGCCCCGGCACGTTCACCGTGATGTCGCTGAGCGCGGGCGGCAGCGCGTCGGCCGCCTTGGGGTCGCCCTCGCGCGCGGCGTTCACCGCTTGCGCGAGCATCTGCGCGAAGAGGTCGAAGCCCACCGCGGACATGTTGCCGGACTGCTCGGCCCCCAAGATGCTGCCCGCTCCGCGTATCTCCAGATCCCGCATGGCGATGCGCATGCCGCTGCCGAGGTCGGTGTGCTCGCCGAGGGCCGCGAGGCGCGCCGCCGCCTCCTCGGTGAGCTCTTTGTGCTCGGGGAACATGAAGTACGCGTACGCTTGCGCCGACGAGCGCCCCACGCGGCCTTTGAGCTGGTACATCTGGGCGAGGCCCAGCCGCTGCGCGTCTTCGATGACGAGCGTGTTCGTGCGCGGGTTGTCGATGCCGCTCTCGATGATGGTGGTGGCCACGAGCACGTCGAGCTCGCCGGCGACGAAGTCCTCCATCACGCGCTCGAGCTGCTCCTTCGACATCTGGCCGTGCGCCACGCCCACGCGCGCCTCGCCGGCGGCCGCCGTCACGCGGCGCACGGCCTCCTCGATGGAGCGCACGCGGTTCGACACGTAGTACACCTGGCCGCCGCGCGCGAGCTCGCGCCGGATGGCCGCGCTCACGAGGTCCGGGTCCCACTCGCCCACGTGCACCTCCACGGGGCGGCGCTCGTCGGGCGGCGTGAGGATGAGGCTCATGTCGCGCACGCCCGACAGCGACATCTGCATGGTGCGCGGGATGGGCGTGGCCGACAGCGTGAGCACGTCGATGGACTCGCGCAGGTTCTTGAACTGCTCCTTGTGCCCCACGCCGAAGCGCTGCTCCTCGTCGATGATCACAAGCCCCAGATCATGCGGGTTCACGTCGCGCGACAGCAGCCGGTGCGTGCCCACGAGGATGTCCACGTCGCCCTCTTGGAACCCGCGCAGCGCCTCGGCCTGCTGCGCGGGCGTGCGGAAGCGCGAAAGCACCTCCACCCTCACGCCAAACGGGTCGCAGCGCTCCTTGAAGCTCGCGTAGTGCTGCTGCGCGAGGATGGTCGTGGGGCACAGCACCATGACCTGCTTCCCGTCCTGCGTCGCCTTGAACGCGGCGCGGATGGCCACCTCGGTCTTGCCGAAGCCCACGTCGCCGCACACGAGGCGGTCCATGGGCTTCGCGGACTGCATGTCGGCCTTCACGTCGGCGATGGCCGCCAGCTGGTCGGGCGTCTCCTGGTAGGGGAACGCCTCCTCCATCTCGCGCTGGGCCGCAGTGTCGGGGCCGAAGCGGTGGCCCTGCGTCGAGGCGCGCCGCGCGTACACGTCCACGAGGTCGAACGCGAGCTTCTTCGTGGCCTTGCGCGCCTTCGCGAGCGCGCGCGACCAGTCGGCCGTGTTGAGGCGCGTGAGGCGCGGGCTCGCGCCCTCCGGCCCCACGTAGCGCGTCACGCGGTCGAGCTGCTCCACCGGCACGTACAGCTTGTCGCCCTCGGCGTACTCCAAAAGCAAATAGTCGCGCGAGGTGCCGTCGATGTCGCGGCGCACGAGCTCTTTGAAGTGGGCCACGCCGTGCGCGGCGTGCACCACGTAGTCGCCCGGCTGGTAAGGGAAGGTGATCTCGGTGATGTCGACGCGCCGGCTCGGGCGCATCGCCGCCGAGGACGCCCCCTGCGTGTCCGACACGCTCACGAGGGCGAGCTTCGCCCTGGGGATGATCATCCCGAGCGGGATGTCCACGTCCACGACGTTCACCACGCCGCGCCGCAAGCGGCGCTTGGCCGCCCCGGGGGTCTCGACGGCCTCCGGTGCGCCGTCGTCCAGCACGCCCAAGGTCTCTTGGATGGGAAGCCCGTGGTCCACGAACGCGAGCTTCATATCTTGGCGCGAACGGAAGTTCGGCGCACTGAACACCACGGTGAAGTCGCCGTCGACCAGGCTGCGGAGCCGTCCGAACAGCTTGTCGGGATGCCCCGCGACCTCCACGCGCTTCACCGGCAGCTCGTCGTCCACCTGCCCGCCCACGCGCATGATGGACACGTAGGTGGAGCGCTGGCACGCGCCGAAGCTCACGTCCGCGGGCTCCGCGTACAGGCCCGCCGCGGCGATGCCCGACCCCTTCGCGCGGCCGAGCACGTCGTCATGGGCGTGCGCCATGTCGTCGAAAAGCGACCTCGGCTCGATGAGCGCGGCAAGCGCGTCGGGGGGCGCGTAGTCGCCGAGCGTGGCGGTGGCGTTGTACAGGTAGGGCAAAAGCGCGTCGGCGCCGTCGAAGCGCAGACCCCCCTCCATCTTCTCGAGCATCTCGCGCAGCGCGGGGTTCGTCGCGGCGGGACGCTCGAGCTTCTTGCGCGCCCGCGCCAGACCCGACTTCGAGCAGGAGAACTCCACGACCGGATAGATGCTCGCGCCGGGAAGCGAGGCGATGGTCTGCCCGGTCGTGGGCACGATGCGGCGGATCTCCTCCAGCTCGTCGCCGAAGAAGTCCAGGCGCACCGGATAGGCGAGGTTGCCGGGGAACACGTCCACGGTGCCGCCGCACACGGCGAACGTGCCGGGGCCGTCGAGCTCCCCGGCGTTGACGTAGCCGCGCTCCTCGAGCGCGCGGACGAGGTCGCCGAACTCGGACACGCCCGCCGTCTGCGCACCCGGCATGTCCGCAAGCTCGCGCCCGGCCTCGAGCGCGACGGGCAGAAACGCGCCCGCGCCCGCGGGCGGCAGCGCGCGCAGAAGCGACCGAGCGCTCGCCACCACGACGGCCTGCCGGCCCGACGCGAGCGCATGCGCCGCCTCCATGCGGCGCGCCACCTGGGACGGATCGTTCGGCTTGGGGGAGAAGGGGAAGTCCGAGCGTTCGGGGAAGCGCAGGACGCGCTCCTCTCCCAGGTAGGCCGCGAGGCTGCGCGCGAACGCCGCGGCCGCGTCCTCGCCCGCCACCACCGCAAGCGTCGGCTGGGGCCTGTGCGCGAACCGCGCGGCGACGAGGAACGGCCGCGCCGAACCCGCCACGCCGAGCGCCGCGTCCTCCCCCGCGTCGAGCCTTCCCCAGAACGCGTCGAGGCAGCCCGACCTCTCGAGCGAAAACGTGAGCGAGTCGATGAGCACGAAGGCCCCCTTCCGAAAACCGCGCGCCGAAAGCGCGGCTGCCCGAAACAGCGTCCGAGCAGCACGAAAAGCCGCGAAAGCGGCTCGTTGCGATGACAGGGCACAAAGTGTACTACACTTTGCGCGTCGGGGCACGCCGCCGCGCGAATCGGGATTTTCGGATTTTTTCGCAGAGCTGTCAGCTTTCCCTCCCCCGGATCGTATTGTCGGCAAAGCGACGCCGCGAAAGAAGAGGGGCCCCATCGTGGACCATCGACCAACGGAAAAGGAAACGGATATGGAGCGCGTCCAGAACCCCGTGCGAAGGCGGGATCTCCGCCATTCGCACGAGGAGGAGGCCGAAAGGGCGGTGAATGCCTACTCGGATCTTATACTGCGACTTTCCTACACCTACTTGAAATCGACGCACGAGGCGCAGGACATCTGCCAGGAAGTCCTGCTGAAGCTTCTGTGCGGCGCGGGGCCGTTCGAAAGCGCGGAGCACGAGAAGGCGTGGGTCGTCCGAACGACGGCGAACGCCTGCAAGGACGTCCTGCGCTCGGCTCGACGCCGAAGGACCGCGCCGCTCGATGCGGCAGCGGACGCGCTTGAAGCGCCGAGCGGCCCCGAAGCGCCCGAAAGCGAGGTGCTCGAACGGGTGATGGCGCTGCCGCAGAAGTACCGGGAGGCCCTTTACCTGCACTATTTCGAAGGCTACCCCATCAAGGACGTCGCGCGCTTGACCGGTCGTAGCGAAGCGGCCGTGGCGGCGCACCTGAGCCGCGGCCGCGCCAAGCTGCGCGCCCAGATGAAAGGAGCGTACTGTGGACAAGGGATATAGCGAGGCTCTGAGCGGCCTGAGGTTCTCCGAGCGCGACAAAGAGCGCATGAGCGCGCGGCTGGCAGCCTCCCTGCGCGCCGCCGACGCGGCCGAAAACGCCAAAGCGCCCGCCGCCGTTCGGAGCCGACACGCTCCCACCCGTCGCTTTCGCGTCGCCGCGGCCGCAGTCGCAGCGGCGGCGGTCATCGCCTGCATAGGAGGAGGGGCGTACGCGTCGGGGGCGCTCGTCGGCGTGGGCGAGGCCGTCGACGACGTGTTCCACGGAGCCACGGCCCCCACGGAGATCGTGGATAGGATCGGACGGCCCGTCGGCGCGTCGGCAAGCGCGGACGGCATCACCATCACCGCCGACGCCGTCATCGGCGACGCGACGAACTACGCCGTCGTCTACACTGTCTCCAAAGACGACGGAACCTCGTTCGACGCAACGCCCGACGAGAACGGCCGTCTGCCGCTCCTGTTCTCGGGCGGCGAAGGAACCTCGGTGTTCGGAACGTCAGGGGCCACGGGAACCTCCTACTTTTACGACGCCGATCCCTCCGACAACGCCATCCAGTACGTCGAACAGAGGTCGGTGACCCTCTTCGGAGGCGACAGCGTGATCGGACGCAACGCGAGCGCGACGTTCTCCGAGCTTCGCTTCGTCAGCGACATCGCAGGTCATGAAGGCGAAGTCCTCGCGCACGGACCTTGGAGCCTGCGCTTCGCCATCGCCTACGAGGACACTTCGGTCGAACTGCCCGCCGGCCAGAGCTTCGACCTCAACGGCAAGGATGCCGTCCTCGACGCCGTGAGCCTCTCCCCCGTCGCGCTCGTCATCGACTACACGGTGGACGGCGAGGTCGAGATGGAGGAGCAGGGCGACGGCCGCCTGTCCGACCGAAACGCCCGCGAGCTCGACGGCTTCCGCCCGCAAGCCTCCATCACGCTCGACGACGGCACCGTCATCGATGCCTCGAACAGCGGCACGCATCTCGAGACGAAGGACGGCAAGACGGTCGCGCGCGCCTCGGTCATCCTCGATCGGATCCTCGACCTCGACGAGGTTGCCTTCGTCACCGTCGAAGACGTCCGGATCCCCTTGGGATAGCCGCGCGCCCGAACCGAAAGCCGACGAAGCGAGGCGAAGGCGCCTCAGACGCAGATCGCGCAGGGCCGGCGCGGCGCGGGCTGCCTCTCCGGCCCCGCCCGCTTTCGCGGACCGGGGCCTTTTGGTTTATACTGGCCCCATCGACGCTGCGAGGGAAAGGAGGCGGCCATGCCGCGGGAGACTATGAAGGCGAAGCGCGAGCGCGCGCTGGCGGTGGCCGCGCGCATGAACGAGCACTACCCCGCCGCCGAATGCGCGCTGCACTACGGGGGCGATCCGTTTCGCCTCGTCATCGCCGTGCTGCTTTCCGCACAAACCACCGACGCGGGCGTGAACAAGGTGACGCCCGCCCTCTGGGAGCGCTACCCCACCCCCGCCGACCTCGCGCAGGCCGACGTGCGCGACGTGGAAGGCATCATCCGCACCATCGGCTTCTTCCGCACGAAGGCCGCCAACTGCGTCAGGTGCGCGCAGATGGTGGTGGCCGACTACGCAGGCGAGGTTCCGCGCGACATCGACGAGTTGCAGAAGCTGCCGGGCGTGGGGCGCAAGACGGCGAACGTCGTGCTCAACGAGGCGTTCGGCATCGTGGAGGGCATCGCGGTGGACACGCACGTCTTCCGCATCGCTCACCGGCTCAAGTTCGCCGGACCCTCGGCCGACACCCCGGCCAAAACCGAGGACGCGCTGCTCAAGCTGTACCCGCGCGAGTGCTGGGGTCCCGTCAACCACCAATGGGTGCTGTTCGGACGGCAAACGTGCGCGGCGCGCAGCCCGAAGTGCGGCGAGTGCTTCCTCGCCGACCTCTGCCCGAGCCGCGGGGCCTGAGCGCAAGGGGCCGCATCCGTCGGTGCCGCCGCAGAGAGTTCGCCCCGCTCACCGCAAGCCTTAAAAGCGTGGTACCATGTTCCCCTCATGCACGACTGGCCATGCGAGGAAAGGGAACGGGAGGGATCGGATGAGGCGCCGCATGCTGGGAGCGACCGGACTCGAAGTCAGCGAGATCGGCTTCGGGGCCGAATGGATGGACAAGAAAACGCCCGAGGAGGTGCGCTCCGTCGTAGCACGTTGCGAGGAGGCGGGCGTGAACCTCCTCGACTGCTGGATGCCCGGGCCCGAGGTGCGCAGCAACCTGGGCGCCGCGCTCGCGAGCACTCGCGAGCGCTGGATCATCCAAGGGCACATCGGCTCCACATGGCAAAACGGCCAGTACGTGCGCACGCGCGATCTGGACCAGGCACGCCCCGCCTTCGAGGACCTTCTCGCCCGCCTTGGCACCGACCACGTGGAGCTGGGCATGATCCACTACGTGGACGACGTCGACGAATTTGACGCCATCATGGCCGGCGAGTTCGGCGCCTACGTGCGCGCACTGCGCGACACGGGCACGATCGGGCATGTCGGGCTGTCCACGCACTCCCCCGAAGTGGCCAAGCGCGCGGCGCTGTGCGGCGAGATCGAAGCCATCATGTTCAGCGTGAACCCCGCTTTCGACCTCCTGCCGGCAACGACCAGCCTAAAGACCGCGTTCGAGTTCGCCTACGACGACGAGCTCAAGGGCATGGATCCCGCTCGCGCCGAGCTGTACGCGCTCTGCGAACGGGAGGGCGTGGGGCTCACGGTCATGAAAGGCTACGCCGGAGGACGTCTGCTCAGCGCCGACGCCTCGCCTTTCGGCGTGAGGCTCACACCCGTGCAGTGCGTCCACTATGCTCTCACCCGCCCCGCCGTGGCCAGCATCCTCGCCGGCTTCTCCGAGCCGGCGCACGTGGACAACGCCGTCGCCTACGAGACAGCCTCCCCGGAAGAGCTCGACTACGCAAGCGTGCTGGCAGCCGCGCCCAAGCACGCCTACTTCGGCCAGTGCACGTACTGCGGCCATTGCGCACCGTGCTCGTCCGGCATCGACATCGCCGCTGTGAACAAGTTCTACGACTTGGCTGTCATGGCCGACGTAGTGCCCGCTTCCCTGCGCGCGCACTACGAGGCGCTTGGCACCACAGCCGCAGATTGCACGGCTTGCGCCATCTGCGAGCCCCGCTGCCCCTTCGGCGTGCCCGTCTCCGAGCGCATGGCTAAAGCAGCCGCCCTCTTCGCATAGCCCCTACGCGACGAGAGCTTCCTCGAGCATCTGCTTGAGCACTTCGACATGCGAGCGGCGGGAGCGCGTCTCGGTGCCCACGAGAGCCACGGAGAGAAAACCGCCGTAGCGCTCGAAGAACAGCGCCACGGCGTCGCGCTCGCGCAGGTCGCGGCGATAGGAGTCGGCGTAGGCGTCCCAATCGATGTTGCCGTGCAGATAGCGTTCGAGCATGGTTGGCGCGGGGGCGAACAGCTTGTCGTGCACGTAGCGGGCATGCGCGATGCGATCCACGAAGAAGGCCAGGTCGTCGCGTTTCGTGAATCCGGCCAGCTGGTTCGTGTTCTTGAGGCGCGCATCCAGCACGAGGTCGGCCTCCCACGCCTCAAGACGCCCGAAGAAGCGCTCGGCCGAAGTCTCATACGCGCTGATGGTGTGGATGTTCATGGACGGGGCTCCTTCTGCGGAGGCGGCGCGCCCAGGCGGCGCCGCGCGTTCTCCGTCCACGATAGCGCATCGACCTCCCTGCGGCGCAAAGCGCGGCAGGCCGTGGCGGAATCGAAGCGCTCGCGTCACCGTCGCGCCACGCGGCGCCGCCGCCCCCTCCGCGTGGCACGGCGCTCGCGGCTTCGCCTTTCGACAACCAGGGCTTCGCCGCAGCCCGACCGCAGCCTACAGCCGACGCTTCGGAGGCGCGCCTATACGGGCCAACTCGCCCGCCACGGTGTCCACGAGCAACGGCAGCGCCTCGTGCACCTTCGGCGTGAGGCCGATGGTCGCCACGGCGGGCGATGCGTTCTCCACCTGCACGCCCAGGCACAGCCCTTCGGCTTCGTAACCCAGAAGCAGGGCCGCGTCGAACAGATCGACCAATTTGAGGTCGTGCAGCGAGGCCGTGGCGCCCGCATGGCGCGCCATCGCGTCGGGAGCGAAGCGCAGCACCGTCCCCGGTTGCGCCCCGGTCCCGTCCACCGCGTCCACGGTGAGCAGGACGTCGTAGTCGCGCACGGCCTCGATCATGTCGAGGCTCAGGCAGCCCAAGTCGAACGCGTCCACGTTCGGAGGCAGCTCGTAGCGCTCAAGCATCTCCTCGTAGGCGGCCGGCCCCACGCCGTCGTCGAGCATGAGTTTGTTGCCCACGAACAGCACGGCCACCCGCAAAGGCGCGTTTTGATCGTCCGCAGCCCGCGCGCCCGCATCCGACGCCTCCGGCGTGCGCTTCTCGCCGTCCGCGTCCCGCAACCGCGGCCCCGTCTCCGAAACGCCGCGGCCCGTGCGCAGGTCGCGCGCATCTTGGGCGCCCATGCTACGCCCCCGCCGTCGGCCGCACGACCAGGTTGTAGTACGTGGCGAGCGCCACCACCACAAGCGCAACCGCTGCGCCCGCGAACGCCCAGATGCGCTCGCGACGCAGGTACTCTTCCTTCCCGCGACCCATGCCCGCAGCCCGGTGCGCAGCAAAGGGCTGCCCGATCAGGGAGAACGCCACCGAACCCACAACAAGCGTGGCAAGCACCGCCACGGCCAGGGCAATCGAGAGCGGCGTGCGCTCCGTGACCGCCGCATAGAAGATGTTGTCGGCGAACAGCCACACCGGGTAGAACAGGATGGAGGCCCAGAACCCGTGCGCCGGCCCCCAGATGGGAGGGATGAGCAGGGCTCCTATGTTGATGCGGGGAATGCCCTCGAGAAACTCCCTCTCGCGGGCGATCTGCTCGTCGGTCAGTTCAGCCACGATACGCCATCCTTTTTCGAAACGCGTGCGATTCTCTGCCATTATAGACAAGGCCCCTTTCGATGCGAGGGGGACTTTGCCGAACGGAAGGAGATGGACATGCAGATGCTCGCCATCGCAGGGTCGCTGCGCACGGGAAGCTACAACCGGCAGCTGGCCGAGGCTGCGCGGACCGTCGTCGGGCGAATCCGTCCTGACATCGGCTTCGCAATCCTCAACTGGAGCGACGTGCCTCCCATGAACCAAGACGTCGAGCACCCGGCTCCCGCCGCCGTGAGGCGCGTGCGCGGCTCCGTGCGCGCGTCCGACGGGCTGTGGGTGTTCAGCCCCGAGTACAACCACGCCATCCCCGGCCCGTTCAAGAACCTCCTCGACTGGCTCTCGCGACCAGAGGGGCCGACGCGACCCTCGGTTCTTGCCCGCAAGCCCGTCGCGCTCGCGGGAGCGAGCACCGGCATGAGCGGCGCGTCCCATGCCCAGGACCAGCTCGTCGGCGTGCTGAGCTTTCTCGACGCGCGCGTCATGAACAAGCCGCGCCTTGCCATCCCCCACGTGGCCTCTCAGGCGAAAGACGGCGTCCTGAGGCTGACGACGTCGGCCTCACGCCTCGAAGCGCAAGCCGAGGCCTTCGTCCGGTTCGTCGAAAACGCCCGAGAGCACGACGAGGGATGACGCCCCCGCACCCCGACGCGCAGCTTTCGGGCGCAAGCCGCCCGAAGCGTCCCTGAAAGGACAGGTCGCCGAATCACGTGCCTGATGCGATGGGGAAAGGGCGCCCATCGGCAACCCCTCGCATCCGATGCGGCATCGCCCATCCTTTCGCCGCTTTGAAGGTGCCAGGATGAGAGGCGCGGGACAACGCGCGAATCCAAAGCGAGGAGGACTCGACGGGTGCGGGGCGAAAGACGCACCGCCCCTCGAAAGACGCTCGCACTCGACACCACGCGACAACCGTCGAAGCCGCGGCATGGGCCCGCGGCGCCCGCCGAAGTGGCGCACGAGCAGCAAGCACGCCCGAAGCGAAGGAGACGCTTGAAAAGGCATCTGCCGAGCTTCGCCATGCGGCAGATATGCGGATTTTTGGCCACGGAACCGCGTTCTGGCACGGAATGCGCCGTTTCCCGACCGAAAAGGACGATCGCTCGCAGAAAAAGCCCAGGTCGGCAAAATCAACGGAGCAAACACGACGCCGAAACGTGCCCAATCTGTGCCAGAACGCGGTTCCGTGGCCAAAATCCGGCGATTCTGCCGCACGAAGCCTCGCGCGCGAACAGAAAGGGCATGCGGGGACGCTCTTGGATGCGGCAGGGAGTGATGCCAAACCCACGCGCAGCGCTTTTCGGCAAGCGCAAGCGCCCGAGCGTCCCGTCCCCGCCC
>NZ_PPEL01000082.1 GCF_002899695.1 Rubneribacter badeniensis
CGGCCGCCTCGGTCAGGCTGAACCCCGCCGCGACGGCCTCCACGGCGAGCTCCCTGGTCTCCAACGGGTACATGCGGACTCCAATCCGGACACCGGAGTGTCCAACTTTTTGTCCGCACCCCCCTTCCGTGGCGAAAAATCACCGAAATCGGAAAGAAGGGGGTCCGCGCCCTCCCCGCCCGTCGGGAAAACGCCTGGTCCCGGAGCTCCCCTTCCGGCCGCGTCGGACCGCGGCGCGAGAGTCGCGGCGCCGTTCTTCCGATTTCGGTGATTTTTTGCCACAAACGGCTCCTCCCCCTGCCAAGCCAGCGTTGGCGCGAACCCGTACTCGGCGGGCCCGAGCCGGTCCTCCCTCCGGTCGGGCGCCGCGGAGGGCCCTTTCGCCCAACGGACAGGGCTATCCGAGGCGTCGGCAGAACCTCCCGAGGCGCCGGAGCGCATCGAGCGCGGCGATCCGGCCCGGCTTGCGCCAATCCTGGTCTGACGAAGAGCCGCGTTTCTCGTGCCGAGCTACCGATGGCATGCGCCCGGCTGCCTCCGTCCAGCCCTGTCGAGCGCATGGCGAAGGGCGGGGATGCCGTCGCGTTGCGGGGCGCGTGGGCTCGGAAGCGGTGGAAAACCAAACCGGAAGCAAACAATCGCTGCGTATAATGAGGGCGTTTGCGGAAAATCGATGCGGAAGGGGCGCGCGTGGCGCGTATTCTCATTGCGGAGGACGAAGCGGATCTGCTGGATGCGCTGGTGCAGCTTTTGGAGCACGAGGGGCACGAGGTGGAGGGCGCAGCAGACGGCGTGGACGCGCTCGCGCGCTTCGCGGCGCGGCCGTTCGACCTCGTGATGCTGGACGTGATGCTGCCGAAGATAGATGGGTTCGCGGTGTGCGAGGCCATCCGGCGGCAGTCGGCGGTGCCCCTCATCATCGTGACGGCGCTGTCGGACGAGGACGACCAGCTGCGCGGTTTCGGGCTTCTGGCCGACGACTACGTGACGAAGCCGTTCTCGCTGGGCGTGGTGCGCGAGCGCGTGCGGGCGCTGCTGCGACGCAGCGGGGGCGCGAGCGTCGGGGGAGCAGCGGGTTGCGGCGCGGGCGTCTGGTCGGGCGCTTCCGCAGGTTCCGCTGCTTCCGGTTCTGCCGCATCCGGTTCCGTCGCTTCCGATTTCGCCGCAGGTTCTTTCGCTTCCGACTCCGCCGCTCCCGCCGCCCTCGCCGACGACGCGCCGCGCATCCTCTCCGCGGGCGAGGTGGTGCTGAACGTGGACGAGCGCACGGCGCTCCTCGCAGGGCGCCCGGTGGAGCTCACGCGCAAGGAGTTCGATATCCTTGCGCTCATGATGGCGCGCAAAGGGCGGGTGTTCACGCGCGAGGCGCTGGTGGAGGCCGTGTGGGGGTACTCCTATGTGGGCGATGCGCGCATGGTGAACCTGCACGTGATGAACCTGCGGCGCAAACTAGGCGCCGGGGTGGTGGAGACGGTGCGGGGGGTGGGGTACCGCGTTGCGAAGGATGCGTGAGGCGGCGCGCCGGGCGTGGCGCGCGTTTTCGGGAAGCCTTTCGGCGAAGGTGTTCGCGGGGCTGTTCTGCCTGCTGTCGGCGGCCGGCTTGGCGCTGTACGCCGTGGTGGCGGCGGCGTTCCCGCAAAGCTACGACGCGGCGCTGGGCGTGCGCACGGACGCGCGCATCGCCGAGGTGGGCGCGGAGCTTGAGCGGCTGCCGCTCAGCGAGGGGGTGGAGTTCCTTTCGTCGTGGTGCGCGCAGACGGGCTTCGTCGCCACGCTCTCGACGGACGAGCGCTCGTGGACGTTCGGGAACGTGGGCGAGGCCACGAGCGAGGTGCTGGTGGCGCCCGCTGCGGAGGAGGACGATGGCGAGCCGCTGATCACGGCGGTGTCGGAGGTGTCGTTCGCCGACGGCGCGAGCGGGATGCTCGCCCTCATCGGCTCTCCAGCCGACGAGGCGTTTTTCGGCGAGGTGTTCCAAGGGCTGTTGCCGCCGGTGCTGCTGCTCATCGCGGCCGTGTCGGCGGCGGGCGCGTGGCTGGTGAGCCGGCTCGTGGCGCGGCCCATCGTGGAGGTGAGCGGCATCTCGCAACGCCTCGCCGCGCTGGACTTCACGTGGCGCTGCCCGGAGGGCCGCCGCGACGAGGTGGGCGCGCTCGGTCGGAATCTGAACGCGATGGCCGAGGACCTTGCCCGCGCGATGGAGGATCTTGAGCGGGCGAACGAACGGCTCACGCGCGAGATGGAGGCCGTGCGCGCGCTGGCGGGCGAGCGCAAGGCGTTCTTCGCGGCGGCGGGGCACGAGCTGAAGACGCCGCTTGCCGTCATGCGCGCGCAGGTGGAGGGCATGCAGCTGGGCATCGGCGACTTCGCCGACCACGGCAAGCACCTGCCGCGCGTGCTGGCGGCCGTCGAGCGCATGGAGGCGCTGGTGCGCGACATTCTGGAGGCGTCGCGCTTGGATGCGGCGGGCGAGGGGGCGGCGCTTGCGCGCGAGCCCGTGGACGTGGCCGCCGCCGTGCGCGCGGCCGTGGCCGAGGTGGAGCCCCTTGCGCGCGAGCGCGGCGTGACGTTCGAGGTGCGGGTGGAAGGGGAGGCGGAGGCGGCGGGCGGCGCGCTCGGCGTGGCGGCCGAGGGTGCTGCGCTGGCAGATGGGGATGCGTCTGCGGAAGGAGAGGCGTCCCCCCTCGCCGCGGCGCCCACCGCGCTGGCCGCGCCGGATCTGCTCGCGAAGGCGATCGGCATCGTGGTGGGCAACGCCGCCCTGCACGCCCCGGCGGGAAGCACGGCCGTCGTGCGCGTGGGGCGCGGCTCGCTTGCGGTGGAGAACCCCTGCGGGCCCCTCGCGCCGCAGGACGCCGCGGCGCTTTGCAACCCCTTCGCCCGCGCCGACGCCTCGCGCGCCGCCGCGACCGGCGGCACCGGCCTCGGCCTCTACCTCGCCAAGACCATCTGCGCCCTCCACGCGTTCCCCTTCGCCGTCACCGTCGAGGACGCCACGTTCCGCGTGGAGATGCTTTTCTGACCCTGCGCGCACGGTTCCGTGCCGCTTTCTTCTCGGTCGTCGGCCCCCGGCCTTTCCCGTTCCAAACCGAAACCAAACGCCGCGCTGACCGGAAGCTGACGGGCGGCTGGTTTACTGGGATGCGACATGCAAGGCGATGAGGAAGGAGGCGGGCATGTCGTTTGCGAAGCGGGCGGTGCTGTACGTGGCGCGCAAGCGCGGCAAGACGCTCACGCTGTTTCTGATCCTGCTCGTGATAGCCACCGCGGCGCTCTCGGGCATCGCGGTGCGCGAGGCGGTGGCGACGGCGCAGCTGAACGTGCGCGAGGCGTTGGGCGGCACGTTCACCCTGCAGCCGAATATGGACGACCCCTCGAAATGGGAGAGCCGCGAGGCGAGCGCGGGCGGCGTGGTGGCGGGCACTCAGCAGGTGTTCACCGGCGAGCGCATCACCAACGATCTGGGCGAGCGCATCATGGGCGAGGTGGACGGCATCAAGGGCTTCAACGCGTCGTGGTCCAACGCGGGCGTGCCGCAGACCTTGGACGGCGAGTTTTTGGAGCTGGTGGGCGACGGCGAGGGCGATCTGGCGGACGCGTTTCTGCAGAGCTACGGCGATTTCGGCAAGACCGTGTCGTTGACCGCCGCCACCGACACGCGCTTCGACGCCTATTTCGCGAAGGGCTATCTGGAGCTGATCGAGGGCGATCCGGTGAGGCACGATTCGGGCAACGGTGTGCTGGTGAGCGAGAAGTTCGCGGAGTTGAACGGGCTTTCCGTGGGCGATGCGTTCACGCTGAAGCAGTCGGACGTGTACGACAGCGCCGAGCTGAAGGATACGGACACCGTCACCGAGGTGCGCGTGCAGGGCATCTTCCGCGAGGTCGCGGAAAGCACGGCGGGTTTCAGCGGGTGGTCGGCCAGCAACACGATGTACTGCACCTACGACACGCTGACAAGCGTGCGCCCCACCCACAAGGAGGACGGGTTCGACCAGATCACCTTCCACGTGGACGACCCCGCCGATCTGGAGCGCATCGTGGCAGACGTCGAGGCGGGCTATAACGGGTCGGACGACTTCACGGTGAGCGCCGACAACGGCGAGGTGGAAAGCGTGACCGCGCCGCTCGAGAACATGGACCGGTTGGTTCTGTGGCTGGTCGCAGGCGTGCTCGTGTGCGGCGCGGCGGTGCTGGCGCTCGTGCTGACGGCGCGCGTGCGCGACCGCATGCACGAAAGCGGCGTGCTGCTCAGCCTGGGCGTGCCGCGCGGGCGCATCGTGGGGCAGTACCTCGTGGAGGCGTTTTTGGTGGCGGCGCTCGCGTTCGCGGTGTCCGTGCCGGTCAGCGCGGGCGTGGCCCAGGGGCTAGGCGACGGGCTGCTGGAGTACGCGAGCGAGCGCGGCGCGGAGGGCGGTGCGGGCTTAGGCGCGGGCGGCGCGGGGCGCGCGGGCGACGCGTCGGGCATGACGGTGGTGGACAGCTCGTCGTTCGGTCTGGACTTCGAGCCGAACACGAACCTGACCGACATCCGCGTGACGGTGGACGGGCGGTCGGCGGCCATCGCGTTCGGCGCGGGGTTCGCGCTCGTGGCGGCGGCGGTGGCGTGCTCCAGCGCGCCGCTTCTGCGCCGCACTCCCAAAGAGATACTTGGAAAGATGAGCTAGCGGAAGGGGTTCGGCATGGCGAATGCGAGGAAGGCGGCGGCGCGCGGGGCGGGCGCGGAGGGCGCTACGGTCGGGATGGGTGCTTCGGTTGGGATTGCGGCGGGCGAGGCGCGCGGGTCGGGCGCTTCGACCAGGGCTGAGGAGGGCGACTCGACCAGGGCTGCGGCGGGCGCTTCGACTGGGACTGCGGCGCGCCGGGCGGTCGGGACCGCAGCGGGCGACCTGCGCGCGGAGGCGGCGCGGGCCGGCACGGCCGAGGCGGTGGTGGCGGCCGCGATATGCGCGACGGCAAGCGCGCTGGAGGAGCCGCCCATCATCGAGGTGGACCGCGTGCATTACTCCTACGGCAGCAAGGAGGCGCGCACGAAGCGCAGCGTGCTGAAGGGTGCCACGGCGGGTTTTCGGCGCGCCACGATGTACGCCGTAGTGGGCGCGTCGGGCTGCGGCAAGTCCACGCTGCTGTCGCTTCTGGGCGGGCTCGATGTGCCCAAGCAGGGGGAGGTGCGCTTCGCGGGCGAGGCGCTTGCCGCGGCGGGGCTGGCCGAGCATCGGCGGCGCAACGTGTCGTTCGTGTTCCAGAGCTACAACCTCATCGACTACCTCACGGCGGCGGAGAACGTGTCGCTGGCGACGAAGCTCTCCCCGCTGCCGCTGCTCGAGAAGGTGGGCATCGGCCCCGACGAGGCGGGCCGCAACGTGCTTGCGCTCTCGGGCGGCCAGCAGCAGCGCGTAGCCGTGGCGCGGGCGCTTGCCAGCGAGGCTCCGGTGGTGCTGGCCGACGAGCCCACGGGCAACCTCGACGAGGACACGGCAGAGGGCATCGCGGACATCCTGCGCGACACCGCCCACCGCATGGGCAAGTGCGTCATCTGTGTCACCCACTCCCCGGCGCTGGCCCGCAAGGCCGACCGCACCTTCCGCCTCGCCAAAGGCAAGCTGGTGGGGGATTGAGGGCGCCCCGCGCTCGCGGTGCCTTATTATGACGGATGAGACGATTTGCCGTTCTGGGCGAGGAGGTGCGCGATGGCGTTGGGGTCCAAGGAGGAGTGCGGCGGGGGTTCGGGCAGCGCCGCGGGCGCGGGCGGCGATGGCGGTGCTGCGGGTGCGGATGCGCGCGGCGGTGCGCCGCAGGGCAGCGGGCTCATCGAGATGGACGAGACGTTCTACGAGCGCGTGTACGTGCAGGTGCGGAAGGTACCTGCGGGCTCGGTATGCACGTACGGCGACATCGCGGCGCTGGCGGGGTATCCGGGAGCCGCGCGCGAGGTGGGGCTGGCGATGAGCCGCGTGCAGCGCGCGTGGAACCTGCCGTGCCACCGCATCGTGAACGCCAAGGGCACCCTCGCCCCCTCCTACGCGTTCGGCGGCAAGGATCGCCAGCGCGCCCTCTTGGAAGCCGAGGGCGTGCCGTTCCTCGATTCCGACACCATAGACATGCCCCGCGCCCGCTGGCCCCGTCCCGAATCGCCAGAGCCTTCTCAACAACAACTCGATCTGGGGATCTGAAGTTTCTCGATAGGGCGTTTTTCCTCTTGAAAAGCAAACATAAGTTCGTTATACTGCCTCTTGTGGTTGGGGGATCTCTAACCGCCGTTTCCTTCGGCGGGACAGCCTTTTCGCAACGGTGAGGGAAGGGGTGTCCGCAATGTGGCTTCATCGCGGTTCGGCGGTTTGCAAATACTATTTAAAGGTAGTAAACTCTTTCGAGGAGGCATGAAGCGATGGAAATCCGCTTCTACACGCTTCCGAGCGGAGGATGCCCTGTCGAGGACTACCTTGACGGCTTGGATGCACGGGCGCGGGATAAGACGCTGCGCTCCGTCATGCTGTTGAGGGAATACGGGCCGCTGCTACGCGAGCCCGATTCCAAGCATTTGGAGGACGGCATCTTCGAGCTGCGCACGGCGGTCGGTGGGTATGCGGGGCGGGTGCTGTACTTCTTCCGCGATGGCGGTACGGCGGTGCTGACGCATGGATTCGCCAAGAGAGGCCGCAAGACTCCGCGGCGGGAGATCGAGCGCGCCAAGCGCTATCGAAGCGATGACCTTGGCCGAGAAGGGTTTGCATGAAGGAGGGGGCCGTCATGGCCGACGATCTTGATAGGTACTTGGAGAAGCAGCTCGCCGATCCCGGCTTCCGCGCCATGTGGGACGAGGGCGAGGCGGAGTACCAGGCGCGGCGGGCGGTGATCGACGCCCGCATCGCCGCCGATATGACGCAGACGCAGCTGGCAAAAGCATCGGGAGTGGACCAGCGCGTGATAAGCCGAATCGAGACGGGCGGCACGAACGCGACCGTCCGCACCCTCGGCCGCATAGCCCAAGGACTGGGCAAACGATTGGAGATCCGCTTCGTGTAGGCGCGCTGTCCGTTCTCAAGGGAGCAGGTGGGAGAGGTTTCTTGCCCCATAGAGGAACCTGCGGACTTCCATGATGTTGTCGAACGCCACGTAGAAAACGAGGTAGTTCCCCACTGCGAATCAGTAATAGGGAAGGGGGCGGGAGCGGGTCGTTTTGTAGATCGCGGCGGCGGTTGGCGCCTCCGCGTGGTCGAGGATGGCCTTTTCCACTTGGTCGAGCAGCCGCGTCGCCGCAGCGGGATTTTGCAGGGTGTCGGCTATGCAGCTGACGGCGGCATTGAGGTCGTCCCAGAAGAGCGGAAGGTAGTGCAGCTCACATCGCTGCGGCTGCGGGTTCATCGCGCAATCCCCTTCGGATGGAGCTGAACACCTCGTCGTGCGTGTAGCGCTGGGAGGTGGTGGCCGCTTGGCGGTCGGCGGCGTCGAGCGCGTCCTCCACCGTGCCGCTCAAGCGCTCGAACTGATCAATGCTCATGACGACCATCGAGCCGTATCCGTTTTTCGTGAGGAACACCGGCCCCTTCTCGGCCACGTCGCGCTCTATCTCCGCATAGCGGTTGCGCAAGTCGGAAACGGGTCTGATATTCATAAGCATCTCTTTCGGTCAAAATTTTATCATGATGGAGGGCGCGGCAGTAAGTGCAACATGGTTCCCACCGATGCTATCATGGAACCGCATGTCGAACGTCAAGCAGTCCGCTTGCGGCGGCACGATTTAGACGGAAAGGGGGGTCATGCGGAACCATTACGGGAGTTTGTGTACGGAGATGTACGAGGCGCTGCATCCTGCGGCGCCTGAGGACGAGCTGGGGTTCTATCTTTCGTACGCGCGGCGCGGGCAGCGGATCTTCGAGCCTTTGTGCGGCAGCGGGCGGTTCCTCGTCCCGTTCTTGGAGCGGGGGTTCGACGTGGGCGGGATGGACTCGTCTGAGGAGATGCTGGCGAAGCTGAAGGAGAAGGCACCCGATGCGCAGGTGGTCTGCGCCACCGTGGAGGAATGGCAGCCCGCCGCGGGGAAATTCGACTACCTTTTCATCACGTCCGGCTCGCTGTCGCTGTTCACGGACGCGGATGCGTGCCGAGCCGTGCTGCGCAAGGTGCGCGGCGCCTTGCGCACGGGCGGCGTGTTCGCGTTCGCGGTGGACACGGTGGCGGCGCGCGAGCCCGACTCGGCGGGCTACGAGGTGGGAGCGTCCGTCAAGACGGCGGAGGGGCTCGACCTCATCTTGAAGAGCAAGTACCGCTACGACGAGGCGACGCGCACCCAGTTCTCGCCGGGCATTTACGAGCTCTACGACGGCGACCGGTTGCTGCGCAGCGAGCCGATGGACTTCCAGACGCACCTCTACGGCCCGGGCGAGATGAATCGCCTGTTGCGGGAGGTGGGTTTTTCGCAGGTGAAGGCGTACTCCTCTTTCGACAAGGCCCCCGCCGCCCCCGATGCGGCGCTCGAATCCGAAACTCTGCTCTACGAATGCACGGCCTAGCGGGGAGGCAACAGCAGACCCCCGCCGCCATAGCGCGGGCGCGGGCGGGCTGCCTCGTCAGAGGGAGCGTATGCGCGCGGCGGCGTCTTCTCGGATGAAGCGGGCGATCTCGTCTGCGGCTGCAAACCCCTCTTCGAGCAGCTCCCCGCGCGCTTTTTCCAAGGCGCGGGGAAACTCCTCCACTAGGTTTTCCAGCTGTTCGTCGGCCGCTTTCCCGGGTATACCCGCGCGCTGCGCCTCCTCGCGGATGGTGCCGCGCGTCACGTCGTCGATGCTCCTGCTGGGGCAGAGCGACACGCCCATGCTTCGGTCGAGCTGGGGGTACATCGTCGTGCAGGTGATGTCGTACAAAGGGGAGAGTTCCTTGGCGCTCCAGTCCGGCATCCACGTGAGCGAGTGGTTCTTCAGATGGTTGTCGCAGTTCCCGATGAGCCAGTCGAAGATCACCCGCGCGAAGAACATCATCTTGTCGCCGAAGGGGTTTCGCGCTTCGCGGGAGATGATCGCCGCGCCGAGGGCGAGGTAGTGCCCATCGGTGGGCTCGTACTTGAAAATCGGGTTGATCTTGGCTATTTGGCAGAAGTCCTCCTGATGAAGCCTATGGGGCACGGGCAAGCCGTCCACAAGCGCCGCGTCGCGGGGGATCGCGCGGTCGAATCGCTCGACGACGAGCAGCGGATTCGCCTTTTCGATGGGAAGGAGGCGGCAGTTCGCGATGTCGAAGCCGCAGTTCTTCGCGGTTTTCATGCACAGCGCCTCGTTGATGGTTTGGTGGGGAAGCGCGCCGCTTGCGGCTTTCACGATGTGGGTGGAGGGTGCCGATCCCGCCGGGGCGAACCAGTTTTCGCCGTCCGACCGCCCTTGGCGGTAGAGGCCGATCTTCGCTTGCGCCCCCGCGAGGGAAAGCCTCGATGACATGCTCATGGCGAACGCCGCTTGCTGCGGTTGGCGCGCGAACTCCGCGAGGCTTTCCGACGGATAGGGAAGGTACGAGCGCGCCGTCTCGGCGCTGCCGTCGTCGCTGCGGAAGATCAGCGCGCCCGCCGATTCGTTGTTGAGGCGCGCCAGCAGGGCGTCGAACGCGGCTGGATCGGAGTGCGCCGCAGCGGCGAGGCTCCGCCGCAGCGAGCCCTCGGGGAGCAGTCCGTCGAAGAACGCCCTTGTGGTGGCGGGAGGGAAAGGGGCGCTTCGCAGGGGCAGTACCGCCGAAATGGGCGCGGCGTCGCCCTCTGCGAGATAGCTCTCATCGTACGAGAAAACGACGGAGCCCTCCGCTTGCTTGAGGCATCCGACGAGCTGGCAGGTTCCTTGGAATTCACGGAGCACTTCGAGACGGGCGGGCATGGTCGCTCCTTGCTGTTTTGCGGTATCGATGCGGAAGGGTGCGCGTGGCGGGCCGAAGGTCAGCCGCGCGCGGAGAGGATGACGTCGATGCCGAGGCCGGTGGCGTAGTCCAGCATCTTTTGCAAACCGACGGTGGCGCGTCCCCTCTCCATCTCGCCTATCAGGCGCGGGCTGCAGCCCATCAGGGTCGCAACCTGCTCTTGGGTGTAGCCGAGGCTCTTTCGGCGGCCGCGCAGGACCGCCCCGACCTCTTTCGCGTCGAATACGCGCTCGCTTCCCGATGCCATGCGCTGCTTCCTCTCAAAATCTTCCCTATACGTAAGAATGTAAGAAGCATAGCAAAAATCTTCCCTTTAGGGAAGATTTTGGAGCGGATCGGCATGTTCTCCAGGGACGCCTTTGAAAAAAGAAGAGAGGGGCCGTTGCGTCCGCCGTTGCCCCGGCGCGCCCCGCCCGCCCCGCCGGCCTTGGGGGCACGGCGGGGCGGGCGGGGGTTAGAGGCTCCAGCCGAGGCTTTGCTGCTGGAGGCTCCAGAGGCGGGCGTAGAGGCCCTTGGCGGCCAGCAACTCGTCGTGGGTGCCCTGCTCGGCCACCGCGCCCGCGTCCAACACGACGATCTTGTGGGCACCGGCCACGGTGCGCAGCCGGTGCGCTATCACGAGGACGGTCTTGCCGCGGGCGAGCGCCCCGATGGCCTCCTGCACCAGCGTCTCGTTCTCGGGGTCGAGTGCGCTCGTGGCCTCGTCGAGCAGCACCACGGGCGCGTCCTTCAAAAGCGCGCGGGCGATGGAGAGCCGTTGTCGCTCGCCGCCGGAGAGCGCGGCGCCGTTCTCGCCGAGCGGCGTGTCGAAGCCCTGCGGCAGCCGCTCGACGAACTCCAGGCAGTGCGCGGCCCGCGCCGCCTCGCGCACCTCCTCGTCGGTGGCGTCGGCCCGCCCGATGCGGATGTTCTCGGCCACCGTGTCGTCGAACAGCACCACGTCCTGAAACACGATCGCCATGTGGGAGAGCCATGATTCCTCGGAGAATCCCCTGATGTCCGCGCCGCCCGCGCGCACAGCGCCCTCCTGCGGGTCCCAGAAGCGCGCGGCCAGCTTGGCGCAGGTGGACTTCCCGCTGCCGGACAGGCCCACCAAAGCGGTGACCTGCCCCTCCTCGGCCGTGAAGCTCACCTCGCGCAGCACGGGCCTTTCGCCGTAGCCGAACGTCACGCGGTCGAATTCGATGCGGTGGCTTTCCACCGCAGCCTCTTTTCGGCCGGTGCTTTCCGGCTCGGCCATGACGGCCTGGATGCGCGCCGTCTTGGTGGAGAGGTTCAGCAGGTTCGGCAGCTGCGGCGCGATGGACACGATGGGGCCGTACACGCGCGAGACGATGAGCAGGAACATGAGCAGCGTGGTGAAGCTGAGGGCCCCGCCCGTGAGCAGATGCACGCCCGCGAACACCACGAGCCCGATGCCCGCGCGCAGCACGGTGTTGGCCGAGGACACGCTCACGTCCACCGCCAGCTCCACCTTGAACGCGATGCGCTTCAGCGCCTCGAGCGCGCCCGCCAGCCCCTTGGCGGCCGGGCCCACCATGCGGCACGCCCGGATGTCCTTGATGCCCTCCACGTACTCCTGCACCTGCGCCAGCGCCTCGAGCCGCGCGGCGTTCTGCCGCTCGAACAGCCGCCGCTCGCGGGCGCGCCCGCCCAGCACGATGCCGAACGCGAGCGGCAGCGTGACGACGACGCACAGCGCCAGCCGCCAGTCGAAGAGCGCCAGCAGCGCGCATACGATGACGGTGGAGGCGCACCCGGCGATGAGCTGCGGCAGCGTGCTGGAGAGCATGCTCTCCAGGCCGGTGACGTCGCCCATGATGCTTTCGGCCACGTCGGAGACGCCGCGGCGGTTGAAGAAGCTCATGGGCAGCTTGCGCAGGTGGTCGGCGAGGTCGAGGCGCACGCGTTCGGACTGCGTGTAGGCCGAGAGGTAGGTTTTGCGGTAGTCGTGCCGCGCGGCCAGAAACACCGCGACGAGCCCCACGGCCCCTGCCCCGCAAAGCCACCAAAGCGCGTTCGCGTCGAGGGGCCGGCCGGTGAGCGCATCCAGGATGCAGCCGAAGGCCGCCACGGTGACGACAAAAGGGATCATGAGGGAGAGGTTCGTGACGGTGCAAGCCAGAGCCGACCCCTTCAAGTCGCGGTACGCGTCGTCGGTCAGCCCGAACGAGCGCTGGATGAGCGGTTTGTCAGCCATGCTGCCTCGCCTCCTTCGGGGTCGCGCCAACCGCAGGGGCTGCGCCGCCGCCCTCGTTTCCTATCTGCCAGCTCACCGCTTGCGTGTAGCGCCGCCACATGCGGCGGTAGGGGCCCTCTTTTGCCAGCAGCTCCTCGTGCGTGCCCTGCTGCGCCACGCGGCCGCCGTCCATGACGATGATCTGCCGCGCGCCCACCACGGTGGACAGGCGGTGCGCGATCATGACGACGGTCTTGCCGCGCATGAGCCGCGCGAGCGCCTGCTGGATGAGATGCTCGTTCTCGGGGTCGGAGAACGCCGTGGCCTCGTCCAGCACCACGATGGGCGCGTCGGCCACGATGGCGCGCGCGATGGAGATGCGCTGGCGCTCGCCGCCGGAGAGGTGGACGCCCTCCGCGCCGATCATGGTGTCGTAGCCCTGCGGCAGCGCGCGGATGAAGCCGTCGGCCTGGGCGGCGCGCGCGGCGGCCTCCACCTCCTCGCGCGTGGCGCCCGCCCGGCCGCGCGCGATGTTGGCCGCGATGCTCTCCCTGAACAGATGAACGTCTTGGAACACGAGGCTCATCTGCGCCATGAGGTCGTCGGGGGCCATGCGGCGCACGTCCGCGCCGCCGATGCGCACGCTGCCCGCGTCCACGTCCCAGAAGCGCGCGATGAGGTGCGCGATGGTGGACTTGCCCGATCCGCTGGCGCCCACGATGGCGCAGGTGGTGCGCGCGGGGATGCGGAAGGACACGTCGTCGAGCGCAAGCGGCGCCCCTTGCGCGCCGCCGCCCTCCGCCGCATCCGCTCCGGCCGCCGCCCCCGTATCCACCTTCTGCGTGCGGTAGGAGAAGCTCACATGGTCGAACTCGATGCCGCTATCGCGCGGCTGCTCGCGGTCAGGGGCGTCCGGCACGGGCAGGGCGGGCACGTCCAGCACCGCATCGACGCGGTCGATGTTGGACTGCGCGATCATCATGTCCTCCGACACGTAGAGGATCTTGTTGAACACCGCCGCCACCGACGGCACGAACAGGAGGTAGAAGATGAACGACAGCGCGAACGCGGGCCAGTCGGACGCGCCGGGCGCGAGCAGGATGCCCACGGGCAGGATGAACAGGTAGGCGTTGTTCAGGATGGCCGTGAACGCGGGCAGGGAGTTCTGGAAGAACAGCGTCACGTCGAGCGAGAGCCCCGTGCAGTCCTTCACGGCGTCGGCCAGCCGCGCGAACGAGCTGGCCGTGCGCCCGTACGCCTTCACCACCGCCATGCCGCGCACGTACTCCACGGCGGCGTTGCCCATGCGCTCCTTCGCCTCTTGGTAGCGGCCCATCGTCTGCATGATGCGCTTGTTCGCGTATCCGGCGAACTGCGCCGCCATCGCCACGACGACGGCGGCGATGGCGGCCAGCCCGAAGCGCCAGTCGAACACGAACAGCAGCACGAGCAGCACCGCGGGCGCGGCGGCGGTGGAGGCGAGGTCGGGCAGGGAATGGGCGATGAACGTTTCGATGCCGCTCACGCCCTCGTCCATGATCTTCGACAGCCGCCCGCTGCCGAGGCGCGCGATGTGCCCCAAGGGGATGCGCCCCAGATGCTCGGCGATGCCGAGCTTCAGGCGGTACTGCGTATCGAACGCCGCGGCGTGCGAGCAGAGGAGCGCTGCCAAGTACAGCCCCACGTCGGCTGCCACGCCCGCGATGGCCAGCAGCCCGCAGCCCGCCAGCGCGCCCGCGTCGAGCGCGGCGAGGTCGGGATAGGCGGCCACCACGTCGGCGATGACGAAGTAGATGGCGACGAAGGGGACGAACGACGCGGCGGCCGACAACGCCGCCAGCAGCAGGGATGCGACGACGAGCCCCCGCCGCGCCCCCGCGAACGAAAGGCAGTGGGCAAGGGTGCCCGGCCGCTTGGCTCTCTCTTCCATCAGAGGATCCCCGCTTTCTCGAAGTGCCTCTTCAGCACGGCGCGGCCCAGCAGCGCGCCCGCGATGCCGCCCGCGAACGTGATCGCGGCGATGAGGGCGAACACCTCCGGCGTGACGGTGGACAGCAACGCGTTTTGAAACGACGGGTCGATGCTGTTCGACCCCATGAGGCTTCTGTAGTAGTCCGGCATGGCGAACATGGGCGCGAACAGGCCCGCCGCCCATGCCGTCTCGAAGAGCGCGTAGCCCACCGCGATGCCGGCGAAGCGCCCGTAGCCCGCGATGGCGCGCGCCGCCTCCGATAGCAGCGCGCCCGCGACGAGGCCGAGCGCTACCGGCCAGCCGCTGCCCATCACGAATATGAGGAGGGCGAACACAGCGCCCATGATGAGCGACGTGCTGAAGCGCGGGATGCGCACGTGCAGGTAGGCCCACACGACGCCGGCGGGGATGGCCGCCAGCGCGCACGCGCCCAGATAGACGATCAGGCTGATGGAGGCGATGCTCACCACGAGCATGCTCACGATGATGAACAGCAGCGAGAACACGCCGATGGCGATGAGGTCCTTCGAGGAGAGGGGCCTCCTCTTCCGCTCCATCGATCCTTCTTCCCGCTGCCCTTGCCGCGTTTTCCGTGCCATGAGGCTTCCTTTCCTTCGAGGGTTTTGCGATGGTCCGGGGCCTACCGCCCCGGTTCGAGCCTGACGATGCGGTGGCATGCGCAAGCCAGAAACTCGGTGTCGTGGGACACGACGGCCACCGCGCGCCCGTCCCGCGCCAGCTCGCGCATGAGGCGGGCGAGGCGGCGCATGCCGGCGTGGTCGAGGCCGCTCGTGGGTTCGTCGAACAGCAGCACGTCGGCGGGAGAGAGGGCCGCCATCGCACACACCACGCGCTGCTTCTGGCCGCCCGAGAGCGTGGCGGGGTGGCGGTCGGCCACGTCCGCGAGGTCGAAGCGGGCCAGCAGCTCGTCGATGCGCGCCGTGTCGGCGGCGTCGGGGGCGCGGGGCGCGCAGGACAGCTCCGCGCGCACGCTTTCGCGGAACAGCTGGTAGTCGGGGTCCTGCATGACGAGGAACGCGCGGTTGGCGCGGCGGCGGGGCGGCACCACCTCCCCCGCGAAGCGCACGTGACCCATGCGCTCGCACTTCAGACCGCAGAGGCACGACAGAAGCGTGCTTTTCCCCGCGCCGTTCGGCCCCGTGATCCCCGTCACCGACCCCGCGTCGAACGCCATCGTGCAGCCGTCCAGCACGGCCCGGCCGCGTTCGTATTCCGCCACGAGCCCGCGGGCCTCGCAAGCGGGCGCGGCCGACGCGCGGGCGGCGAGGCGCGCCTCCAGCTCGGGCAGGGCGGGCGGGTGCGGCG
>NZ_PPEL01000083.1 GCF_002899695.1 Rubneribacter badeniensis
CCACCCCCCCCCCCCCGAACGCACCTCGACGCCCTCTCGTGCTCGCGCGCCCGCGATTTCTGGCCACCAAACCGCGTTTTGGCACGGAACCCACCCCACCTTAAGGGAAAGGAATGCTTGCGCACAACAAAAGCCCAGGTCGGCAGAATCGGCACAGGCCAAAGCGCGCCAAAGGAGCGTCGGAGCGTGCCAGAACGCGGTTTGGTGGCCAGAAATCGACGTTTTCCCCGCACGAGAGACAACCGGCAGAGCGCGCCGCCCTCCCCCTTCGGAAAGCTCGGCGCGCCCGCAAACCCCACGTCGGCGCTCGGCCGTCCTTTTCGCCATCTGCCGGCTGCCACCCGCAAAGGGCGCTCCGTTCGCCGCGGCCTCCCCTCTTCGCCTTTCGCTTCGCGTCGAGGCGCCGCGCAGCGGAAAGCGGGAGGGGGTGCGAGACAGGGGCCCTTCGACGGCTGCGCTTCGCGCCGGGCGCAGCCGCTGTCGCGCTCCGCCTGCGGCTCGAGTTGCAGTGCGGGCGCGGTTTCGCCACCGACGTTGCGCGTTTCCGGCACCGTACCCGCAGGGCATCAAGCCGCGTCCTCCGGTCGGCAAACACGGCTCCGATCAACTCCGTTCCGCGCCACAACTCACGCGTTTCACGCCCTCGCTCGGCCATCGGGACCTGCGCGGATCCGCCGCAGCACCCGTCCCCAGCGCGTCCGCGCCGCCGGCCTCGCTTTGGCCGTGAAAGCCACGCCGGCTGCGGCACCCTCGGCTCGCCGTCCCGCCCGCACGAGGCTTGCGGTACCGCGTCCTCCCGCCGCTCCCTCGAAAGCGCCCTCCATATCGGCCGTCCCGCATCCGCAGAGAAGGAAGTGATGAAAAACGAAGGAACGGCAACCACGTCCTCGCAGGTCGCCGAGCGACGCCCCGCCCCTTGCTGCGCCTTTTTCGGAAGGCGCGCGCCGCGCATCCCGCACGCCCGCGCTCCTGCTATAATCGCCCATCGAGAGACAAATCGAAAGAAGGTGCCCATGAGCTTTTCGCTGAACCCCTACACCCCGCCCGACTTCGACCGCGAGCCGCTGGCCAGCGCTCCCGACGCGAAGCTCGTCCCCGCGCCCCTCGACGGCGTCGCCCCCGAAGGCTACCACGCCATGAGCATCTACCCCGAGTACTTCAAGATCGACGGATCGTGGCTTCTCGCAAAGGACAGCCGCATGGACTGCGTGCCCGTCTACGAGGACGGGCGCATCTTCGTGCGCGAGTTCAGGCACATCCGCGCGGGCGACGCCGTCGTCTGCGGTCGGACCGAGACGGGCGCGCAGGGCATCTACGTCCACGCGACCGGGTTCGACCCCGCTCCCGACGGCGACGGGGAGCTGGCCGGCGCGGGCCGGCACGCCGACAACTTCGCCTTCCGCTTGGGACGCTCACGCGAGACGGCGTTCTCCCGCGAGTACGACGAGCTCTACGAGCTTCTGCGCTACGAGCGCGATCACGGCTACGTCGTGTGGGTCATGGGGCCGGCGTTCTCGTTCAACGGGTTCTCGCGCACGGCGTTCTCGAAGATCATCGAGGCCGGCTACGTCGACGCGGTCTTCGCCGGCAACGCGCTCGCCACGCACGATCTGGAGGGGTCGTACTTCCACACCGCCCTCGGCCAGGACATCGAGACGCAGGAGAACCGCCCGCTCGGCCACTACAACCACCTCGACACCATCAACCGGGTGCGTCTGCACGGCTCCATCGCCCGGTTCATCGAGGAGGAGCAGGTGTGCGGCGGCATCATGCACGCGCTCGAGAAGAAGGGCGTGCCCTACGTGCTGGCCGGCTCCATCCGCGACGACGGCCCTTTGCCCAGCGTCATCGGCAACGCCTACGAGGCGCAGGACGCCATGCGCGACCACCTGCGCAAAGCCACCACGGTGGTGTGCATGGCCACCATGCTGCACACCATCGCCACGGGCAACATGACGCCGTCGTACCGCGTGCTTCCCGACGGCACGGTGCGCCAGGTGTACTTCTACTGCGTCGACATCGCCGAGTTCGCGGTGAACAAGCTCATCGACCGCGGCTCGCTCGCCTCGCGGGGCATCGTGACGAACGTGCAGGACTTCATCGCGAACGTGGCGAAGGGGCTGGGGCTGTAACCTCCCCCGCCTTCGCCGCGACTCACCCGCCGTCTGCCGCCCCTCGCAACGCCGAAGCCGCAGCCTTCGGCGGCGACGCAGGACGTTCATCGCCCTCCCAAGTCGCCTTGCGCCCGACGGCGCGCCCTGCCAGCGAGCGCAGACCCTACAGCCCGAGCGTGCCGCGCGAGGCGAGCGTCCATCCGAGCGCCGCGACCCACAGCACGGCCACGGCGACGCGCGCGGCGTTCGGCACGCGCAGGCTCTTCGCGGGAACCATGAGCATGGCGAGAAGCCCGCCGAGCGCGCCGCCCAAGTGCCCGCTCACGGAGACGCTCGGCACGAGCAGCGTGTAGGCCACGTTCACGCCGATGACGCCGAGCATCCCTTTGCTGTACTCGGCGAACATCCGACGGTTGCCCTTGTGCAGAAGCCCCAGCAGCGCCACCGCCACGAACAGGCCGAACACGCTCGTCGAAGCGCCGGCGCTCACCGAGGGCGCGCCGGCGAGCACGACGTCGGCCGCGTAGGACACCGCGTTGCCCGTGATGCCCGCCACGAAGTAGAGCAAAAGGAAGCTCCCCCGCCCCAGCACGCGCTCGAGCACCTCGCCCACGCTGTAGAGCGCCACCATGTTGAATCCGAGGTGCATGAGGTCCATGTGCAGAAACATCGGCGTGACGAGCCGCCACAGCTCGCCTGCCTGCACGTACGGCGCGTACATGGCCCCCATGTCCACAAGCGTCCTCGTGGGAACGTCGAAGCGCATGCCCGACAGCAGCACCTCGGCCGCGAACACGGCCACGTTGACGACGATGAGGACGAGCGTGACGATCCGGAAGCGGTTGCGCTCGAAAAACCCTGGCGTGCTCTCGTTGAGCATCCGCTTCAGCTGCTCGTCGCCGATGACGGGGCGGCTCCCGTCCACCGGTTCGTTCACCCTGTACGGCACGGCGCGCTCCTCTCGTGCGATCGTCTGCGAAAATCATCCCAGCATCCTACCACACTCCACCCGCACGCGCGACGAGAGCGCGCCCTATCCGGCCCCTTCGTTCGCCGCCCTGCCGGCATCGGCCGACGATTCGACGAGATCGATGAGCTGCTGGCGGTTGTGCACTCCTGTCTTTCGGTAGACGCTGCGCAAGTGGCTCTGCGTCGTGTTCAGCGACACGTAATGCAGCTCGGCGATGCGCTTGGTGCTGTAGCCCCGATAGAACAGGCGCGCCGTCTCCTCCTCGCGCTTCGTAAGCGAGAAGCGGCGCGCGACCTCGTCGAATCGGCGGGAGTCGGCCTCAGGGGCTTCAACGGAAGCAGGAGGCTGCGGCGGCCTTTCGATCCCTTTGAGGGCAAGGAGGCTCATGGCGAGAAGCGTGGATGCGACCGTGATCGCGCACGCTCCGAGCGACAGCGCGCCGAACCATTCGCCGCCTGCCGCCCCCATCGAGCGCAGCGCGAAGGGAAGCGCGCCGTAGCCGACCAGGCATCCCGCCGTCTCGGGCACCACCAAGAGCATCAGCGTCGAACGCAGCTCGTCGCGATCGCTCAGGCACGTCGCCAGAACGAACACGAACAGCTCCAGGCACGTCCTTCCGGCGGTCACCGTTCCCAGACCGAACTGAAACGCCGCAGACGGCTCCCCCGGAAAGAACAGCAACGACAATCCCGAGAGCACGCCGCCCACGAGCACGACCCACCCCGCGAAGGCGAACCTGCCCAAATCGGTTGCGAACAGGCACGCGAAGATGATCGCCGCCAGCTCCACCACCGTGATGAAGTGCTTGAGGTACAGCATGGCGCTCGATCCGGTCGAATAGAACGCGTCGCTCACCCCCTTCATGCACACGATGAGAACGAGAAGCGCCACCAAAACGACGACGACGGGACGCGAGGCGGGAGCGGAGAGCAGGCTTAAGCGAGCGGCCTCCCGTTTGAAGGGCCCGCCGTCCAAGCGAAGGCAGAGCGCCGAAGCGGACGGCGCGATCACGGCAAGCAGCGCGTGATCGTTCGCCACGAGCGAGTTCGCGGAGGCCAATGCGAAAGATACGAGAGACGAGAGGCACACGAGAAGCACCGCGCGCTTCGCTTCGGCGCATGCCGCCATGCGGCATCGGCGCGCCCAGGCCAGCGTGAGCACCGTGAAGGAGCACGCGGACAAAGCGAAGGATGCCGCCGCGAGGACGGCGACGCCTTCGTCCAGCATGAGCGCGCCGGCCCACGCTCCCGCCAAAGCCGCGGAAGCGGCCGCGCCCGCCGCGAGCGCAAGGCGCGGAGAAGCCAAACGGGCCGGGAGGCCCCTGAGCAAAAGCAAGGCGAGCGCGATCGCGAGCACCGCTCCGTAGAACGCCAAAGGAAGAAGCCCGCCGTCCGGAAACCCCCTCGCATCCGCAACGACGTTCTTGACGTTCGCCCAGCGGTAGAACTGCCAGTAGAACGCCAAGCCGACGACCATGGCGACGTCCCTTCGACCCTTGCGCGAGGCGCCGCCTTTCGCAAGCGTGCGCGCGAATGCCTTGCCGTTCGAGCCTTCCATCGCCTTCCCTCCTCCCTCCTGCACCTTACTAAAAGAGCGGCGCCGCCTCAAGGGGAGCGGAAGGCATTTTTCGAGCCGGAGGGCCGTCCTAAGCGAAATTCACCCCTAGGTGATGAGAGTCGGAGCGCATCTCGTCATCGACTGGGGAAGATCGCATGGCGTCGCCTTCGGCAGAATGGCCGGGAAGCCGTTCCGACGATCAAAAGGAGGAGTCATGGACGATCCGACGAAGTGCTCCGAAGAGGGGCCGCAACTTAGCAGGAGGGGTTTCGTGCAAGGAATGGCCGGGCTCGCCGGCCTCGGATTGCTCGGAGCCCAGGCGCTCTCGCTTTCGGGCTGCGCGCCCTCGAAGGAGGCCTCCCGAGGCCCCGTCAGCTTCGATCCGGGCACGTACACCGCCACAGGCGAGGGCAAGCACGGCTCCGTCGTCGTGGAGGTGTCGTTCTCGGAAAGCCGCATCGAGGAGGTGAAGGTCGTCGAGCACGGGGAGACGGAGGATATCAGCTACCTGCCCCTGAACGTGCTGCCAGCCGCCATCGTGGAATCCCAGTCCGTCGACGTGGACGCGGTGTCCGGCGCCACCCTCTCGTCGCAGGCGGTGCTGAGCGCGGTCGCGGACGCCGTCGAGCAGGCGGGCGCCTCGCCCAAGGACCTTCCGGAGTTCGATGCCTCGGTCGTCGAGCAGCATATGAAGCCGGGCACTTACACGGGCGAAGCGTACGGGAAATGGAAGGCGGGATCCATCGAAGGCGAGCGCTTCGGATGCCCCGCCGTCATCGAGCCGGTGCAGGTGGAGGTCGACGTCGACGAAACGAGCATCCTCGACGTGCGCGTGCTGTCCTGCTCGGACACGCCCGGATTCTTCGAGCCCGCCGTGAAGCGCATGCCGCGCGCCATCGTTGAACAGCAATCGCTGCTCGTGGACACGGTGACGGGAGCCACGCTCACCGCGGCGGCCGTGCAGGCGGCGTGCGCGAAGGCGCTCTCTCAGGCCGAGGCGCGCTTCGCCCCCTTCGTCAAGGCGACGCCGAAGAAGGAGGCGAGTGAGTCCTACGACGCCGACCTCTGCATCGTCGGCGCGGGCACGGCCGGCACGACCGCTGCGCTCAAGGCCGTCGAAGAGGGGCTTTCGGTCGTGGTGCTCGAGAAGACCGCCCGCATATCGGGAGAGGGCTCGTGCGCGACGGGCGCGCTCGCCGTGGGCAGCAAGCTCGACGAGCAGGTGGGCAACCACGTGACCGTGGACGAGGTGTTCTCGGCCATGATGGACTACTACTATTGGAGGACCGACGCGAGCCTCACCTACAACGTGCTCTCGCATTCGGGGGAGATGATCGACTGGCTGCAGGGCCATTGGGAGCAGACGGGGCAGAAGGGATTCTCGGCCCCGAAGGCGACGAGCGGCACGAGCATCGCGCACGACTACGGGAAGGGAACCGAAAAGTTCCAAGTGCTCTGGGACACGTTCATCGTCCCCGGAGGGGCGACGCTTTTGCTCGACACCAAGGCCGAATCGCTCATCGTGGAGGAGGGCGCGGTCGCGGGCGTCTCCGCCTCCAAGCAGGACGGGACCGCGGTCACGGTGAACGCCCGCGCCGTGCTCGTCTGCACCGGCGGCTTCGGCGGCAACCCGGGCATGCAGAAGGAGCTCTTCGGCACCTCGGACTTCTACCTCAACGGCGTGGCCACGAACACTGGGGACGGCATCAACCTCTGCAGGGAGGCGGGCGCCGTGCTCTCGACGGACGTCTCCCCGCACCTCGCGGAGTTCTGCAGCAACGACGTGCTCGACTTCTACGCCGGCTACATGAAGTTCCTCAACCAAGGCGGCTTCCTCATGCTCGATCCTTCGGGCAACCGCTACATGAACGAGGCGTACTGCATCACGCACGCGCTCGCGCGCGGAGCATCGGGCATGCGGCGCGTCGGATCGAGCTACATCGTGCTCACCCAGGCCGACTTCGACAAGCTCGTGCGAAGCGGAGTGCACGAAGTGCTCGGAGAGGACCTTATCGCCGAATACAAGATGCGCGAGCGTATCCTCGTGCCTTCTTACTACACGCTGCAAGACGAGATGGACGCCGCCATCGCGCACGGCCAGGCATGGAAGGCCGACACCCTCGAGGAGCTCGGCGAGCTTGCGGGGTTCGATGCCGCGACATGGGCGCGCACGGTCGAGGACTATCGGGCGGTGATCGCCTCCGGAGAGGATCCGCTGTTCGGGAAGCGCCCCGAGCTTTTGCACCCCCTCGACGAGGGCCCGTTCTACGCGGTGCGGGTCGTGTCGCCCATCGACGGCACCTACAACGGCATCAAGGTGAACGACCATTTGCAGGCGATCGGCGAAGGCGACGTTCCCGCGCCGCGAGGGCTGTTCGTCGCAGGGCAGGACAGCGGAGGGTACTTCTCGTACCCCTACACGGACTACGTGGGCGCGACATGCGGCTACGCGCTCACGAGCGGCATGATGTCCGTCGAGTACGTCAAGGAGTACCTTGGACTGTGACCGGACGGCCGGAAGGCGCGCCCCGTTCGCGCCGCCCATCCCGGCGCCTCGTGGACGCGCCTTCCTCTGACGCGCTGCCAACGGATGGGCGGCGCGCCGCTCACAGAGCGCGCCGCCGCGCGCAAGCCGGCCTCATGCGCGCTACGCTGCGGCCTCTCAAGCAGACGACGCGAAGGAGGCCCCATGAACGCGAAGGAAAGCGAGTCGAACCAGACGGGCGCGCTCGGACGCGGCCTTGAATCGCTCATGGCGCGCGGCGAGGCCAAGGCCCCGGAAGCCGCAGGAGGCGCGGGCGCGGAGGGAGGCCGAAGCGGCGGCGATGCGTCGGAGGGCGAGCGCCCCTGCGATCTCGCCGCCGCGGTCGGCCTCGTGGCCGGCGGCGCGGCCGGAGCGGTGGCCGTGGCGGCGTTCACGCTCCTCGGCGTGCGCGCCGTGCTCGGCATGGAGCGAGGCCGCCCGTTTTCGGGCTAGGCCGCAAGCGCTTCCTCGATGGCAACTGAAAGCGCGGCGCAACGCTTTGTTTCTTTACGGCAGGCGCGCACGCGTGGTTCAATGGCAGGGCAACCCGCCGACGAAAGGAACCCCATGGCCATCTCAGACGTGCTCGTCCGCATCCGCAAGGAGCGCAACCTCACCCAGGACGATCTCGCGCGCAAGCTCTTCGTCACCCGCCAAGCCGTCTCGCGCTGGGAGAGGGGCGAAACGTCGCCGGGCATCGACATGTGCAAGCTCATCGCCACCACGTGCGACGTGCCCGTCACGCTGCTGCTGGAAATGCCCGACGGCGACTTCTGCCAAAGCTGCGGCATGCCGTTTTTCCAGGAGAAGGACCACGGCACCGAAGCGGACGGCTCGCCTTCGGAGGAATTCTGCTCGTGGTGCTACCGCGACGGCGCCTTCCTCGAGGACGAGACGCTCGAGGAGCTCATCGAGCGCTGCGCCCCCGGCATGGCCGAGTCGTGCCACATCACGCTCGACGAGGCCGTGTCCTTCATGGGCGCCCTGCTGCCCACGCTCGAGCGCTGGCGCTGAGCGCCCTTGCGGAGGGGATCGGAAACGCTCCTCGGTCCCCTCCGGCTCTCGTCTTCCGTCCCGCGCCTAGTCGCGCGTGAGCTTGCGGTGGATGCGGTGCGGGCGCGCGGCCTCCTCGCCGAGGCGCTCCACGCGGTTTTTCTGGTAGTCCTCGAAGTTGCCCTCGAACCAGTGCCAAGCGCCGGGGTTCTCGTCGGTTCCCTCCCACGCCAGGATGTGCGTGGCGATGCGGTCGAGGAACCAACGGTCGTGGCTCGTCACCACCACGCAGCCCGGAAACGCCAGAAGCGCCTCCTCCAAGCTCTCGAGCGTCTCCACGTCCAAATCGTTCGTGGGCTCGTCGAGCAGAAGCAGGTTGCCGCCCTGCTTGAGCGTGAGCGCGAGGTTCAGGCGGTTGCGCTCGCCACCCGACAGGACGCCGGCGGGCTTCTGCTGGTCGGGGCCCTTGAAGCCGAAGCTCGCCACGTAGGCGCGGCTCGGGATCTCGCTTTCCCCCACCTTCATGTAGTCCAACCCGTCGGAGACGACCTCCCACACGCTCTTCTTCGGATCGATGCCGGCGCGGTTCTGGTCCACGTAGGATATCTTCACCGTCTCGCCCACCGAAAGCTCGCCGCCCGTCAGGGGCTCAAGCCCCACGACGGCCTTGAACAGCGTGGTCTTGCCCACGCCGTTCGGACCGATCACGCCCACGATGCCGCCTTGGGGCAGCGTGAAGGACAAGTCGTCGATCAGCACGCGGTCACCGAAGCACTTGCGCAGGTTGCGCGCCTCGATCACCTTCGCGCCCAAGCGCGGCGGCACCGGTATCTGGATGTCGGACACGCTCGTCTTCTCGAACGAGCGCGCCTCGGCCGCCATCTGCTCGAAGCGCTCGATGCGCGCCTTGCTCTTGGCTTGGCGCGCCTTCGGGGAGCTGCGCACCCACTCGAGCTCCGAGCGCAGGCGCTTCGCAAGCTTCGCCTCGCGCTGGCCCTGGGCCTCGAGACGGGCGGCCTTCGTCTCCAAATACGTGGAGTAGTTGCCCTTGTAGGGGTACAGGCGCCCTCGGTCCACCTCGCAGATCCACTCGGCCACGTTGTCGAGGAAGTAGCGGTCGTGCGTGACGGCCAGCACCGCGCCCTCGTAGCGGCGCAGGAACTGCTCGAGCCACAGCACGCTCTCGGCATCGAGGTGGTTCGTCGGTTCGTCGAGAAGCAGCAGGTCGGGTGCCTCCAGCAACAGGCGGCACAGCGCCACGCGCCGCCGCTCGCCGCCCGAGAGCACGTTCACCGGCATGTCGGGGTCGGGGCACTGCAGCGCGTCCATCGCCTGGTTCAGCTGGCTGTCCAAGTCCCAGCCGTTCGCGGCGTCGATGGCGTCTTGCAGCTCGCCCATCTCGGCCATGAGCGCGTCGTAGTCCGCATCCGGGTCGGCCATCTCCTCGCCGATCTTGTTGAACCGGTCGATCTTGGCCAGCACGTCGCCGAAGGCCATGCGCACGTTCTCGATGACGGTCTTGTCCTCGTTAAGCGGCGGCTCCTGCAAGAGAATGCCCACCGTGAAGCCGGGCGTGAGGCGCGCCTCGCCGTTGGACACCTCCTCGAGGCCCGCCATGATCTTGAGCAGGGTGGACTTCCCCATGCCGTTGGGCCCCACGACGCCGATCTTCGCGCCGGGGTAGAACGACAGCGTCACGTCGTCGAGGATGATCTTGTCTCCATGCGCCTTGCGCGCCTGGTGCATTTGGTAGATGAACTCTGGCATGATGCTCCTTCTTGCCGCGGCCGCTGCCATCCGGGTGCGCCCGCATGCGAATCGAAACAGATGATCCGGCTATTTTACCAGGAAGCGCGCCGCAGCTGCATTGCGCTTCCCCTCTTCTCGGCAAGCCTCCGCGCCTCGCCGCCGCGTCTCAGCGGTTCTCGATGCGGCCGATGTTCTTGAGGGCGATGTTGATGAGGCCGTTCGGGGCGCTCGAGAACTCGATGAAGTCGGGGTTCTCGCCGAGCTCGGCCGGAAACGTCACCTCGATGCCGGTGTCGGTGCGGATCTTGTGGCTTTTCGCCACGCGCTTGGCCACGGCGCGCTCCACCACCACGCGCTCGGGCACGGCCTTATCGGCAAGCGCCTCCTCGAAGCGCTTCTGCAAAGGCTCGTCCGCGAACACCTCCCCGCCGAGGTCCCACGGGGCCAGCTCGTCGGACTCGTCGGCGTTGGCCGCGATGTACGCCTTCGCCTTCGACACCGCCACGGCCGCGTTGGCGCCGTACTCCTCGGCCACCTCCTCCACGATGCGGCACGCCGTGTCGAACATCTCTTTGCTCGACGCCTCGGTCGAGCATTGCAGAAGGCCGTCGGGGATGAGCCGGCGCTTCTCGCCGGCGATGGCGCGCTCCTTGTCGCAGAACAGCACGTCGAGCGATCTCGATTCGACCACGGCGAACGACGACACTTTCTGCGAGGGGTTCGGCAGGATGGCGTGATGGCGCGCCACGTCCACGCGCTGCGCGCCGTCCTCGCCGTAGCCCACCTCGTGCATGTAGGCTTGCCGGCTCTCCAGGAGCATGAGCGCGAAGTACCGCTTGCCGCGCGCCTCGTAGGCGGCCTCGGCCTCCTCGTCGGTCAGGGGGCGCACCGTGCTGTCGGGATCGTCCTCGAAGTCAACCACGAGCAAATCGGTGGACACGGGCTTGTCCGCATGGCCCAGTTCTCCGGCCAAGTACTCGGCGATCTGCACGGAGAGCCCCGCGAAGTCGCGCTCGCCGCGGAAGTAGGCGCGCAGCTCCTGCGCGAACAGGCTGTCCTCGGCGAACTCGCCGCGCTTGCTGTCGATGTTGCCGAGCGCCCTCTTCGCGTGGCCCGCCACGTAGCGCTTGGCGTTCTTGTTGGCAAGGTCGAGCTCCTCTTGGGCGTACACGTTCACGCACGACACGAAGTCGAAGACGTGCAGGATGGCGTGGTTGATCTTCATGAAGGGCCTCTCGCGACGAAAACCGTGGACGATCAGGATAGCGAAAGCCCGCTCGCAAGCGGCGTGAAAGCCGGAAAAACACCGAACCTCCCCCGGCGCGCGCAACCGCAGCCGACGAGCGGAGCCTTCCGCATCTTTCCCTGATCGCCCGACTGAAACGGCCTTCGACCTACTGCTAGCATATTTGCTATCAGATATGCTATACTTCCGAAAAGGATCGGAAGAAGGGGGCGATATGGGGTTGGCAACCGAGACGGTCCAGTTCAACACCCGCATGGAGCGCTCGCTCAAACAGGACGGCGACGCCGCGCTCAAAAGCGCCGGCTACACCCCGTCGGAAGCGGTGCGGGCGCTGTGGCGCAAGGCGGTGAAGCGCGCCGAAAACCCTCGGGCCATCGTCGACCTCCTCGAGGACGGCCCCCTTCCCGCACGCCCGGATGCCGACGCGCGCGACCCTTTGAAGCTCGAAGCGCTGCGCCGCGGCCGACGGAGTTGCGCTTCCGCGCTCGAACGCATGGGCGTCGATCGCAACGCGCTCCCCTCCTTCGCCTTCGACGCCTACGACGAGCTCATGGAAGGGTTCGCGCTCGAACGGCACGGGACGGGAGACGCCCTATGAAGGGAAAGCCGCCCGTCTTCCTCGTCGACACGAACGTGTGGCTCGACAACTACCTGGGTTTCCGTCCGAACCATCGCACATCGTGCGAGTTTCTCGACGAAGCGCTCGCGCAGGGCGCCGCGCTTTGCCATGCGGCGACCACGGCGAAGGACGTCCATTTATTCACGTGCAGCTTCCTCAAGAAGGCGGCGCGCGAAAGGGGCGAGGAGATCGACGAGGGCCTCGCCCTTGCGATAAGCAAGCTGGCCTGGGCGAACCTCGCCAATATGAACGAGGTGTCGACGCTCGTCGGGGTCGACCTTTCCGATTTCTGGCTGGCGAGCAAGCTGAGCGCGTTCAACGGGGACATCGAGGACAACCTCGTCATGGCGTGCGCCGAGCGCGCGAAGGCCGACTACGTCGTCACCCGCGACAAGGGGCTTCTCAGAAGATCGACCGTCTGCGCGCTCGCACCCGAGGACGCCACCGCCCTTTTGCGCGCACTGCGCTGAGGGACGCCGCTTCGGAGCCTTCCGCGCCCGCTTCGGACCGTCCTCGTCCCCCCGTCTTTCCCACGGGAGTATACTTCCTCCCATCGGCAATCCCGAGAGGACGGAAGGACGAGACCATGCCCCAGAAACCCGAGTTCACCCTGCACGACGTCCATATCGTGCCGGGCGAGACGAGCCTGTTCGACTTCGACGAGTGCTACGGCGGCAAGCGCTCGCATTCCCAGTACTACATCGAGCCGTACGGGCCGTTCGAGCACAACGAGCTGCTCGACACGTTCTACCTCGACGCCGGCAACGAGATGTGCTATCACGAGCACGAGCGCGGCGCCGAGACGTTCCTCGTGGACGGAGGGTCCGTGCAGCTGGAGATATGCGGCAAGAAGTGCATCCTGACCAAGGGGGACATCGTCCATCTTCCCCCGTACCTGCCGCACAAGTTCATCTGGCTGGAAGAAGGCACCATCTGGCGCGAGCTGTTCCAGCAGATGCGCATGGCCGAGGAGTGCATCGAGGGGCTGCGCTACAAGGCCTACCACAAAGACGACTTCGACATGGCGAAAGACGGCCAGAGCACGTCGAGCCTCTACTACGACTACAAGCCCGCCACCATCGAGGTGCCCAAGGAGCAGATATACCACGTCCGCCCCTATGACCAGGGCCTCGAGACGTTCCGGTTCCCCGGCGTCGAGCTGCGCCTGAAAGTGGGCCGCTGGGAGACGAAGGGGCACAAGGAGGTCTGGCAGCTCGTCATGCAGCCCGGCTTCGAGCTGAACTGGAGCTTCCGCAACCCGTTCTACAACTTGCTCATCGTCCAAGAAGGGCAGGTGGAAGTGCACATCGACGGTATGGAGCCCTTCACGGCCAAGGAGCGCGACATCCTGCACGTCCCGCCGCGCCTCTCCGGCGAAGTGCTCGCCCCCGAGGGCGCGGTGCTGTTCGACTACAACTGCGAGGGCTTCGGGCTGCGCGCCATCGAAGAGCTGGCCTCCCTCGCCGCGTTCGCGCCAGAGCGGCTGGCCGACGAGGCCGAAGGCGTCCTCGAGAAGCACCGCGTGTTCCTGCGCGGGCGTCTGCGCTAGGAGGGACGCGAATGGAGAAGACCTCCGGCAAGGGCGCGCTCAAGTTCGCCATCCTCGCCACCATCGCCATAGCCCAGGCAGACACGATCGCGTCGGTCATGCTCTCCGACATAGCGGAAGCGTTCCCGGACGCCTCCACGATGGCCGTGCAGTACGTCATGCAGTCGGCGATGATCGGCGCGTTCGCCGTGTCGCTGCTCATGAGCGTGCTCACGGCCCGGTTCCGGAAGAGGCCGATGATCCTCCTCGGGCTGGCGAGCATATTCTTCGGCGGCCTCATCCCCCTCGTGAACCACAGCTCCATCGTCCTGCTCGACGTCTGCGGGTTCCTCGTGGGCGCCGGGCAGGGCTTCCTCGTGCCGCTTCTGGGCGCGCTCGTGCTCGAGAGCTTCGAGGGCCGCGAGCGGCAGCGCATGATCGGCCTCAACACCACGTTCCTCACGGGCGGCGCGGCGCTTCTGCTTCTGCTCGCGGGGCCCGTCTGCCTGACCGGCTGGACGAACGTGTACCTCATCTACCTCGTGGCGGCCCCGGTGTTCGCCATCGCCCTTCTGTTCCTGCCCAAGGAGGAGCGCCCTGCGGCCAAGGTGCGGACCGAGCGGGAGCGCACCGGCCGCAAGGCGGCGCCCATCCCCGCGCTCGGGTGGATCCAGTGCGCCATCGTCGCGCTGATGAGCGTGGCCTACGCGGTGTTCCCCCTCAACCTGTCGTTCTTCGTCACGGCAAACGGGTTCGGCGACGCCGCGTCGGTGAGCGTGGGCATGACCACCATCACCGTGGTGAGCGCGCTCGTGGGGCTGGCGCTTCCGCAGCTCATCCGTGCGAGCAGGCTGTTCTTGCTCGCGCTCGGCTCGGCGTTCGGCCTGGCGGCGGCGCTCACGGTCATCTTCGCGCAGAACATGGCCATGGTGTACGCGGGAACCGTGCTGGCCGGTATCTTCTTCGGCGTCAACATGGCCGGCCCCGGCTACTACGTGAGCCGCATCTGCACGCCCGCCCAGTATGGCCCCACGTACTCGCTGGCGACGAGCGTGAACTACCTGGGGATCATCTTGAGCCCCGTCATCCTGAGCTTCGTCACAGGCGCTTGGGGAGGCGACCCCGAGGTGGCGCGCAACGCCTTCGTCACCGGCGCGGGCCTGTTCGCCCTCGTGCTCGTGCTCAACGTCGCATGGGGCGCCTACCTGTCGCGAAGGCTTCCCGCCGAGCAGACGGCGCCTTCCGCAGCCTCGGAGGCCGACGACGGGGAGGCCCTCGCCTAGCGTCCCGGCGCGCTACCCCGCCTCGCCGCGGTCGAAGGCGAGCAGGCGGCGGTAGCGCGCGCTCGTGCGCGCAAGCTCCTCCGGCGCGCCGTCGAGCGCGATGCGGCCGTCCTCCACGAAGACGACGCGGTCCATGGCCGACACGCCGGCCAAATGGTGGGTGATCATGACGACGGTCCTGCCCGCCAGCGCCTCGAGCAAGGTATCCAGCAGCGCGCGTTCGGTGAGGGGGTCGAGGCCCACCGTGGGCTCGTCGAGGACGACGACGGGCGCGTCCCGCAGAAGCACGCGCGCCAGCGCCACGCGGTGCCGCTCGCCGCCGGAGAAGCGCAGCCCCGCCTCGTCCACCATCGTGTCGAGTCCGTGCGGCAGCCGCTCGGCAAGCGGGCGCAGCCCCACCGCATCGAGCGCGTCCCACAATTCCTCGTCGCGGGCGTCCTCGCGCGCAAGGAGCAGGTTGTCGCGCAGCGTCATGTTGAAGAGGTAGGTGCTCTGCTGGATGACGCCGACCCAGCGCGCCGCCTCGTCCCCGAAGCCGGCCGTCGGCGCGCTGGGTCGGCGTCATCCAGCAG
>NZ_PPEL01000084.1 GCF_002899695.1 Rubneribacter badeniensis
TATGGTCGCACGGCACCGGATTGCCGAACGGAGAGTTCTCCGGTGTTGCCTTGTAGATCTTCCCCAGATACGCGCGCAGGTTCGACGCCCCGCAATGAGGGTCGCGCGCCCACGGATCGATCAGGTGGTTCACCGCGCACAGCTCATGCCCGCCGCCGGATTGGTCGAACTCGGGGAACCACCACTGATGCTCGCAGTTGATCGTTCCCTCCCGAATGCCGTAATACAAGTCGGCCACCTCGCGGATCTTCCCGTAGGGCGTTTCGATCCACACCCAATCCCCCTGCTCGATGCCGTGCCGCTCGGCATCGATCGGGTTGATCTCCACACGTGGCACCGGCCACAGCTCTCGGCACCACGGCAGCTGACGGTGCTCGGAATGGAAGTACACCGGGATGCGGCGACCCGTCGTGATGACGAGCGGATACTCCGCGTACATGTCGGGGTCGCTCACCGGGCTGTGGGGCGGCTCGGTGTAGGTGGGCAGGTTCCATTGGCCGTCGGGATGGAACGACTCCATGACCGTCGACCAGATCTCGATCTTCTTGGTGGGCGTGTAGAATCCGGGAAGCCAGTCGCCTTGGCTGCCGACGAATCCTCCTGCGTTGCGCGCGCGGTTCGCACCCGTTTCGTAACGGCGGTACGTGCCCCACAGCTCGGGCTCGACCTCCTTGCAATCCCACCAACCATGCTCCTGGAACCGCTCTTCGAACACTTTCCAGCCCTGCGGCTCGAAGCCCGCCACCGCCATGTCGAGCATCTCCTCCACGCTGGGATACTCCGGAAAGCCGGGGACGATGTTGTAGGGAACGCCCTTCTCCTTGTACAGCATCTCGATGATCTCGCCGTCGAACTTCGCCTCGGCGGGAGGCTCGATGCATTTCACCGTGGCGCCCATCGCGCCCGACGCGCCCTGCGACGAGCGCGGACTCGAAAGCTCCAGAAAGTGAGCCGCAGGCAGCACGATGTCGCAGGTGCCGCCACCCGGCGTGTGCCACAGGTTCGCCTCCACGTAGAAGTCGAGCTTCTTGAGCGCTTCCCACGCCATGCCCGTGTTGCACTGGTTCATGAAGTTGCCCGACGAGTTGAACGCGCCCACCACCGGGTACGGATCGCCCGTGAGCACGGCGTTCCACGTGGCGGTGGCGTCGGCCCACATGCCCCACCACTGAAGAAGCGGAATGTCGTCGCTGCCGAGTAGTTTCTCCATCTGCCCGGGCGAGAGCATGGGCACACCGGAGCCGTTGTTCGCAAACCCCATCTGGCCGCCCTCGATGGGCGCGCGCGTCGACGCCCGCTGACCGGCCGGCGTGTCGTAGTTGCCGGTGATGGCCGTGAGATAGTCGAGAGCGCGCACGTTCTGTATGGCGGTGTTGGCGTGCTCGGTGGCCAGCATGTACTGGATGCCGCCATTGCCATAGCCCTTCTCGGGGTGCAGCCGTGTTCCGTACGCAAGCGCCGCCTCGCGGATTTGGTCGGCGGGAACGCCCGTGATCTCGGCGACGGTGTCCGGATCGTATTCGGCCGCACGTTCGGCGTACAGCTGGAACACGGGACGGACCACGTGCGCAGTGCCGTCTTTGAGCGTGACCTCGAACTCTCCGAATAGGGCGGGGTCGATCTCCGGGTCAAACGGCGTGGGATCGATGACGAACCCTTGGTGCAAGCCGGGCGCAAGGTTCTCCTGCTGCGCCTCCTTGCCAGCCGTGGGCTTGACCCATTCCTCACCTTCCCAAAAACCCGTTTCGGCATCGAAGTACGTCAGCTTGTCGGCCAGGTTGTCCCATACCATGAAGCGCTTCGGACTGCCGCCCTCCATAAGGTCGGACTCCTTGAGCAGGCGGGTCCTCAGCTCGAACGGCGTCATGACGATGGGCGATGCCTCGGTCCAACCGCTCGGCTCCATGTCCTCGCACACGAGGAAGGGCCCGTTCGTCCACTTCTTCGTGAACAGGTCGTCGTACAACTCGTTCTCGATGATAACGTTCGTCCAAGCCAGCGCCATCGCCCCGTCGGTTCCGGGACGCAGGTGCAGCTGGTAGTCGGCCTCCTTGCCCATGTTCGTCTCGCGCGGATCCACGCAGATGTGCGTGCTCGCGCGCGTGGCCACGTCCACCGTGGTGCGGCACGAATCGTCGTAGTTGGACATTTCCGACGCGCCGCCCCACGCCACGTACACGTCCGGATGCGCCACCGTCTCCATCCAGCTGTCAGCGAAGCTCGAGCACATGAGCGTGCCGAAATGGCGCGGCCCCTTGCAGATCTGCCACGCCTGCACGATGTTGGGGGAATCCCACAGATACATGCCGTTCGACGCGCCGAACATGCACCACACGCGCGAGGTGCCGCACATGCCGAACAGGCTTTCGCCGCCGTATTTAGCCTGGAGCTCGTCGAACTTCGACACGATCGTCGATATAGCCTCGTCCCAGCCGATGCGCACCCAGCCGGGATCGTCCGAATCTTTCGGGTTCGTGCGTTTCATCGGATAGCGCAGCCGGTCGGGATGGTAGGCCGCCTGCACGGCGGCCTGCGATTTCGTGCAGCAGTTCCCCATCGATTGGAACGCCGTCGGGTCGCCCTCCAAGCGGATCACGCGCCCATCCTGAACAACCGCGATCACTCCGCACTCCATCTTGCCGCAGCCGCGGCACCCGGTGCGGATGCGCTTGACCTCGCCGGATGCGTCGCTTGCCGCATCGGCACTCGCAAGCCCCGACGGCACGCTCGCGAAGGCCGCCATCGCCGCCGTGGCGGCCGCAAGCCCTGCGAACGTTCGACGCGACATGGTGAGCTTTCCCATACCCCCTGTCTCCTCTCTTTCGTTCGACACGGCGCAAGCGCGCAATCGGATCCGCTCCAACCTCGCGCTTCGCCCCCATGGCCTTAGTATGAGAAGCCGCCGAAGGATAGGGAAATAACGTTTTGGCCCGACCCGACGAATCGCCATGACGGTTTGTCGAGCGCGCATGCCCCGTCGTCATAGGACTATGCCAAACGGGCATGATCGCGAAGCGATGCGTCTGCCAAACCCGCCCGTGATACAATGCAGCAAAGGGGGAATTCGGAGGAAGAGCCATGAACATCGAACATGCGAGGGAGTTCCTCACGCTGGCTCAATGCCTGAACTTCACAGAAGCGGCGAACGACCTGAACATGACCCAACCCGCACTGAGCAAGCACCTCGCCGCGCTCGAACGGGAACTCGGCGCAAAGCTTGTCGATCGCACTCGGAAGAGCATCCAGCTCACAGAGGAGGGGAGGATGTTCTTCGAGACGTGCGGCATCATCGTGAACCAGTACGACAAGATGCAGCGCGCGCTCGACGAGATCAAAGCAGCGCGGCCCCTGAAGATCGGAGGACGGTTCGACGATGCCGATGTCGCCACGCTCATGTCGATGGCGGCCATGATGTATCGCAATGCCCACCGATCGTCCCTCGCCTTCGCCCGAAGCGACGGACACGACGAGCTCGACGCACTCGAAGCAGGGGAAATCGATCTATACATCGATTACGCGAACCCCGCGAGGCTCAAGGAGCGAAAGCTCTCCTTTCGACCGTTCGTCTCCAACCCCCTCGTGGCCATCGTCGGATCGGATCATGGGCTTGCGCACCGCGCCCGCATTGAATGGGAGGATCTCAAGAACGAGACGCTCGTGAAGTTCGTGAGCGACAAGACGAACCCCGCATGGGAGCAGATCGAAGAGCTGTGCCGCGCCCACGGCTTTGCCCCGAAGACGCGCCCCGTCTCGTCCCTCAACGACGTGGAATTCTTCAGCACCCCTTTGCACGGCAGCGTGCTCATCTGGAAGAGGACGCAGAAGCAAATCGGCTTGCTCCTCGAAACGGGGCAACGAGCATGCGTGCCCCTGGCCAGCGAGAACGCGCGCATCACCGCGTATCTCGTGTTCAGGCCCTCCGACGAAGCACGCCTTGCGGGCCTCTTCGAGGCCATCGACGAGGCGAAATCGCTCATCGAGAAGCGCAAGAGGCGCGAGGACGCCCCCGAGTGACGGCGCAAAGCGCTCAGAACCACGCCTCGCGTGAAGCACCTGCACCGATTCGCCTCATCGTTGCAGCATTGCATCGCATCTGAAGCAATGGAGGAGGACGGCAGAGCTTTTTGCGGTCACGAATCATGAAAAACTTTTCGATATATTACCGTGAGATGCGTTAGGAAGACTTCTGGATAGTTTCAGGCGCTTCAAGACCCTTTCGCCATCCCTCTTTCGGTACTATATCGTCAGAAAACTTCCGATTCTTCACCGTTGTAAGCAAAACAAGACCATCAGACCAACATCGCGGTAAAATATCGATGAAACTTTCCCCTTTCTTTACCGTGATGCATGCCTTGCCCGTCGACGTGGGGAAAGGAGTCGCAAGAGGGAAGGAGGAAGGGCACATGGGGAGCATGGGGAGCACGGAAAGCACAGGGGGCACCCCTGCAATCCCGTCGCAGCCTACCCCCACGCCTCCGACAGCAAAAAGTCGGCCACGTGCATGGTGCGCACGCCCTCGTAAGAGCCCTCGGCGAAGGCGTCGGTGCGCAGGACGTACTTCGGATAGCCGTCCCTGACGGCGAGCAGGTTGCCGTACTCCCGCAACTCGGTCGCCTCGTCGCCTATCTCGCGCGCCACCTGGATGTAGAGCCGCTCTCCGCGCCGCTGCGCCACGAAATCGATCTCCCTCGACCCCAGCTTGCCCACATGCACGTCGAAGCCGCGCCGCCTCAGCTCCAGGTACACGACGTTTTCGAGCAGGGCCGCCGTCGAAGTGGGATCGTATCCCAGCAGGGCATGGCGCAGCGACGGATCCGCCAGGTAGAACTTCTCCTGCGTCTTCAGGATCTCCTTGCCCTTCACATCGAAACGCGAGCACCGGTGCAGCAAAAACGCCTTCTCCAGAAAAAGCAGGTAGTTGTACACCGTCTCCACGCCCAGCACCCGCTGCTGGCTCTTCAGGTAGTCCGCCACGCTTTTCGCGGAGAACGTCTTGCCGGCGTTGTCGAAGGCGAAGCGCACGATGCGCTCCAACAGCTCGGGCCTCCTGATGTCGCCCCTCTGCACGATGTCCCTCAAAACGACCGAGGCGTAAATGTCGCCGACGATCCGATACGCCTCCTGATCGCCTAGATCGCCCAAGCTGACCACGGGAAAGCCACCGCGCCGCAAATACGCGCCCAGCTCGTCGCGCGCATCCCCCACAGCCGCCCCCTGCGCGCGCTTGAAATCGAGGAACTCCGCAAACGACAAGGGATGCACGGGAATGCTCACATAACGCCCTGTCAGGTACGTGGATATCTCCGAGGCGAGCAGGCGCGAGTTCGATCCGGTGACGTACACATCCACGTCGAAGTCCGTCATGAGGCTGTTGACCACCTGCTCCCAATCGGGCACCTCTTGTACCTCGTCAAGGAACAGGTACACCCGCTCGGAAACGCCCGCCAGACGGTCCGCGATCATGCGGTAGAATTCCGCGCCCGTTCCCATGCCCGTGAAGGCGAGCGAGTCGAACGAGTAGCGCACAAGACGATCGCGCGGAACGCCGCGACGCTCGAGGTGGTCCATCAGCATGAGGAGGATGGTCGACTTGCCCGAACGACGGATCCCTGCGAGCACCTTCGCAAGCGGCAGGTCGATATACGGCTCGATAGCCGCCCGGTACCGCGGCCTGTCTATCATAAGCGCCATGCCTCCCCTTCCCTTTTGATAGTAAGTTTTTCTAGTATACCCGAAAAAATTTTTCATTTAGTGTCGATTTTTCTTACACGTTAGAAAAACTTTGATGAAAGAGAAGGGCATGCCGTGCCGGAGCCGATGCGACCACGCAGTCCTCTCCCCGCTCGGGAGACAGCTCCTTCGACGATTCACCTTGACAGAACGCATTGAAAGCCCGCGCGCCGGATGCCCGAGCGGCAGACACCCCCGAAGAGAGGTGCGGAGATGCGGACGCCGCGCGGCGGCGGGCCCGAACGCGGAAGCGCCCCGCGCGGATGCGGCTCGCCCGTTTGCAAGGGGGTTCGGGGAGAGAGAGCCGCGCCCGCGCGGGGCGCTCGGGGCTGGGGCGGGAGGGGCCGGGGCCGGCCCCTCCCAAGCGGAAACCCTAGTAGAACATGAACACCGACAGGCCGAGCTCGTAGAACACGACGCGCAGGCAGACCGCGCCGGCGAGGGCGCAGGCTATCGCGGCCGCCCCCCAGAGCTTCCAGTTGCCGGACCTCCTGCCCATGAGGGCCGCCGCCAGCGGCAGGATCCCGCCGACGGCCACCGCGCCGATCCACAGCAGCGGCGCCTGGGCGGCGACCGCGGAGGCCGCGTCGGCCATGCCGGCGGTGGGATGGGTCGGGTCGAAGTAGTACCCCACCTCGGCGAAGGAGCCCCCGCTCGCCTGCAGGAAGGCGGCGAAGGCGATAGCGGTCACGGCCGCGAGGGCCGCTCCGACGAGGGCGGGCAGGCCGGCCGGCGCGAGGTCGTCTCCGCGGACGGCCATGACGAGCGCCATGGTGCACGGCCCGAGGACGCACGCGTTGCCGAGCACGTAGAGGATCCAGAGCGCCGAGTCCCACGCGGGGCGTGCGGCCATCGTGTAGGAGTGGGCCATGGCGGCCACCAGGACCGCGCACGCCGCGACCGCGGCCCAGCAGAGCCACTTCGGCGCCGTGGCCCCGTCGTCGCTCCTGCGCATCGCCGCGAGGTAGGCGATGGCCACGACCGCCAGAACCACGATCGCGACGAGCTCCTGGGTGATGCCGGACGAGAGGTGCCCGAAGCCGTTGAAGATCCTCTCCCAGTGCTCGAGGTGGAAGAACACCGCCACGCCGCCGACGGCCAGAAGCGCGGCCGAGGCGACCCACGCCGGCAGCTGGGACCTCTTCGCGTGCCCGCCGGCGGCGAGCAGGGCCTGCGTCCCGAACAGGCCCGCAGACCACGCCACCAAGGTCGTGAACAGGATCAAAGGCCATTGCAGCTCCATGCTATTCCCCTCCCTGCCACTTCATGTCGCGCAGGATGTACGCGAACGACGGCTTGTTGCCCACGTCGGGCAGCTTGTGAACCTGCTCGTCGGAAAACTCCTCCAAAAACTCTCCGGCCGTCTCGCCCCGAGGACCGCGGAACTCGCGCACATCTCCCTCGGCGTCTCCGAACCAGCGCGCCATGCCGCAACATTGCGACACGCACTGGGGCAACTCCCCCTGGGCGATCTTCTGCTCGCAGAGGGTGCACTTCTCCACCACGCCCTCGTCTTCGTTCAGATAGCGCACGCCGTAGGGGCACGCCATGGCGCAGAACTGGCAGCCGATGCACTTGGACTTGTCGATCTGCACGGTGCCGTCGGCGGCGATGTGCGACGCCTCGGTGGGGCACACCTTCACGCACTCCGGCTCGGCGCAGTGCTGGCAGCCCACGTTGAGAAAGTACAGCTCCACATCGGGCCACTGCCCCGAGCCGCCCTCTTTCGGGTTCGGCCCGATGCGCAGGGTCTTGTTCCAAAAACTGCCGGTCGGCACGCCGTTGACCACCTTGCACGCCACGCTGCACGCAAGGCATCCCACGCATCGATCAAGATCGGTCACAATCGCATACTGAGTCATGATCCCCCTCCCTATTCGAACAAGTCCGGATGGACGCCAGCAGCGCCGATCTCCCACAGCTTCAGGCGAGGATCGGACGAATCGTGGATGATCTCGGTGCCGTCGTTGCCGCAGGGCACCGGATTGCCGAACGGAGAGTTCTCCGGCGTTGCCTTGTACACCTTAACCGGGTACGTGCGCACGTTCGACGATCCGTTGTACTTGTCTTGCGTCGTGCGGTCCGTGATGCAGTTGATGCACGACAGCTCGTATCCCTTGTCCGCCTGGGCAAGCTCGGGATACCACCACTGATGCTCGGCGTTGATGGTTCCGGGCGCGATACCGTAGTACAGATCCACCGTCTGACGCACCTTGCCCCACGGGCTCTCTATCCACACCCAGTCTCCCTGTTCAAGCCCCAGTTCTGCCGCATCGACAGGGTTGATCTCCATGCGCGGCACCGGCCAGAGCTCCCGACACCACGGCAGCTGCCGGTGCTCGGAATGGAAGTACACGGGTATGCGTCGTCCGGTGATGCACGTGAAGGGGTACTCCTCGTACGTCTTCGCATCGGCCACGGAACCGTGCGGCGGCTCTTGGTAGTACGGCAGCGCCTCGCTTTTGAAGCCGGGAGCCAGTTCGGGCCCATCGGTTCCGTCGGGATAGTACGACTCGATGGACGTGCACCACAGCTCGTGCTTCATCGTGGGCGTGGGGAATCCGGGGATGTTGATGTCCAGCTGCGCCGGCTGCTGGTGCGGTGCCTTGCGATACGCCTGGCCCACTTCGAAACGGCGGTAGGTGCCCCAATCCTGCGGTATCTCCTTCTTCATGTTCCACGTGCCATGCTCCTGATACGCGGCGGCAAGCTCCTCCCAAGTGTCGAAGGGGGCGCAACCCTGTTGGCAGCATTGGATGGTGAGGTTCTCGATCTCCATGTCCTTGCCCGACTTCTCAAGCCACGGATCATCTCCGTCGAACGCCGGCACGCCGAAGTACTTCGACAGCTCCATGAAATACAGAGGATCGGACTTGCACTCTCCCGGAGGATCGACCGCCTTGATGCACAAAGAGAAGCTTCCTCCCGATCCCTGCGCGATGCGAAACGCGTTGATCTCCGTCCAGTGGCACACCGGCAGCAGGATATCGGCAGCGCCCGACGTGGGAGAATGCCAAAGGTTTGCCTCGAACAGGAAGTCGAGCATGGTGAGGGCCTCCCAGTTGTACCGCGCGTTGCCCATGCTCATATGGTCGCCCGACCCTATCATGCCGCCATGGATGCGGTAGGGCGCATCGGGCTCCTGATGCGCCGCCTCCATGGCGGCGTTGCAGTCGCACCACACGGAATACCAGTACAGAAGCGGCATCTTGTCGTTTCCGGCCATCTTGAGCGACAGCTCGGCATCGGGCATGAATGCGAACGCGGCCATGGACGGCAGCATGGAGCACGGCCCGGACTGCTCGGTCCAACCATTCGTGGCACCGCGCTGTCCACCCGGCGTGTCGATGGCACCGACCATCGCGCACGCCGCCATGATGGCGCGGCAATTCTGCGTGGAGTTGCCCGCATGCTCGGTTCCCAAACCGTAGTTGATGCCGCCATTGGGAATGCGCGGGTCGACGCGCGTGGCCCACTCGACGCATGCGTCCTCGATGAGCTGCGCGTCGACGCCCGTGATCTCGCTCACCTTGTCCAACGTGAAATTCCCCAGGTACTCCGCCCAGATATCCCACGTCGGACGGCCCGTGTGCACGCTGCCGTCTTTAAGCACGACGTCGAATTCGCCGTACAGCGCCGGGTCGATGAGCGGATCGAACTCCGACAGATCGGCCACCCAGCCGGCCACCTTGCCGGCGTCGTCGCGCATGCGGGAAACGTCCTGAGTGAACCCGCTTGTCTGCTTCGCCCACGTCTCGCCTTCCCAGTGCGCGTCGGCCGGATCGGCCTGCCAGTACGTCCAGCGTCCGTTCAGCTGGTCGTACACCAGGTAACGCAGCGGATTGCCGTCGCCCTCGACCTCCCAATCCACCATGGACGGGTCGATGTCGGCCTCGGTCAGAAGGCGCGTCCGATAGTCGTAGGGTTTCGCCCCGCCGCCGTTTTGCACCTGCTCCTCGTAGCCGGTCGGCTCCATATCGGGAACCACGATGAATGGAGCATTCGTCCAGCGTTTGATGAACAGGTCGTCCTGCAAGTCGTGATCGAGGATGACCTTGCACCAACCCAAGGCCATCGCGTTGTCGGTGCCGGGACGCAGGTTCAGCCAGTACTTCGCCTTGCGCCCCAGGTTCGTCTCCCGGGGATCGACCGAGATGAAGGTGTCTGCTTGGCGCGCCACGTCCACCACCGTGCGCGATGCGTCATCGTAATTCGAGATGGATTGGTCGGTCGCCCATTGCACGAACACGTTCGAATGGTTGATGACCTCGCTCCATGAGTACGCCTGCACGTTGTCGAGGCGCGACGCGAAATGGCGCGGGCCTTTGCACACCTGGTACGCGGCGATGATGTTGGGCGTGCCGAACAATTCGAGCGCCATGCCGGCATCTGACTGCATGCACCATTGACGCCCTGTTCCGCACCAGGTGAACAGGCTTTCCGGGCCGTACTTGTCCCTGATCTGCATGATGTTGTCGGCGATGGTCTGATACGCCTCGTCCCAGCTGATGCGCACCCAGCCGGGATCCTCGCTTCCCTTCGGGTTCGTGCGCTTCATCGGGTACTTGATGCGGTCGGGATGGTATGCCGCCTGGATGGAAGCCTGACCCTTGCTGCAATGGTTTCCCATGGTCAGGAAGCACTCCTCATCGCCTTCCGTGCGGATGACCTTGCCGTCCTGCACGTACACCCACACGCCGCATTCGACCTTTCCGCAGCCGCGGCAACACGAGCGCACCTTTTTGACGCCTTGGCTGTCAGCGCTTTGCGTCTTGGCCGCCTCGGTCGTCTCGGCAAGCGCCGACGTCGTGCCCGTCCCAAGCGCGATGGCCGCGCCCGACACCGCCGCCGCTTTCGCGAATGCGCGGCGCGTCATCATGAGCTTCCCCATGCACCCTCCTTCTCTCGGAATCTCTCGCCTTGTCCGAGTATCCGAAATTCCCAAGGTGTAGGGAAATAACGATGGGGAAGATTCGACCTGCCATCGTCCGTCAAGCGCATATCGTTATTCCGTTTTCGCAGGAAGAAGTTCAAAACGATGCGAGGTCATTGGCCGCGTGCTACTATTATGACAAGGGGAAACGCTCTATCGAGCGAAAGGGGGACGCAATGAACATCGACTTCTATCGCGAGTTTATCGAGCTGGCGCGCCGCCTCAACTACACAGAAGCGGCAAAGGCGCTGCACATCACGCAGCCGGCCCTCAGCAAGCACGTGGCCGCGCTCGAGCGGGAATTCGGCGCCAAGCTGCTTTTCCGCGACCGAAGGGCCGTGCAACTCAGCGAAGCCGGCCGCATCCTCATGGGCAGCGCGCTTGAGATCGTCGACGCGTACGACCGCGCCCAATCGGCCATCGCGGCCGTCGTGAAAGAGCGGCCCATCCGCGTGGACGGCATCCTGTACGACAACACGGTCTCGAGCATCATCTCGCTCTCCACCGCCCTTTTGAACGACCAGCACCACGTGCCTATCCTCTACGAGCACCACGAGGGAAGATCGCTGCTTGAGCTGCTTGAGTCGGATCAGATCGACATGGTGTTCGCCTACGACGAAGAGAAGTCGCTCGTCGAGAAGGGGCTCGTGTTCAGGCCGCTCGTGCAAACGCCGTTCGTTGCCGTCGTGGATCGGGATCATCCGCTCGCCCATCGATCCGAATTGCACATGGAAGATCTCGCGAACGAGACGTTCATCCAGTTCGTCGACGAGTACTCCATCTCGGGATGGCGACGCATCGAGCAAGTGTGCCGTGCGCACGGCTTCGAGCCGAAGAAAAGGCCGCGCCTCGGTCGAGCGGTGACGAGCTACGCCTCCACTCCTCCCGAGGGCGGCGTGCTCATGCTGCAGAAAGACCTTCGCCAGCTCAAATTTCTCGAGGACATCAACCAAACCGTCAGCATCCCCATCGCAGACGACGACGCCCACTTCATCATCTACTGCATCTACAAGCAGGGAAACGAGCGACGGCTGAAGCTCTTGCTCGACGCGCTCGAAGAATCCCGAGAGATCATCATACGCCACCGCCGCGACGCCGACTGACCGCAACGGCAACAGCCCGTTCGCGAAGGCACGCTTCGCGAAGGCGTGTCGCGAGAGATGACCGTCTGCACCCGGCAGAGACACAAAAGAAGACCACCCGCGCGGGCGCGTTAGAGCTTCGCCCCCTCCCATTCGACAAAGACGCGCAAAGGACGCGGAAGCGCCCCGCGCGGATGCGGCTCGCCCGTTTGCAAGGGGGGGGTTCGGGGAGGGAGAGCCGCGCCCGCGCGGGGCGCTTCGGGACGATCTATGCCCTCAAGGGAGGCATCGGCATGGGAGGGGCGTCCTTCCGCGCCGAGCCACGCGGCCATCATGCGGCGGCCTGCACCCTCAGGGCTGCGACAGCTTGGAGGCACGAGGGCCCTCCGGAGCGGATCCTGCGCGCGAAGCCCCTTCGCGCGAGAAGCGGTAAGGGATCCGCGAGAAAATTTCCATATGTTACCGAACACGGCGCCCTCGGCCTCCTGTTCGCGTGGGACGGTAAAGAATCGGGAGATTATTCACGATATGTTACCGAAACCATCGAATCGACCTGCCGGATCGAGCATCGAACGCTCCTTTCAACCCGCCTCCCCCGCATCGCGGTACAATATCGGGCATTTTTCCCAAATCCATTACCGAAGCCCCTCCGCATCCCGGCCGCGAACGGGAAACGGCGGCAAAGGAACGCCCGTCCGGGGCGAGCGCGGCAGAGGAAGGCGCCCACCCGGCGGCAGATCGAGGCGAAGGGACGCCCCTCTCGCGGCGAGCGCAGCGGGAGGGCGCCGCTCGGCAGCAAGCGGAGCCCGCTTCTCCGCATAGCGCCCGGAGGAGGGCCGCCCGTCCGGCATCGCCCTGAGGACGGCCCCTCCCGCCCTGCGACATCGCCGCAGGGCGTCCGGCCCTAGTAGAACATGAACACCGACAACCCGAGGTTGTAAAAGGCCACGCGCAGACACACCGCGCCGACCAGCGCGCAGAGGACGGCGGTGGAACCGCATGCTTTCCACAAGCCGATCGTGCCTTTGCGCACCGCAAGCCAGCAGAGCGCCAGCGGAACAAAGGCCCCGACCACCACCCCGCCCGCCCACAGCAACGGCGCCTGTATGGCCACCACGGCAGCCGGGTCGACCATAGCTTGAGTGGGACGCACCGGGTCGAAGTGGTAGCCCACATCGACGAACGACCCTCCCGACATCTGCAGGAAGACCGCAAAAGACAGCACGCACAACGCTCCGACGGTCGCGCCGATCACCGCGATCCGTCCAAAAGCCCGCGCGCCATGGGAAGAGCGCGCCACAACCTCGGACCCGACCGCGCCATGAGAGGCACGAAGGCTCGCTTCGCCGTCCGATGCTCCGAAGCCCGCCGCAGCGTCGGCAGCTGCAAGGCCATCGGCAACGTCAGCCACCCCATCCTCCCTGGCGCCCGCGCCCGCATCTTTGCGCAACGCCATGACAACGCCGCACGTGGCAGGCCCCATGAGCAGAGCCGCGCCGACAAGGGACAGGACCTCAAGCACGCTGTTCCACGCAGGCCGCGCGGCCATCACGTAAGAATGGGCGCAGACCACAACCAGCACCGTAGAGATCGCGACCGCAAGCCAGCCCATCCATCTCGGCACGGTCCCGTCGCCGGAGCGGCGCAGGAAGACGAAGTACGCCACGGCCACCACGGCGAACACCACGATCACGATGAACTCCTGGGTGATGCCGGACGAGAGGTGCCCGAACCCGTTGAAGATGCGCTCCCAGTGCTCGAGATGGAAGAACACCGCGATGCCCGACACGGCCAGCAAAGCGACCGATATCGCCAAAAGCGGCATCTGCGATCGACAAGCGTGCCCGCCGCTCGCAAGCGCCCCTTGGGTGCCGAACACGCCAGCCGACCACGCCACCAGCGTGGTGAAGATGATCAAAGGCCACTGAAGCTCCACGTTACTCGCCTCCCATCCACTCGTGGCCGCGCAAGATGTACGCGAACGACGGGTTGTTCCCCACGTTCGGCAGATGATGCACGTCGGATTCGTCGAACGGCAAGGCGAACTCGCCGAGCTTGATGCGCTCCCCGCCGTTCTCGGCGCCTTCAAAGCCCTCCAGCCCTTGATCCAGATCGCCGAAGAAGCGCGCCATGCCGCCGCACTGCGACACGCACTGGGGAAGCTCCCCTTGGGCTATCTTCTGCTCGCAGAGCGTGCACTTCTCCACGACGCCCTCCTCCTCGTTCAGATAACGCACGTTGTAGGGGCAGGCCATGGCACAGAACTGGCAGCCGATGCACTTGGACTTGTCGATCTGCACGGTGCCGTCGGCGGCGATGTGGCTCGCTTCCGTGGGGCACACCTTCACGCACTCGGGGTCGGCGCAGTGCTGGCACTGCACGGTGAGGAAGTACAGATACGACGACGGGTCGCCTGCCCCGCCGATCGGGGCGTTCGGCCCGATGCGCAGCACCTTGTTCCAGAAGCTGCCCACGGGCACGTCGTTCACGGCCTTGCACGCCACCGAGCATGCGAGGCACCCGACGCACCGGTTCACATCGGTGACGATAGCGTACTGGGTCATGCCTCACTCCCTTCCCTCGTAGACGGGCAGCCATTCCTTCAAACGCGGGTCGGACGCATCGTGGATGATCTCGACGCCGTTATGGTCGCACGGCACCGGATTGCCGAACGGAGAGTTCTCCGGTGTTGCCTTGTAGATCTTCCCCAGATACGCGCGCAGGTTCGACGCCCCGCAATGAGGGTCGCGCGCCCACGGATCGATCAGGTG
>NZ_PPEL01000085.1 GCF_002899695.1 Rubneribacter badeniensis
GTACCGGGAGGGGAGGCTGAAGGCGTTCGACGAGGGAGGGCGCAAGGTGTACGATACGATAGCCGGCCGCAGGAGGCGGCTGGGGCTGGCCGCCTAGGCCGTCCGGAAAAACGTCCGCACCCCCGAACGCGGTTTGGTGGCCAAAAACGCGCGATTTCCGCGCACGCTCCACCCTCAAGCGCCATACGCCCCCATCGCCGCACGAGCGAAGCACCCAGCGCGCACGCCACCCAGCACGCACGCCGCCGCGCCTCTTTGCGCCCGCATGACTACCCCATCGCCCGCACCTTCGCGGTGATGGCCGAAAAATCGCCCGAAGCGGCGCAGTAGCGCTCCAGATCCTGCGTGTTCGCGCTTTCGACGCCATCGATGCGCGTGACCGCGCCCAACCCGAAGCCGATGCAGGGAGCGCCCGCCTCCTCAAGGAGCGCGAGGCGATCCCGCTTGCCCTCCCTCGCAAAACGCAGCGGAAGGTACTCGACGAACCCGCGCCCGGCCAGCGCATCGCGCATCCCGCCCAGCTGACGCGCGACCTCTTCGGGCGACGCCGCAAGCTCGGAAGCCACCTGCGCCAGCTCAACGTGCGTCGCATGCGAGCGAGCCGCCGCGAGCGCCGTGCGCCGCACGTTGAGCGCGCCGTCCTCCCCTTCGCGCGCTCGATGGCCGAACGCCAGCACAAGGCCCAGCGAGTCGTTCGCATAGGAGTGCAGAAAATGGTCGCAGACGATGGGCAGATCGCCCAACGCATCCACCCGGTTGAGCCGCGCGAAATCGACGGGGTTGAGCGACAGCATCTCGAAATCGAAGCGCGTCACCCCGGCGCGTCGAAAGAACGGCATGGTCGCGCCGCTTATGTTCGCGATGGACGAGCGCATGGTGACAGGCGCGTCCTCGGCCACGTCGCACGCCTGTCGCACGGCCCGCACGATGCGAGCCACGTCCGCGCCCGCGTTCGACGCCACGCCGCCGCCCAACCGCACGGCCCGCACGCGGCAATCGTCGAACTGCCTCGCATTCGCCTCGATCTCGGCCACGAGCGCGTCCGCATAGCGCGCCATGCGCGCGCTGTCCCATCCGAGGATCATGCCCCCGCGCCTGAACGCGTCGTCCCTCACGCAAAACGGGATGCGCACCCGCACGATCGCATCGCGCTTCTTCGTCATAGCTCGCTCCAATCCGCTTCCCCCAGAGGCACGGGGCGGGGCGCGCCCTCCCGTCCTCCCACCGCATCGCAAACACGAAAGGGAGGGCGCGACAGTACCCCCGCCCCTTCGCCACAGCCCCGCCCTCCCGTCACGCGAGTTCGACTTGAAGAAGGATGCGGCGCCATCTTTTTCCTCGCATTCCGACGCGACGACCGTACGAACACGGCCGCCGCGCGTTTTTGGGCCGAGACACCAGGGAGGGAGGAGGACGACTCGGCCGCGAATAGGCTCGCAAACCCTATGCCAAATCCTCTATCACGCACTCGGCAGCGCAATAGCCCGAGGTGAGAGCCGACCCGCAGCTGTTGCCAGCCGTGGGCGTGGCGTACTGGATGCCGTAACGCTGCCCGCAGGTGTTTCCTGCGGCGTACAGGCCAGCGATAGGCTCCTTCGCGCCCGTCAACACCTGGTAGCGCCCATCGGTGCAGATGGCCGCATGCTGGCACAAGCCACCGGAGGGGTTGCCGCCCGTCGTACCGAACGAGGCGAAGAAGGGGGCGTCCTTGATGGGGAACAGGTTCTGTGGATCGCAGCCCCAGTCGTCGTCATGGCCCTTCGCGCACAGCTCGTTGTAGCGCTCGACCTCGGCCAGGAAGTTCTCCTTGGCCTCGCCGGTGTACCCGACGATATCGGCCAACTCGTCAAGCGTATCGGCGGCGTACACCGTGGAGTACTCCTTGCCGAAGCGAGCGAAGGCGCGCACGTCGAAGCCGTCCTTGCCCGTCTTGTAGTTCGCCATGTTCTCGCGCACCTCGGCCACCATGTAGTCCGAGCTGCGATCCATCGTCTCGTGGCCGTACCCCTGATGGGACAGATATTCCTCCCAGTTGGCGTCCGTCACGTTCACCAGCAACCAGCCCTCGGGCAGCATGTCCAGATAGCCGTTGGAGCCGTGCTTCACCATGGTCTCGTTCATGAAGCGCTTGCCGTCGTTGCCGAAGCACGGCCACGCGCCGCCGAACGCGAAACCCGGCACGCCGTTGATGCCTGCAGCCTGGCCGGCGCGGGGGCCGCCCTCCATGGTGCCGCCGGCCCACATGCACATGCGGATGCCGGAGCCGTCGCGGCCCATACCGCCGACCATGGTGGCGTCGGTTCGATCATTGCCGTACGACCAGGCCAGGTTGCGCATCTGGTCGGACAAGTCGAGGCGCATGTCGGGGTTGCCGCCGAAATCGCCCGCCGCCACGATCGTCGCCTTCGCGTTGATCTGATGGTACGCGCCATCGACATCCCGGAAGACGGCCCCGGTCACCGCATCGCCCTCTTTCACGAGCACCACGCCCTGGTAGCCCCACTTGATGGTGCCGCCGGCCTCTTCAAACGCCGCATGCACCGAACGGATGACGAACGGCCACATGTTGATGTTCGACTCCTCGTCGCGCCACTGCGTCATGGCCGGCCACGACTTCTGGCCGCAGCACTCGCCGCTGAAGTTGTCGTTGCCCTTGTAGTTGGAGGTCTTGGCGTACTTCTCCACGTACTCGGTCGGGATGCGCTCCACCATCCAGTCGAGCATCTCGCCGGAGCGCATGGCGTAGTCGCGAACAAGTTTCTGGTGCGCATGGCCGCGCGAGAGGCGCATGTACTCGTTGAACACTTCGGTGGTGTCGATCTCGGGCGTGCCCTTGTCCAGGAACAGCTTCGAGTTGTAGCAGGCCATGTCGCAGGCGTACTCGTCGTATTCGTCGTAGGTCTGCATCTCGGCGAGGAACACCTTCGCGCCCGACTCCTGGCAGCGCAGCGCCGCCACCGTGCCGGCGTTGCCCGCCCCGATGACCAGCACGTCGCATTCCTCGATGTCGGCGATGTCGGCGATCTCGGGAGCGTCGCCAAGCCATGCCGGCTTGTTCAGCATGAAATCGGCGGGCTCGATGTTCAACTGCTCACACCCGCCGCCAGCCGACAGCACGCCGTCGCCTTTGAGTGCAATGTACTCCTCGGGCGTGGTGGGCGCCTTCGCATCGGGGTTCTGGCCGCGGTTGAACGTCGACAGCTCCTGCATCACATCGTACGTGCCAGCCTCGCCAGACCCCGACTCGGCAGCCGACCCCGCCGACGACGCTTGCTGCGGCGCGCAGCCTCCCAACGCGCCAAGCGCGGCAACGCCCACCGTACCCGCGGCCGCGCTCTTCAGGAAGTCGCGACGCGACCAGCTGCGCTTCGTGTGCTTCGAGGTTGCTCCCATGTTCCCTCTCCCTTCGTTTTCGATGCCGAACGCGTGCTCCGACGCCTCCCTTCGCGCTTTCGGCTTTGTTGTACGGCGCCGGACGTTCGGCTACACTACGATGCAACGCGAAGCTTCGCCATCACTGAAAGCGATGATTTCAAGGTGCGCGAGGGCGCACGCGTGATCAAGCTCTATAGCTGAATTTGGTGATTTTCGCCTTTTACGAGGGAAAACGCTGCGGCGTTGCGGGGAGGAGCGGGAACATGCGCAGCACAACGCTTGGAAAGCGAGGGGGGGGGGCGATCCGACCGGGTTCGCGCCACGACCTCCGTATCACCGCATCCTGCGCTTTGGGGAGCAGGCCTTCTGTTCTCCGCGTTCCTCAACGCGATCCGCTTCCTCCCTTCCGATGAAGTGGGGACTGCGCTTCCCCTGCACGACTTCGCCCTATCCGTCGGATGGGGACTGGCAGGCTGCTCAGCAGCGCTCGCAGGAATCGCCGTGCATGCGAAGCGCACCGGCCGCCGCGCGCCCGATCTCACCCGCAACGCCTTTGTGCTGACAGCAAGCCTGCTTGTCGCAGGAGGCTTGCTGTTCATCGCGGTACCGTACGCAGGTGCCCCGCTGTTGCCCGGTGCGCCCGTCGCCGCATTCGGAGGGGCGTTCGGCGCAGGCTGCATTTTGCTGTCCGTAGCATGGGGATCGCTCTTCGCGCAGCTCGAACCGGAAAACCTGCTGTTCAACAGCGCTCTTGGCATTATGGTCACAGCCGTTGTCCACGTTTTGGCGGCTCCGATCTCGCCTTCTCCGCAGGGTTTGGCGCTCATCGCATGCTCGCTCGCCGCGTCCATCGCGTTGCTGATCATCGCCCGTTCGAGCGGCGGTAACAGCAACGATGCGCCCTGCGCCCCCGACGACATCGACCACCCCGCAACCGCCGGTGTCTCCTCGAACGCCCCCGTCGCCGCGCACAGGGTCGCCGATGGAGATGTGCGCGCAACAGGCGGCCTCGCCGTGTCTGCGACCGATTCCGACGATTCGCCGCAAAACGGCAAAGACGGTGGCGAGGACGGACGCGATCGCGAACGGCTGCACAAGGCGCTCGCCATGTTGTGGATGCCGCTCGCAGGAGCGTGCATCACGTGCTTCATTTTCGGATTGACCTGGGATCCTATCATTTCCAACGAGCAGATGCGCCTTCCCGACCCGCTCGGAGCGCTCAAATCGCTCATCGGCCCATCGCTGCTGGCCGCCTCCATCGCGCTCGTCGCTTTGCACAAGGAGGATTCGTCGCCGCTGCGTCTGCTCAACCACGCCATGTACCCCGTCGCCGTGGCGTTTCTGCTGGCGCTTCCGACGATCAGCACCGACAGCAACCTCGCCGCCGCTGCAATAGACGTGCTCTCGCAGGCCAGCTTCGCCGTGATCGCGCTCGCCATCTGGTGCAGCATGGCGAGCGCCGCCCGCAGCGTTCCCTTGCCCGCCGCGTTCGTGTTTCCTTCGTGCCTCGCGCTGCTCGCGCTCGCATTTGCGGGCGGGCTGCGCGGCATCGCCGTCATCGGCACCGACGGACGGACGATCTGCCTCGTCATGCTCGCCGGATACCTGGCCCTCATCGCCATCTCGTTCGCCCAGGGCTCGCGCCAGAGAGAAGAACGCCGCACCGAGCCGCGCGGCGCGGACGACTCCCGCACCTACATCCACCGCCGATGCGACGCGCTGGCCGCCGAGCGGCACCTGTCCCCGCGCGAGCGCGAGGTGCTGTACTACCTGGGGCGCGGGTACAACCACGGCTACGTGGCCGAAAAGCTTTACATCTCCGAGAACACCGTGCGCACCCACGTGCGGCATATCTACGGAAAGCTCGAAATCGGATCGCGCGAAGAGCTTCTCGCGCTCATCGACGGAGAAACGCCCTCGGCGGTTCCATAGGGTCGCAGACCGCCTCTCAGGTGCGCACGAGCGCCTCGAAGCCCCCATCGTCCCAGCGCCCCGAAGCCCCGGAGTCCCGAAGCCTCCATCATCCCGACAACCCCGAAATCGTCCCGCGAATGCGCGTTGCTTTCGCACCCGCCCTCGCGGCCCTTGCATCCGCACATCCGAGTTCTCCCGCCCGTCCGCACGCTCCCGCATTTTCGTACGCGCCGACTGCGCGCTCCCGCTTGTCTGCATGCGCCATCCGCACGCTCCCGCATTGCAGCGCCCAGCCATCCGCACGCTCCCTCTTGCTCGCACGCGCCATCCGAACGCCTTCTCCCGAGCGCGCCCGATTGTTTCACGTGAAACAATCGCCCCGACCCCAACCAAACAAACGCTTTCGACACCGACGCGAAGAACGCAAGCGCTGAAATACGGGGATGTCCGCTGCAGACCGTCTTGCGAATGCGCGAAAGAGAGAGGGAATTGTTGCGCGGCAGCACAGCCCTGAAAGCTTGGCATCGCTTGCCGTGCGCTATCCTCAGGCGAACACGCTTAGTCGCGATGCGCCCCTGGCAAGCGTCCAGGTAAATGCCCACACCACGCGCGAAGGCTGGCCGAACTCCCTGTCAAACCTTCCCTATCCCCAAGTCTGCGCTTGCGCTCGCTCCCGCATACGCGCCCGTCCGTCGCTCCCGCACGCGCGTCTCATTTGCGTCGTCGTCCCGCCTACCCACCGACCCCGTGCACCCGTCTCACTCGCACGCTCGCCCCTTCCGCTCCATCATTCCACCTTGACCCGTCGCTCTCGCCCTGTTCCACTCTGCACCCGCCGCGCCCGTCCTCACGGACTTTGTACCCGCGCATCTTCCTCGCACGCCCCCTCGCGCGTCTCTCCGCAACGCAACCAAGCGCCACGCAATCGTGCGCCAACGGCACGGTGGAAACAGCCGGCCCTGTCACACTCGCCCAATCCAACCTCTCATCCGCAAAGGCGAACGCACGATTCCCAAAACAGGAAGAGCCACCTTTTGCCCACAAGCTTGAATCTTCGAGCCATGCGAAACAACGACGCGCTATGATGGAGGACGACATGCACCATGCAGCGCAAAGCGAGAAGCGAGGAGCGCCTCTTATGAACATCCTCGATTACCTGGCAACCGAGTTCGCCACCTTCGAGGAGAAGCCGTTCAATCCGGTGGATTCAGCTGTGCTCTCCCAATTCTGCATGGTGCGCGTCGAGGGCATCGCTCCACCGCTGCGCGAACGCGCATCGTTCAAGCGGCTCGGCACCGTCGTGGACAACCTCCTCTCGTCCGTCAAACGACCCGTACGCTTCATCGACCTGCTGCGCGCCGAGCGCTACGCCGACATGTTCACCGGCCTCGCACCAAGCCTCGTGAAGGAGAACCTGCTCGCGCTCGCAGCCAGCCCGCGCTTTCGCGACGTGACGGTCAAAGATTGCCTGAGCCTGTTCGACGCCGACCGTCAGACGCAGTTCGCCGCCATGGCGTTCGTCCACAAGAAGGAGTTCGCCTACGTGGGGTTCCGCGGCACCGACGCCTCGCTCACCGGCTGGCGCGAAGACTTCAACATGGCGTACGACGCGCCCGTGCCCGCTCAAGAGCATGCGGTGCGCTATTTGGAGGCCGTCGCGCCGCGCTTGCCGAAGCGCCTCGTCGTAGGAGGGCACTCCAAAGGCGGCAACCTCGCATTGTACGCGTCCCTGCGGGCCGCACCGTCCGTTCAGGATCGCATCGAGCGCGTGTACACGCACGACGGACCGGGCTTCAAGGCGGGCATGTTCTCGCCGGAGGACTGGCACCGCCTCGAAGGGCGCATCCACCGCACCGTACCGCACGACTCGATCGTGGGCATGCTCATGGAGTCGCACACGCCTCCGCTCGTGGTGTGCAGCACCGAACGCGGGATCAACGAGCACAGCCCGTTCACCTGGGAGGTCGCCGGCGACGATTTCCAATACCTCGACGACCTTTCCGACAACGCGAAGTTCACCGACGCCCTCGTTTCCGAGTGGCTTGCGCGCTACTCTGACGAAGAGGCAGCCGCCATCGTCGATGCGCTGTTCAAAGCCGTCGAGGCATCGGGCGCCCAAAACGCCACCGAGGTGTTCTTCGGAGGCGCCAAGACCGCGACGATGCTTGCCGAAGCCGCCAAGAACATCGACGCCGCCTCTCGCGACACCTTGCTGGCCGCCCTCGGATCCCTCGCAGAGATCGCCGCCCGCCTTATGGCCCAAGGGCTCGCGGGGAAGCTCGCCCCCAAGCCAAAGCAGCGCCCATCGCAGCACCCCCGTCCGCGGCCCTAAAGATGCTGAGCCGCGGGCAGACATCCCCTTCACGCGCGACGCGAAGGGGACGAACAACAAGCGCTCCAAGCGACACGATCCCCCGACTGCGCCCCTAACCGAGCTTCCCGCTCGAAGCCGCATGCAGACCCCCGGAATCGACAGCCTCGCCATCGACCTCAGCCGCTGCCGCCTCTATCACGTCTCCGAGAAGCATCCGGAAATCGCGTGCGTTCTTCGATGTGACAACCGGTTTGCCCGTTTGAGCCTCGATCTCTTTGCGTGCGTTGCCTGCAACAGAGCCGCCCCGGCGAGCGATCTCCTTGCTCTCGTCGAACGCTTCGGGTTCCTCGGCTTTCGACAATTCGGTAGTCGTCGCTTCGGCCAACATGTTGAGCACCAATTCGAGCGTGCTCATAGTGTCCCGCAGGTTCTCCTTGGTCAGCCCTTTGTGGTTCTTGTACTGCCGCGTGGTCATCCCCGACCACGCTTGCGGGATCTCGCCCGTGAGAATGGCGAACTCCGACCCTTTCGGAACGCCCCGTTCCGTCCATTCGTCCGTAAGCTCTTTGCGCACCGATATCGTTTGCAAACGTTGGTTCACCCATTCGGGACTGTACCCCTTCTTCAAAAGCGGGTGGGTTAGCGCCCGCCCGCCTCAAAGGGAGAGCAGGGCGTGCGAACGGGGCGGCACCCGCCTCCCAGGGGAAAGCGGGTGGGACGACGCCCGAGGACGGGACACGCGGACGGAACGGCATCCCGCAAGGGGAGCGAGGCGCGCAAGCGAAGCAGCGCCAGAAAGCGGAACACGCGAGCGGCACGCCCCCAAGACAGCGAAACACGCGAGCGCGCCGGCACCCCAAAAAGGAGCCGCCAGCGCGCACAAAATCGGCAGCGTCGAAAGGCTACACGCGAACGGCTACACGCCAGCCGCGGCGTTCTCGCCAGCGATCTTGCCGTACACCATGCACATTCCCGCAGAAAGCCCCTTGAGGGAGATGGGGTACTGCACGGCGAAACGCCCGCCCTGCGTGGCACCGCAGACGTACAGGCCGGGGATGACCTCGCGGTCGGTGCTGTACACGCGGCACTCCTCGTCGGATTCAAGGCCGCCCAAGTTGCCCAACGTGAGGGCGCACCCGCACTCAGCGGCGTAAAACGGCCCGTTCACCAGGCCGAACAGACGCTGCGAGCTCTTGAAGAAGTCCGTGTCCTCCCCGGCGGCGCACAGTTCGTTGTAGCGCTCGATGGAAGTCTTCGCCGTCTCCACGTCCATGCCGTCGATCATGCCCAGAAGCTCTTCCACCGTGTCGGCTTTCAGGCAGCGGCCCTCCTCCACGGCGGCGTCGATGTCGGCAGCCGTGCGCACGTTGATCTTCAGCCCCGAAGCGGTGTAGGCGGGAAGCTCCTCTTCGCGATAGAAGCAGGCCACGCCGTGGGCCGCGGGGAAGTACTGCAGCTGCTCGGGCCAGGAGGAGTCGAAGAACTGGTACGCCTTGCGCTGCGGCTGCAGCTCCACCTGGTTCTCAAGCTGCTGGCCGGGAAGATCCTCGTTCATGAAGCGCTTGCCGCGCAGGTTCAGCCACAGAAAGCCGTTGTTGCCGATCACGCCGCGGCCATCGGCACCCGCGCCGCCACCCATGTGGTGGATCATCGGCGCGTGCCACTGCTCGATGGCGGCACCGGCCCACGCACCCATCTTGTGGCCTTCGCCGATGTTGGTGTAGTTGCCCTCGTTGTCCATGTCGATGCTGAGGATTTGGATGCCGTTCTCCACGCACTCGGGCGCGTAGAACTTCATCATCTCCTCGTTGCCCAGGTAGTCGCCCGTGGCCAGCACCACGCTCTTGGCGTTGATCTTAAGATACCCGTCGGAATCGGCGCTTTGCGCGTAGATGCCGGTCACCGCCCCGCTGTCGTCCTGGATGAGCTTCACGCCCTTCGTGTTGTAGCGCACGTCGGCACCGCCGTCCACGGCCACCTGCAGGTTGTCGGCCATGACCGTGGCCAAGCTGCTGAAGCCCACCGACGTGGGATAGCAGGGCAGATCCTCCTTGGTGTAGTCGTACGTCTCCGGCACCGGGTACATGTAGGGGAACATGTAGTTCTCCTGGCTTTCCTCGGGGATCTCGGCATAGCTCTCCGGGGCGATGTAGAGGTTTTTGCTCGCAGCCACGAACCAATCCAAGGCGGCACCGGATTCGTCGTAATAGCGGCTGATGACACTCTGGCTCACATGATGGCTGCATTCCTCCATGTGCATGTTGACGACCATCTTCTTGTCGAGGAAGCCGTCGCCGCGGCCCCACGTGGCCTGCGTCTGGCCGCCGAAGATGGCCATGTCGCTGGCGGCGCTGTTCAGCTTCGCGGAGCTCTCCAGGCACACGACCTTCGCACCTGCCTCCACGGCGGCGCGGGCGGCCGGAACTCCGGCGCAACCCAGGCCCACGACGACCACGTCGGTGTCGATCTCCTCCGCGACGTCGGAATCGGCGATCTCGGGAGCCTCGCCGAGCCACGGCATGGCGCCCGTGCCGTCGAAACCCACCGTGCCGCCCGACGCCGCGCCCGCGCCCGCAGAGGTGGAATCAGCCTTGGAGCCCGTCGCCTCGGAGGCAGACTTCGGCGCGCAACCCGTCAAACCCGCACCCGCCAGCGCGGCTCCCATGACGGCAGCTCCCGACAGGAAGCTGCGGCGGCTCATTCCCTGCTTGCTCTTCATCATGACGTTTCCTCTCTCTACAACGGCGGCCCCTCCAGACCGCTCTCGGAACACCGGGCAGTATGACGAACGAGGACGGCAGACGCACCATCCCCCATGGTTGATTTTGCGCCCGGAGCCCGTACGAGCTTGGGAAACCGGCCGAATGCCACAAATGCACAAGCGCCCACCATGCCGAAAAGGCCCCGCAGCGCATCAACCGCGAGGGTTGATTCTGCGGAAGCCGAGGGTTGAAATCGCAGGGCTTATGCCATAATGGGCACGGGAGGTAGATGTGATCGATGTTCGCACCATAGGGGTCGCGCCCGCACAGTTGCGCTTCGCGCTCGGCTACGCATGCCTCTGCGCATGGGCGGTGGTGCTCCTGCTGTCGCCCGCGTTCGGATTGCCGGGAGCCGTGCATGCGGCGGCCTCGTCCATGCTGCCGGGGCTTGTCGCCTGCCTTGCAAGCATCGTGGGATCGCGACGGCTGCCCTCCGTCGTGGGCCGCACGCCGTTCGTCACCGCCTCGGCGCTGTTCATGGCCGCGGGAACGTTCGTGTGCACGTTTCCGGCGACCGCCGGGTTTCCCGCAATGCGCATTGCGGGGCTCGCCTTCTCGGGCTTTTTCGCCATCATCCTCATCATGTCATGGTTCGACGCGTACGCGCGCATGGGTTCGCGCGCCATCATCGTGCTGGCGGGATGCGCCGCGTCCGTCGCGGCGCTGCTGTGCTGGGCGATCCTCGCTTGCCCTGCCCGCGCGGCAAGCGGACTTGCCACGCTTTTGCCGCTCGTCTCCCTCGCCGTGCTGCCGCGGACGCGGAAAGGCGCCGACGACGCGGCGGGCGGGCGCAAGGCCATCGAGCACGCCGCATGCGCGCCCGCCGAGCGAACCGCGCCGGGATTGCTCGACATCATGGCCGCCGCCGTGCCTTTGCGCACGCTCGTGGGGCTGGCCATCACGTTTTTCATCGTCAGCTCCATCGGATCGCTCGCACCCGAGTTCGGGCTGTTCAGCACCGCCGTCTCCCCCGTCTCCCTGCTCATCCCGCTCGGTGTGACGGCGTTCTTCGTCGCGAGCGCCTTCTTCCTGCGCGGGCGCATCGACCCGTCTGCCCTGTACAAAGTGCTGCTGTCGGCGTTCGCCGCAGGCGTGTTTTTGCTCATGCTGTCCATCGGCATCAGCGCCGCACTCGTCTTCTACGCCAACATCGTGTCCGAAGCCCTCACCTGGATGGTACTGGCGCTATGGGCGAAGAAGACGCCGGTCGAAGCCCATCTCGTGTTCGCCATCGGATGGATCGCCGAATGCGTGGGAAACACGCTCGGGCAATCGCTCGCTCCCCTGTTCGCGACCCATATCGAAGCGTTCTACGTCGTTTCGATCATGCTCATCCTGATTGCCGTGGGCTTCGCGTTCAGCGAAGGACGAGTGGTGCTTGAGATCGATTTCGAGGAGAACGGAGGCGAAGAAGGGACGCAACTTGACGGCACGGCGCAGAACCGCGCGCACGCGAGGCCGAACGGGAGCCTCGGCGCAAACGCGGAAGAAAGCCGGGGTGCAAGCGTCTCCCGCACCGCTCCGAACGGTGCCTCTGTTGACGATGCCGATGCGACTGCCGAGAAAGCCGACCCCATCGCCGCTTTCGCCTCGGCGCACGACCTTTCCCCGCGCGAGCGCGAGGTGGCGGCGCTCTGGCTTACGGGCCATGGCCTCAAGTACATCGAGAACGCCCTGTTCATCTCCGAGGCGACCGTGAAAACCCATCTGCGCAACATCTACCGCAAGTGCGACACGCACAACCGCGCCGAGATCATCGCGCTTTTCGAGCAGGAAAACGGCCTCGCCTGACCCCTCTCGCCCGCGAGCGCAGTTCGAGCCTGCGCCCATCGCACCGCATCACGCACGAGCGCGCCCATCTCCAATCGTACCGCGCCCGCTCTCCAACAGCCGTCCGCGTTCCGTTCGCATGCGCATTTCGGTAGCTCCGCTCGTCTCGACTGTTTTCGCGCCGCTTCGACGGTTCCGCGCCACTTCGGCCCGCGCACCCCGCCGCGCATCCCCGGCAGCCACCCACCCAGCGGCCTCACGGCGCGCTCTCGCGAGAGCGCGCCGCGCTACAGGAACCACTCCAGATGGCCGCAAGCCTTGCAAGCGAGGACATAGGCGCTCTTGTTCGCCCAGTCAAGCCCGAAAAGCGTGGCCCCTGCGGTGTTGAGCTGGGCCGTTCGCTCGTCGAACGCCTCGCCGCCGCAATGCGAGCACTTCACGCGGATGCCGGCCACCTCATAGCCGTCGTCCCCCTCCATTCCGCGGTTAAACGCCTCGACCAAGCCAAAACCCATCGCGCACCTCCTCGCACTCACACGTGCACTGCACGTCCCTACCCGCCGCACACGAACCGGCGCGGCATCAGATCGCATCCGGTAATGAAATGCCAAAAAATTTCTGATATATTACCAAAATTGGTTGTAAGGGGGTGCGAGAAAGCGCATCAAACCCTCTTTTCCTCCTTTCTCGGTAAAATATCAGCCCAAGTTCCTCAAATTCTTACCATTTTGACAAAGCAACTGATAAGAAAGGCGACTTTCGGTAATATATAGTAAAAAACTTCAGAATTCGTTACCGTTATCGCATGAAAAGGGATGCCGGGGGAAGGAGATGAGGGAGAGGAAGGGATGAGGGGTAAGGGCTGTCGCTTATACAAATCTGACGCTGCCGACGACTAG
>NZ_PPEL01000086.1 GCF_002899695.1 Rubneribacter badeniensis
CCTCTCCGTACACGATGGCGCTCGAGGCCCGCGCGTCGTCCACCGCATAGAAGTACGAGGTGGACGCATGGGTGAACCCGTAGAACACGTAGGCCGTGGAGAACACCGGCAAAGCCCAGGCGAGCACTGCGCCGCACACTCACCGAAGAGCAGTACCGCGTCGTGCGGGAAAGCGCCACCGAGCCCCCTTTCCGCAACGCCTACGACCGCACGTTCGAGCCGGGCGTGTACGTGGACGTGACGAGCGGCGAACCTTTGTTCTCGAGTGCCGACAAGTTCGACTCGGGATGCGGATGGCCCGCGTTCTCGCGCCCCATCGCCCCCGACGTCGTGACCCGGCGGCCCGACCGCAGCCACGGCATGCGACGCACCGAGGTGCGCAGCCGCGCGGGCGACGCGCATCTCGGCCACGTGTTCGACGACGGACCCGCCGAGGCGGGCGGGTTGCGCTACTGCATCAACAGCGCGGCCTTGCGCTTCGTTCCGCTTGCGCGCCTGGAAGAGGAGGGCTACGGCTACCTCGAGCCGCTGGTGCGGGCGCGCTCCGAAGGCACCGGAGGTTCCGGGGAATCCGGCAGACCCGCACGCCCGGGGAGCCCCGGATCGACGGGCACCGAACCCTCTGCGAACGCCGGCGACGCCGCCCTCCGCGCGCAGACCGGAGCCTAGCAGGCCCCGTCGCCCACCGTCGCCCGCGCGCACCCCTGCGCGGACCGGCTGCGATGGCGGCGACGCAGCAGCGCCGCCGCGCACACGGTGAGGATCGCCTGCACCACGGTCACCGACAGCCAGACGCCGTCGACCCCGGCAAGGCGCGCCGCCCCGAACACCACGGCCACCACGAGCAGCGCCTCTCCGTACACGATGGCGCTCGAGGCCCGCGCGTCGTCCACCGCATAGAAGTACGAGGTGGACGCATGGGTGAACCCGTAGAACACGTAGGCCGTGGAGAACACCGGCAAAGCCCAGGCGATCACCCCTGCCGTCTGCTCGGACGCGCCGAACAGAAGCGGTATCTGGTCGCGCAAGAGGAACATCGCGCCAAGGCCGAGCGCCCCCAGGCTGACGGTTATGAGGTAGTTCGTGTTGCGGATGCGGCGCACGCCGTCGGCGTCCCCCGCCCCGTAGCGCTTCGAGACGAGCGGCTGGGACCCGTCGCCGACGCCCTGGATGAGCATCTGGATGACGCAGGCGGTGTAGGACACCACCGCGTAGGCCGCAAGCGCCGTCTCGCCACCGTACGCAGCCAGGTTCACGTTGATGGCCACCACCGTGGCCTCGGGCAAAAGCGTCAGGCCGAACGGCGCCATGCCCAGTTTGAGCGCATGGAGCGCAATACGCCCGTCGATGCGCAGGTCGCGCCGCGCGATGCGGTTCTTTTTGCGCAGGAAGAACGCGCCCACGAGCAAGAACGCGGACGCCTGCGCCATCACCGTGGCCAAAGCCGCGCCCGCGGTGCCCCATCCCGCAACGATGACGAACGCGAAGTCGAGCGCCACGTTCATAAGCCCCGCGAGCACCTGCACACCCATGGCGTAGGCCACCTTGCCCTGGTTGCGGATAAGCGGCATGGAACCGGTGACGAGGATCTGGAACGGCACGCCCCACGCGATGACCGACAGGTACGCCGCAGCCTGCGAGAGCGTCTCGCCCCGCCCGCCGAGCAGCTGGCAGATAGGCTCGGCGAACGCCAGCAGCAGCGCCATGATGGGCGCGGCCGCCAGCACGAGCATGAGAAACGTCGTGCCCACGGCGCGGCGGGCCTTCGCCTCGTCGCCCGCGCCCTTCGCGATGGACGAGATGACGCCGCCGCCCATGCCGATGCCCGTGCCCACCGCCATGATGAAAGCCACGAGGGGGAAGGCGACGTTGATGCCGGCCAGCCCCGCATCGCCCACGGCGTGCCCCACGAACACGCCGTCGACGATGCTGTAGACGCTCGCGAGCGTGAACGTGATCATGGTGGGGACGATGTACTTGAGGTATTCGCGCACCATGTCCTTCGTGATCATAGCTTCTCCACCTTGCCTTGCTTGCTTCGCTTGCCTGATCGTTTTCCGCATGGTATTCTCAACCTTAAAGCGGCTTTAAGGTAAAGGAAGGAACCGAAGGTTTCGCGGAATCTTCAAAACCACGGCGAGCCGAACGCTCGCGCGTCCCGCGCGGCGCGCGAGACATACGCCGCGTTCGATCCCGGCGCGCGCGACTTTCGCGGCGACCGATATCCGACGCGCCGGACGTGTCTCGAACAGAGCGTCATGCAGCACACGCGCGAAGCACGTCCCGCTCACCGCGCCGTCCGACACAAGGAAGGAGGCGTCATGGCCGAACCTCGGCTCTACGACATCAAGGACGCGGCGCGCTACCTGGAGGTGGCGCCGTCCACGCTGCGCTATTGGGAAAGCCAAGGGCTCGTGCGCGCGCGGCGCAACCGCGGCAACGATTACCGACAGTACTCGCTGCACGACCTCATCGAGGCGAGCGAGATCGCCTTCTACCGCAAGCTCGGCGTGCCGGTGAGGGAGCTTGAGGGCTACCGTGCGCTCTCGGCTCGCGGCTTGGACGAGGCGCTCGCGCGCACCGAGGACGACGTCGAGCGAAGGATCGCCCAACTCGAAGCGACCCGCGCCCGGCTCTCTCGGCAGCGCGCGCTCAACGCCGAAGCTGCGCGACTCGCCCGTCAGGGCATGCGCCCCGACGCGCCCGGCATCGCACGGCTCGACGCCATCGACTACGACGAGGCCGGCCCGTGGCGGCTGCTCGTGGAGGAGCCGTGGCGCTACGGGGTGCTCGTGGACGCCGCGCATCCGAACGAGATTCGCGAAGCGGTGGCCGACGCGAGCCCGAGCGAAGCGGGCGCGGCCACGGGCACATGCGGCGGCGCGGCGTGCGCGCTCTGGCGGCGCTCGCCGGGCCACACGGCGCGAACGTGCCTCGAATGCCTGCTCAAGGTGGCACCCGCCTTGAGCGAGAGCAACGCGCGGGAGTTGTTCGACAAAGCGCGAGGCCAGGGCGTCGAGCCCGTCCTCATCGTGGGCAGCTACCTGCTCACGGCCACGGACGACGCGGGGCGCTGGGACTTCCATCGAGCCTGGGTCGTCGGCGAATCCGCGGCGTAGGCGGGCGATGCGGCAGGAGGACGCCGGTCGCACCGCTGTCGACGGACGCTCGCCGATCGGACGAACGACGCAAGGCATCGCCCCCCGCCCACGCGCTCGGCATCCCTCCAGGGCGCTTCGGGCATGAGCGCGCTCTCGCACGACGCTCATGGCAAAGTTGAACTCACCGGCCTGAGGACGCTCCGGGCATGCGAGCTCCCTCGCACAGGCCCGGCGCGGCCCGAAGGAGCCCCGTCGGGCCGGCATCGACGCCGCCAGGGCGGCTCCCCCGTCTGCCCGAAAGCCGCCCGCCCCAAAACCGACGGGCGTCAAATGGGCCCCTGCGAGGAATCCGCTCGATTCTGGCCACGGAACCGCGTTTTGGCACGAATCGAGCGCGTCCCGAGTATCGCCGGTTTCGCCGACCTGGGCTTTCCCCGCACAGGGAGCTCCCTTCAGGCCGAAAGGGGCCGGAATCCGTGCCAGAACGCGGTTTCATGGCCAGAATCGAGCAGATCTCATGCATGGAGGGACGGAGCCCCCCCCCCCCCCGACCGCAGGGCGCGCCCCGCCAGCCGCGCACCGAGCGCCGCCTTCTTCGCCAGTTCGCCGCGCGGCATCGTCCGGCAAAGCTCGCCGAAGGCGGGGCCGGCTCGCCGAGGAGCAAGCACAGGCATGCGAAAGGCCCCCGACCGGACGGTCGAGGGCCTCGCCAAAGCGCGTCGCGCAGCCGCGGACGCGCCCTCTTGCGACAGGGCTAGCCGAGCATCGAGAGAATGGCGTGTTTGGGCTGCACTCCCACGGCCTGATTCTTCACCTGGCCGTTCTCGAACACCACGAGCGTGGGCACGCTCATCACGCCGTAGCGCTGGGCGATGTCGGGGCTTTGGTCGATGTCGAGCTTGTACACGGCGGCCTTGCCGGCCACCTCGCCGGCCACCTCGTCGAGCGTCGGCGCGAGCATCTTGCACGGCCCGCACCACGTGGCGAAGAAGTCCACGAGCACGGGGCCCTGCGCGTCGAGCACCTTGGACTGGAAGTCGGAAGACGATACGATCTCGCTCATGAGAGCCTCCTTTTCCTCTGTTCACGACCGCGTTCGCGGCCCTATTCGCGTCGTCCGGTCGGACGCCGCCCTCGGTCGCACGGTCACATGCGGCCCTTCCGTGTTCCCTGGCATTGTACACGCAGAGCGTCGATCCTGCACCCAATTGTTACCATTCGAGGCATGATTGTTGAGCCTCGTGGCGATTTCCCCGGCGAACGGCCCGAGCGACGCCGGCCCTCCACCGACGCTTCACAATCCCCGCCGCGCGCGCTGCGCTATAATGGCCCGGAACCGCCGAAAGGAAACCCTATGAGCACATCAGCCGACCATCCGCGCACCTCCTGCCGTCCCGCCCCGCTCCACGAGCCCGCTTGGCGCGGACACGCCGCCACGGCCGCGAACCTCGTCTTGGAAGGGGGCGCGATGCGCGGGCAGTTCACCGCCGGCGTGCTCGACTTCTTCATGGACCAGAAGCTGTTCTGCGAGCGCGTCATCGGCGTGAGCGCGGGGGCGCTGTGCGGCTACAACTACGTGGCCGGCGAGGACGGCCGCACGTGCTACCTCAACACGAAGTACTGCGCCGACTGGCGCTACCTGTCCCTCAAAAGCTTCGTGCGCACGGGCAACGCCTGCGGACGCGAGTTCGCCTTCGACGAGATCCCCAACCGCCTCGAGCCGTTCAACTACGCCGGGTTCGACGAATCGCCCATGAAGCTCGTCGCCGTGTCCAGCAACCTCGTCACCGGCGAGGCCGACTACCACGAGTTCTCCGATGCGCGGGCCGACCTGCCTTACCTCATCGCATCGTCCTCCATGCCGCTCGTCAGCCAGATCGTCGACGTGGACGGCAAGCTTCTGCTCGACGGCGGCACCTGCGACAGCGTGCCCATCGCGCACTCGCTGCTCACGGGCGCGAAAAAGCACCTCGTCGTGCTCACCCAAGCCGCCGGCTACGTGAAGGGCCCTGACAAGATGCTCGCGCTCGAACGCCAGCGCTACGGCCTGTACCCCTACTACCTCGAGCGGCTCCAGCACCGCCACTACGAGTACAACCGCACCTACCGCATGCTCGCGCGGATGCACGAAGCGGGCGAGGCCTTCGTCATACGCCCGCCCGAGCCCGTGACCGTCTCCAGCATGGAGCGCGACCCCGAGAAGCTGTTCGCGCTCTACGAGCAGGGATACGCCGAGGCCGCCCGCACCTGGCCGGATCTCTGCGCCTACCTCGAGCGCTAGCCCCCTCGCGGGCGGGCCTGCCGCCGCGAGATGCGCGAGCCCGCCCGTCGCAGGACGGTTGGCTCGCTCCGCAGACCTTCGAAAGACGGCGCGGCCTTACGCCTGCTCGAGCGTGACGGCGGTGCCGGAGGCGGTGACCATGAGCATGTTGCCCTGGCCGAGCACCTCGTAGTCCATATCCACGCCGATGACGGCATGCGCCCCCAGCGACGCCGCGCGCTGCTCGAGCTCCTGCAGGGCTTCGGTGCGCGCCTGCATAAGCTCCTGCTCGTAACCCTCGCTGCGGCCTCCGACGAGGTTGCGGATGCCCGCGCCGAGGTCGCGCAGGAAGTTGATGCCGGTGATCACTTCGCCGAACACGATGCCGTAGTAGCCGGACACGCGGTAGCCGTCGACGGAATTCGTGGTGGTGACGATCATGGGAAAACGCTCCTTTCGCTCGGAAAACGCATTCCCGCCAGCATACCACGGCCCTTTGCGCACCCTCGTCGCCCGAGGGGAAGCGCACCGCAAAAGCACGCCCCTCGTAACCCTTCGCGGTTCGGCCTGGACGCCGCCCCACCCTGCCTCTGCAGCGGAAAAGCGCTGTGGAACCGAGCGTCGAGCGCCGATGCAGACCCGCGCATGCGGAAACTGTGGGACGTCGTCCGCGCAATCGATGAAGGTGTAGAATAAGGCATTTCTCACCAGCACGAACGCGTACGCACTCATCGAAAGGCGCACACCTCCATGACCTCCGACCTCGTCTCGCTCGCCATCATCGCGCTCACCGCGGCGGCAAGCCCCATCGTCGCGAAGATCATCCCCAACAAGCTCGTTCCCGAGACGGTGTTTCTGCTCATCGCCGGCGCGCTGCTCGGCCCGAACATGGCCGACGTCATCGGCGTCACCGACGCGGTGGGCCTCCTGTCCGATTTGGGCCTGGCTTTCCTGTTCCTCTTGGCCGGCTACGAGATCGACCCGAAGAGCCTCACCGGAGCCCAAGGCAAGCGCGGCCTTCTCACCTGGGCCGTGTCCATCGCGCTCGCCTTCGCCTTCGTGTTCGCCGCCGGGCTCATGCGGGAAAGCGAGCTCGAGGCCATGGCCGTGGCCATCGCTCTCACCACCACGGCCCTCGGCACGCTCATGCCCATCATGAAGGAGCGGGGCCTCATGGGCACCCGCGTGGGCGAGTCCATCCTCGCGTACGGCACCTGGGGAGAGCTGTGCCCGGTGCTCGCCATGGCGCTTCTGCTGTCGACGCGCGCCGAATGGCAGACCGCCCTCATCCTCGTGGCGTTCGTCGCCATAGCCGTGATCGCCGCCGTCGTGCCCGCCAAGGCGAAGAAGGCGGGCCACCGGCTGTTCCGCTTCCTCTCGGAGAACGCCGACGGCACGTCGCAGACCATGATGCGCATGGTGGTGGTGCTGCTCGTGGGCCTCGTGGCCGTGTCGGCCGCGTTCGACCTCGACATCGTGCTGGGCGCGTTCGCCGCGGGGTTCGTGCTGCGCTACATCATCCCCGAGGGCGACCACGGCCTCGAGCGGAAGCTCGAAGGAACGGCCTACGGGTTCCTCATACCCGTGTTCTTCACGGTTTCCGGCGCGAAGATCGACCTCATGGCCGTGTTCGCCCAGCCGGCCCTGCTCGTCGGGTTCATCGCGCTTTTGCTGCTCATCCGCGCGGTGCCCATCTTCGTCGCGCTGTCCACCGCGAAGGGCACGCGCGACATATCCACGCACAACCGCCTGGCCGTCGCGCTGTACTGCACGACGGCGCTGCCCATCATCGTGGCCGTGACCTCGGTGGCCGTGAGCGCGGGCGCCATGCCGCAGGAAACGGCGAGCGTGCTTGTGGCCGCCGGCGCGTGCAGCGTGTTCCTCATGCCGCTTCTGGGCACGCTCACCTACCGCGTGGCCGACGCGAAGCCCATCGAGGCCGTGCGCGAGATCGCGCACAACCCGCACGACATCGGCGGCATCCTGCGCGAGCACTGGGAGCTCGAGCGCATGCTCGCACGCGAGGAGGCGCTCGAGCGGCTGGCGCGACGGCGCGCCGAACGCGGTCGCACAGATGCGGAAGGCGACGTGCGCGGAAACGCCGCAGCCGATCTGAACTGGCAGGACCGCGCAGCGCTTCTGCAGCGCCGCAGCGCCCGCAGGCGCGCCATCGACGAGGCGCTCGATTTGGCTGCGCAGGAGATGGCCCGCCACGACCTCGCCGCCGACGCCGATCCGGACGGCGACGGCCCGCGGCAAGCGGTCGGCTCTCCGTCGCTCGACGAGCGTCGGCGACACATCGCGCGCCTCGTCGTGCGCGAGCACCGACGGCGCCTGATCGAGCGGGGGCGCCTCGTCGAGCAGGCGCTCCGTGCCCGCGAGAACGAAAGCGCCCGCGAGGACGAGGCCGACGGGCGCAGCTGAGGACGGCCGGGGCATCGCTCGCCCCTTCGGCTGCAATCACCGCCGCACCCCGCCGAAGCCGCAAGCGAACCGGAACCGAGCCCCCGCTCAACGGAGCGCTTTGTCGAGCAGGTCCTGCTTGCCAGCCACGCCCATCTTCGCGTAGACGCGGCGCACGTGGCTCTTCACGGTGTTGACGGAGACGACCAGCTCGTCGGCAACCTCGGAAAACGTGCACCCCTCCATGAGCAGCCGCAGCACGTCCTCCTCGCGCCGCGTGAGGTCGTAGGAGCGCGCGAGGCGGGCGCAGCGCATCTCGAGGTCGAGGCGCGCCGCGTCGGAGCCCTCCGACGCAGGAGCGGACGAAAGCCGATGCAGCTGCACGTACGCCACCGCCGCCGCCATCGCGCGGGTGCGCTGCCAACGAGCGGCGAGCGGCAGCAGCGAGAACGCGAGCGCGCATGCCGCAGCGGCCGCGAGCGCCGCAGCCGAAACCCCAAACGCGTCCTTCGCCACGAGGCATGCCGCGAGCGTCAAGCCGAACGCCGCGGCCCACGCCCCGACCATGCGGTAGGCGACGCGGTCGGCCCGCCGCCCGAAGAACGCCCGCGCCGCCGCGACGCAGCACGCCGCGCCGAGCGCTCCCGCGAACGCGAGCACCGCGACCGTCGCCCACGACACCATGGCGCCTCCTTCCGTCGTTTCCCTTCGCAACCAGCATACCGCCTCGTCCCCGAAAGCGCAGTGATGAAAAACTTCATCATTGCCAAGCGGCGCGCACCCATGCTAGGTTTGGCGCGTCGATACGAGCGAAGGAGGCCATCATGAGCGGTGCGAGCGCAAAGACGATGCGGTCGGCGGCGGGAGCGGCGTGCATCGCGGCGGTGGTGGCGGCGTTCGGATGCTTCGCCCTCCAGTTCGTCCCCGGCGAGCCGCGCGCACCGCAGCCGGAGGAGTTCGACGGAAGCATCGACGGCGTCGGCAACAACCGCTACCAGGCCGAGCGCATCGTGGACGTCCCGTTCGGGCAAACCTATCGAGCCGAAAGCCTCACCAGGGGAAAATGGTTCAGCATGAGCGAAGACGAGCGCGCTGCGCTCAGCGACGAGGAGCGGGAGCGCCTTCTGAACGAATTCGACTACATCTACGATTCGGACGGCATCGAGATCACCCCCGGCGACATGAGGGCCGTGTCGCTCGAAGCCTTCGCCGAATGGTATCCGCACTACACGCAAACGCTCGGCTACGAGCAAGCCTCCCGCTATGAATCGAAGGTGCTCCTCGTCGACGTGACCTTCTCGAACACGTCCGACCAAGAGCAGCGCGCACCCCCGATCGGACTTTGGAGCGAGGACATCAAAGGGGCGAACGACGTGCTCGACAACGGCGTCGGCGACGGCGGCGGCAACTACATTCTCGAAGAGCTCTACGGAGAGCCCTCCGATCGCGGCCTCGTGCAAAACCACCTTCCGGACGAATGGAACGTCCTCGCAGCGGGCGAGACGCGCACGTTCACGCTCCCCTTCCTCCTCCCGCGCGGCCTGCTCGAAGACCCAAACGCCTTCGACGACCTCGATCCCGCGCGGTTCTGCTTGGCGCTCTCCGACTACGACCCTCCCACCGTCTACCGCCTTTGGCTGGGATGAACGGCCTTTCACGCCGTGCGCTCGCGCCTCAAGCGGCCCAACCGACGCGATCTGCACACCGAAACGATCGAAGTTGCCGTCCGCAGCACGACGATCAACGGCGCACCCGACAGGATCCGCGCGCATGCGGCAGACTTGCACCGGCCGCCAGACAGACGACGAGCGCGGCCATCGCAAGCGCTGACGAACGATCTTCCAACCCGCTTCGACAAGCAAATCGGAGAGCGCGCCGACGAGCAGACGCCGCGAGCACGCTTGGAAAATGCGCGATTCGGCGCGCAACTCCCGCATGACGCGAGCAGTCCGAAAACGACGGCCTTCGAGTCCGCGAAAACAAAAAACGACCCCGGCATCGTTGACCGGGGTCATCGGCGAGCGCGAAACGAATCAGGGGCCTACAGCGCCGCCTCGCGGATCTTCTCCACCAGCTGCTCTGCTGGCCACGCGCCCAAGTCGCCCTCGTGGCGGTCGCGCACGCTCACGGTGCCGTTCTCGACCTCCTTGTCGCCCAGCACCACCATGTAGGGAATCTTCTGGCTCTGGGCCTTCGCGATCTTCACGCGCATGGGCTCGTTCTGGCCGTACACCTCCACGCGACCGCCAGCAGCCTTCAGGCGGGCTGCCAACGCGGCGGCCGCGTCGTTGTGGCGGTCGGCCAGCGGCAGCACGGCCACCTGCACGGGAGCCAGCCACAAAGGCAGCGCGCCCGCGTAGTGCTCGATGAGAATGCCGAGGAAGCGCTCGATGGAGCCGAAGATGGCGCGGTGGAGCATCCAGGGGCGCTCCTCGGTGTTGTCCTCGGTGCGGTAGGTCAGCTCGAAGCGCTCCGGCATGTTGAAGTCGACCTGCACGGTGGAGCACTGCCAGGTGCGGCCGATGGCGTCCTTCACCTTGATGTCGATCTTCGGGCCGTAGAACGCGCCGTCGCCCTCGTTGATCTCGTAGTCCAACCCGTGGCGCGCGCACGCCTCCTTGAGCGAGTTCGTGGCGTGCTCCCACATGTCGTCGGTGCCGATGGACTTCTCCGGGCGGGTGGAGATCTCGGCTGAGTACTCGAAACCGAACGTGGTCATGATGTGGTCCACGAGGTCGAGGATGGCCACCACCTCGTCCACCACCTGGTCGCGCGTGCAGAACACGTGCGCATCATCCTGGGTGAAGCCGCGCGCGCGAAGCAGGCCGTGCACGACGCCGCTCATCTCGTGGCGGTACACCGTGCCGAACTCGAAGTAGCGCAGCGGCAGATCGCGGTACGAATGCAACTCGTTCTTGTACAGCATCACGTGGCCCGGGCAGTTCATGGGCTTCACACCGTACTCGCTCATGCGCGGGTTCTCGTCGTCGCCCTCGTTGATCTCGAAGAAGTACATGTTCTCTTTGTAGAAACCGTAGTGGCCCGAGGTCTTCCACACATCCGCGTTGTAGATGTGCGGGGTGATGACCTCCTCGTAGCCGCGCTCGTAGAGGTCGCGGCGCAACCACTCCTGCATGGTGCGGATGACGCGCGCGCCCTTCGGCAGATAGAGCGGCAAGCCCACGCCGGCCATGGGATCCATCATGTAGATGCCCAGCTCGCGGCCGAGCTTGCGGTGGTCGCGCTTCTCGGCCTCCTCGAGGTTGTGCAAATGCTCGTCGAGCTCCTTCTGCTTGAAGAACGCGGTGCCGTAGATGCGCTGCAGCATCTCGCGGTCGCTGTCGCCCTTCCAATACGCGCCCGCCACCTTCATGAGTCTGAACGCGCCGATTTTGCCCGCGGAGGGCATGTGCGGGCCGCTGCACAAGTCCACGAAATCGCCGTGGCGGCGAATGATGATCTCCTCGTCGGCGGGAAGCTCGCGGATATGCTCCAGTTTGAAGCGCTGGTCGGCGAAGATGGCCTCGGCCTCGTCGCGCGAAACCACCTCTCGCACGAACGGCTCGTCGCGTTTGATGATCTCGGCCATCTTGGCCTCGATGGCCTCGAAGTCCTCCGGAGTGATGGAGCGCGACAGCTCGAAGTCGTAGAAGAAGCCGTCTTCGGTCTGCGGTCCGAACGCGATCTGCGCGCCGGGGAACAGAAGCTGCACGGCCTCGGCCATGACGTGGGCGGTCGAATGGCGCATGATGCCGAGCGCCTCGGGGCTTTTCGCGGTGATGATCTCCACGGACGCACCGTCTTTCACGGGAGTGTCCAAGTCGGCGAACGCGCCGTCGATCTTGCCGCCGAGCGCGGCCTTCGCCAGGCCAGCGCCGATGGAGGCGGCCACGTCGGCCACGGTGGCGCCGTCGGCGAGTTCCTTTTGCGAGCCGTCGGGAAGTACGATGTTCATACTGGTTCCTTTCTCTGTGCCGGGCGCGCACAAAGCGCCTGCACCGCCCCTTCGGCAAACGGGCGATCCCCCAGCCGAAGGAAGCTTCGGACAATACCTGAAACAACAGGGCCGCCCCGCTTGGCGCGAGGCGGCCCCGACGAGCGCACGGAAAAGCTACTGCACGCCGCCGCGCTCGGAAGGAGCGGGGCGCGCCTGCCTCGTCTGCTGGGGAGCCGCCTGATGCGGCTGCGGCGTTCGCGCGCCGCGACGCGCGCGGGGAGCCGCGCCCGCCACGGGCGTGGCGCAGTACGGGCACACGGTCCAGGTGGGATCGAGCGCATGGTTGCAGGTGCCGCAGAGGTTCTTCAGGCGCTGATGGCAGTTCGGGCACAGCACGAAGTCGGCCTCCACCGGATAGCCGCAGTTCGCGCACTCGCCGTACTTCATGAGCTCGCGCTGCTTGAGCGCGATCTCAAGCTCCTGCTCGTCGCGGTCGATCTGCAGAAGCGGCGGGCGCAGCAAGCAGTACGCGATCACGCCGAGCAGCGGAATCAGCGCGACGACGGCCCACACGTACCAGTAGGAACCGCGCAGGTAGGCGTCGCGAACCACCCAGACGATGGACAGCACGTACAAGATGACGAGCAGCACCACCACCACGGTGAACGCGGCCTGGAGCTCGGGCGTCCACAGCTGGGACAGCAGTTCAGTCATTTCAACCTCGTTTTCCTCGGTCGGCTCGAAGCCGGCGATCCCGCCGTCCCGCGAAGGACCCTGAAACCGCCGCCGTGCAGCGTCGAAAACCATCGGTTGCGTGCACGCGATCAGTCATTATAGCAAAGAAGCCGCAGACTGCGCCCTCGTTCAGCCAATTTCCGCAACCAGCCGAAGCGGGCGAAGGGCAAAAGGCGGCTCCAAACGAAAGGCCGCGTGCAAAGGTTTGCGCGCGGCCTGTAAACCGATGCGCGTGCGACCGACAAGCGATACACGCCCGCAACGATAACGATTTCGAAGATTTCTTGCGATATTTTACCGTAGCGATCGAAGCAAGAGGTTTCAAAGGCTGCGAACCGGCAAAAACGGCTCCAAGCACCTCTGATGGGGGTGCGGACAAAAAGTTGGACACTCCGGTGTCCGGATTGGAGTCCGCATGTACCCGTTGGAGACCAGGGAGCTCGCCGTGGAGGCCGTCGCGGCGGGGTTCAGCCTGACCGAGGCGGCCGA
>NZ_PPEL01000087.1 GCF_002899695.1 Rubneribacter badeniensis
CTCGGCCGCCTCGGTCAGGCTGAACCCCGCCGCGACGGCCTCCACGGCGAGCTCCCTGGTCTCCAACGGGTACATGCGGACTCCAATCCGGACACCGGAGTGTCCAACTTTTTGTCCGCACCCCCAAATGAGAGCAGAAGACGCCATTTGCGCTTCTGGAAGCACTTGTTTTGCCAGCAACGGTAAGATATGGAAAAAAGTTTTGCAATTTCTTACCGCAAGGTATAGGCTGGCCGGGTGGGAGGGGCGGACGGAGCGAACGGAGTGCCGTTTCGAGGAGCGCCGTTTCGCGGAGCAGCGTTTCGCATCCGCACGGTTCTTTTCGTTGTCGGGCTGATTGTCGTGCGACAAAATGGTATCCTGAACACCGTTGGGAGCGAGGCGACGGCGGCGAGCCGGGGCTTTCGCGGAATCGATTACCGCAGTGAGGCGGTAGCTTTCGCGGAATCGGCCGCTGCAGCGGGATCGGCGGTCTGCGCAAGACCGGCTTCCGCGGCGTTTCCACCGACGCGCCGCGCACATGGCGGCGCTGGCGGGGCTCTCGCGCTTGCACGGGCGGCGCTGGCGCGACGCTCGCGGTTGTACGGGCGCGATGGCGCGGCGCAGCGGCGGCGGCGACGTGCGCCGGTGGACGGCACCCGCGGTCGCGTCGGCGCGGGACATGGCAGCGATGGCGCGACGTGCGCGCTTGCGCAGGTGGCGAATCTCGGCGCAGCGGCGGCAACGGCGCGCGTCAGCGGACAGCGCCTGTGGTCGCGCTGACACAGGCCGCGGCGGCGATGCGCGTCGCCTCGGCGCGGTCGCGCCGAGGCGGGCGACGTTTGCGCAGACGGCATCGGCGAGAGAGGGGCGAGGGATGACGTTCGGCGAGCTCATCGTGTGGTACCTGTTCCTCGGCGGGGCGGCCGCCGGAAGCTTCGCGGTGCTTTCGGCCGTCGACCTCTACACGGCCTTCTCCCGTTCGCGCCGCGAGCGCCTTGCGCGGGCGGCGTCCGGATGCGCGGGCCGCCGCTTCCGTCCGGAGACGCAGCGGCGCGTCGTGGCGACGGGCTATGCGATCGCCTTCGCGATGCTCGTCGTCGGCATGCTGTGCCTTTTGGCCGACCTTGGCCGTCCAGAGGCGTTCTACCTGCTGTTCCTGCATCCGACCGGCAGCTTCGTCTCCATCGGCACCTTCGCCCTCACGCTGTTCGCGGCGTGTTTGACCCTCGCGCTTGCCGAGTCCGTGCTGGTGTTGGGGCCGGCGTGGGAGCGGGCGGCGCTGGCGGCGAAGGTGATCGGCGAGGTGCTGGCGATCGCCGTGATGGTGTACACGGGGCTTTTGCTGGAGAGCGTCATCGCGGTGGACCTGTGGCGCTCCGCGTGGCTGCCCGTGCTTTTCTTGCTGTCGGCGCTGTCGTGCGGATGCGCGGTGGCCCTGATCAGCGTCTGCCTGTGCGAAAGCCGCGCGGGATCGCTCCCCTGGTTTCGCGGGCTTTCCCTTGCCGACGCGGCGATCGTCGTCCTCGAGGCGTTGGCGGTAATCATGTGCGCGATCACGGTGAACGCCGCAAGCGCCGACAGGCCGTTCGACGCGTTGCTGTCGGGCGATCAAGCCTGGGTGTTTTGGTTGGGGTTCGCGGGATGCGGTATACTGATGCCATTGGCTATCGAAACGTCCGCGCTGCTCGCCCGGCGCAACCATGCAAGCGGCATCGTCGCCGCCATGGCGGTGCTCGTCCTTGTCGGCGGCTTCAGCCTGCGGTTCGTGCTCGTGAACGCCGGCGTTCAAACCGCGGTCTGAAGGAAGCGACGGCATCGATTGTGGCGAAGGAAACACCGACATTCTCATTTTGCGACCAGAGCGACCTGCCGTTGTGGGTTCAGCTGCGCGACCGCATGGAGTTCTTGATCAACTCGGGGTTCTACGAACCGGGCGAGAAGCTTCCCACCGTGCGCAAGTACGCCGCCGACCTGCACATCGCCTACAACACGGTGAGCAAGGCGTACATGGGGCTGGAGCGCGACGGCTACGTGACGACGGTGCGCGGCAGCGGCGTGTTCGTGAACGACCTGGACTCGCTTCCCCGCGAGGGCGACCGGGTGGACGCGCTGGTCGAGGAGTTCGTCAAGAGCTGCCTCAAGGAGGGCATGACGTACGACGATGTTCCCAAGCTGGTGTCCAAGCACGTTCGAAGGATGAAGAGGAGCCATGAGGAGAAGTGACAGGATGCGCGGCGGGCGCGACGAGCGCGACTCGTACCGCCGCTCGGAGATGGAGTTCGGCGTGGCCGCCGACGCCTACCGGTCCGACCCCAGCAGGAAGGCCACGCGCAACGGCGCCGTGATGGTGACGGTGATCTTGGCGCTGGCGGCGTTCTTGGCGGTGCTGGGGGCGTGGTACGCGCTGACGGGACGCTTGAGCCTCGCGGCCATCGCCGTGGCGCTTGTCGTGGGGCTGGCGGTGCTGTCGTCGGTGCATGTGTGCCTGGAGTGGGAGCGCGCGGTGATCATGCGGCTCGGGCGGTTCAGCCGCTTGGCGGGGCCGGGCATCTTCTTCAGCATCCCGCTCATCGAGTTCTGCACGCTGCGGGTGGACCAACGCACCATCGCCACGCCGTTCGGCGCGGAGGAGGCGCTCACGAGCGACCTCGTGCCGCTCGACGTGGACGCCGTGCTGTTCTGGATGATCTGGGATCCGGAGAAGGCGTGCACGGAGGTGGAGGACTGCCGCTTCGCCGTGGCGCTGACCGCGCAGACGGCGCTGCGCGACGCCATCGGGCGCGCGTCGGTGTCGAACGTGGTGATGCGCCGCCACCAGCTTGATCAGGAGCTTCAGGAGGCTGTGGAGGCGAAGGTGACCGACTGGGGCATCACGGTGCTGTCGGTGGAGATCCGCGACATCATCATCCCGAAGGAGCTGCAGGGCGTGATGTCGCTCGAGGCGCAGGCCGAATGCCGCAAGAACGCGCGCATCGCGCTCATGGAGGCCGAGCGCGACGTGTCGGCCATCCTGCAGGAGGTGGCGGAGACGTACTCGCACGACGACATCGCGCTGTCGCTGCGCAAGATGCACCTCACCTACGAGGGCATGCAGGACAACGGCAGCTCCCTCGTGGTGCCGAGCGCTTACAGCGAGGGGTTTGCGAAGGAGCCGGGGAAGGAGGCTTCCGAGCGCTAGGCGCGCGGCGGACGCGGGCGGGTTCGCGAGGGGCGTGCGGCGTGCGGGTCGTGGGCGGTGCGCGGCGTGCATGCGAGTGGGTGCTGGCCGCGTGCCGCTCGGGCTTGCCGCCGCTTGCCGTTCGATGCGGCTGCCGTGCGACGCCTGGGGCTGCGTGCGATTCGAAGCCGCCGCTTGCGAGGATGCGCTTTCGGTTGCAATGGGGTGGAGAAGGGGGAGAGGGATGGCGCAGCCGAGGCGGTGAGCGATGCAGGGCTGGGATTCCGGACCTCGGGAGATCCGGCGGCTTCGGGATCGGAGCGGGGCCGTTCGGCGCTGCTGATCGGCGGTCTTCTCGAGGGTCGCTCCGACCCTCGATCTGGATGGAGGGGAGGCGAAGGGGCCGTCCCGGGAAGGCGGCTCGAACTGCAGCGGGGAAGAAGCGCCTCCTCCGTTTTCGGCTTCGCGCGCAATCGTCTCCGAGATGCTTCGCAAGGATGCTGCGAGGGTCCGTTTCGCAACGCGCCTTCGGGAACCCAGCGCGGCCTCTGCTCTGCGAGGGCGCTTCCGAGAGTGCGGCGAGGCTCCGCGCCGCGAACGAATGTTTCACGTGAAACATTTTTCAGCGAGCAAAGCGGAGGGCGGCGGGACCGCAAGAGCAAAGCGGGCGAGGGGGAGGGGCAAGGCAAGGCTTCCTATGTGCGTACAAATGTTTCACGTGAAACATCCGGTGCAGGTAGGGTGAGATGCGATGGTGCAGGCAGGGCCGGGCGCGGTGGTGCAGGTAGGGCGAGATGCGGTGGTGCGGCTTCAAGCGTCCTGACGGATTGGGCGAAACTCGGGTTCGGAGAGCGAGCACGAACCAAAGGTGCGACATTCCAACTTGGAGGGCGAGCGTGAGCCGAAGGAGCGGCATTTCGGCTCGCAGAGCAGAGTGTGAACTGGAGGAGCGGAATTCGGGTTCGAAGGGCAGAATGCAAGCCGGGAGGCGAGATTTGAATCCGGAGAGCGAGAGCAAACCCAAGGAGTGTGATTCGAATCCAGGGAGTGGAACGCGAACCGGAGGAGCGGAACGCGAGCCCGGGGAGCGGAATCCGAATCCGAGAAGCGCGATTCAAACTCGAAAAACGCGATTCGGGCTCGGAGGACGGAATGTGAACCCTGAGAGCGAGATCCCGATTCGGAGAGCGGGGCGCGACCTCGGGGGATGGAATGCGTTCTCGGAGGGCGGGGCGCGACCTCCGAGGGCGAGGTGCGGCCTCGAAGAGCGGGGAGGGTCCGTCGTGCAGCTTTCGTCCGAGCATGAAAGACCCGCCGCGCGGCTTTCGTTCAAGCGTGAAAGGCCCGCCGTGCGGCTCTCACTCGAATGCGAAAGGCCGTCCTGCCTGACGAGGGCGAGGGCGCGGAGATGCTCGACGGTTGCGCAGCCCCCTCTCGAACGCAAGAGGGCCGTCCCGCTCCCTCAATCTATCCTCAAAATAGTATAACCCAATCAAAAAATTGTCGTGCGACACTCTTGATTGTCGCACGACAATTTTGCCATAATAGGCGATGGAGGGATCGGCCGAATTCCCACAGAGCATGCGTCCGAGCATGCGCGTACGTCTGCGCAAGGCGTCGCCGCGCACGCTCTGACGCTCCGATGGCGCGCGCTGAGGAGGCGCGCCGCAAAGCGAGCGCTTGCCCGAAGAGGCGGGCGCGCGGGAAGAGGAGGCTTGGATATGGGGCTTGAATCCCTGTATGTGTTCACCATGTTGGGGGGCGTGGCCGCAGGCGCGTATGCGTTCGAAACGGGGCTGCGGCGTCGGCGCGAAGGCGGGCGCCCGTGGCTAGTTCCCCTCGTGGTCGTTATCCTGTTCGCTGCGGGAATCGTGGCGGCCGCTACGCACGTGCACAGCATTCCGCGGGCGATCCAGTCGGTGGTTGGCGGGACGGTCAACTTCGGTTCCGGCATGATCCGCGAGGTCTTGGTCGCGGGGTGCTTCATGGTGCTGGCCGCGATCGACCTCGTCGTCACGTTCGTGCGCAAGGACAGCCCGTACGGACTGCGCGTCGCGGGGGCGGTCGTCGGCGTGGTCTGCATGGTCATGATGGGCGTGGCCTACACCGACGTGTACGGTATCGCGGTGTGGTGCGACGCACCGGCGACGATCCTCACGTTTCTGGCCGGGGACCTGGCCATGGGTCTGGCGCTGTTCGCCGTGCTCGGCTCGGAGGACTACGACGGCGCGGTGCTGCGCATCGTCTCCTTCGTCGTGAACGCAGCGCTCGCCGTGGGCCTTGTGCTGGAGGCCGTCGCGTTTTCCAGCGAGGGCTTCGACCCTGCGAGCCAGATTGCGGCGCTCGTCATCGCGCCGATCGCCTCTGCGGCGCTCGTGGCGCTCTCGCCGAGGATCGCGAACAAGCGCGCCGTCGCTGTCGCCATCTGCGTCGCGGCGATCGTCGGCGTGGGCATCTCGCGCTACGCGTTCTACGCAACCTGCACGGTGGCCTAGGGAAGCAAGGGGGAATATCGTGAGCATCGAATCGAAGAACATATCGCGCCGCGGCTTTCTCGGAGCCGCCGCCGCGGTGGCGGCGGGCGCTGCCGCCCTGTCGGCGACGGGGTGCTCCGCGGAAGCGAGCCTCGACGCCGCTGACAAGCACGAGCTGCCCACCGATCCGGCCGACGGCGGCACATGGGTTGCCGCTGCGTGCTGGCACAACTGCGGCGGGCGCTGCATGAACAAGGTGATGGTGAAGGACGGCGCGGTCATCCGCCAGAAGACGGACGACACGCACGAGGACAGCCCGGACTACCCGCAGCAGCGCGGCTGCGTGCGCGGCAAGGCCCAACAGCAGCAGTGCTTCGGCGCGGACCGCATCCTGTACCCGCTCAAGCGCAAGGGCTGGCAGCCCGGCGGCGGCGAGAATTCCAACGGCCAGATGCGCGGCAGGGACGAGTGGGAGCGCATCAGCTGGGACGAGGCCATCGAGCTGGCATGCCAAGAGATCAAGCGCATCAGCGATGAATACGGCCCCACTGGTTTCTACTGCAAGTCGCCGGACGCCACCATCAATGTGATGTGCGGCTGCGTGCGCGGCTGGGATACGACGTCGCACGGCACGTACACGTTGGGCTGCGACATGATCGGCCTTCCCTCGACCGATTGCGGCAAGGCGAACGACCGCTTCGATCTTCCGAACGCCGACTACATCATCATGTATTCGTCGAATCCCACGTGGTCGGCTGCCGGCACTCCCACATACTATTTCATCCAAGCCAAGGAATCGGGCACGAAATTCGTTACCGTCGACCCGTTGTACAACGCGACCGCGCAGATCCTCGATGCCGACTGGATCCCAGTGCGCAACGGCACCGATATGGCGTTCATGCTGGCCACAGCTTATGAGATGCTTCGCCTCGATGAAGAAGAAGGCGATATCGTCGATTGGGACTTCCTGCATACGTACACCGTGGGCTTCGACGCCGAAAGCATGCCCGAAGATGCGAAACTCGACGAGAATCTGAAAGACTACATCCTCGGTGCGTACGACGGCACGCCGAAGACGCCCGAATGGGCCGAGTCTATCTGCGGCGTTCCTCCTGAGCAGGTCACCGAATTCGCGCGCATCCTTGGCAAGAACAACAAGACCATGCTCCTGCATAATTACGGCATGGTGCGCTGCAACGGATCCGAAATGATCCCCCAGATGCTCATGGCGCTGGGAGCGATGGGCGGGCACATGGGAAAGTCGGGCCATGCGTGCGGAGGCAACTACCACGCCAATGCGGGAAACTACGGCCCCAATCTGGTGACTGCGGGAAGCGCCAAAACGCCGAAAACGAAGAACCCCTGTTCGACGGGCGTGCGACAGCCGCAGCTTTACGACATCATCCTGAACGGCGGCGGTTCGTTCTACGACGTGTCGAACTCGTACGGGAGCTTCCACGAGCCCATCCCCACGACGCTTGGCCCTATCAAAGGCATCTTCCATGTGACGGACGCCACGCTGCAAACCTCGCTTCATCAGAAGGCGGGCATCGAAGCTCATCGGGCCGTCGATTTCGTGCTCACGCGTGCCCAGTTCATGACGACGAACGCGCTCTATTCGGACATCATCCTTCCCGTCACTACCGAATGGGAGCGCGTCGGATCGGTGACGTCTTGCAATCGCGAGTTCGTGTACTGCTATTCACAGGTGACCGAGCCGCTCGGAGAGGCCAAGACCGATCAGGAGATCGGCACGCTGCTTCTTGAGGGGATGGGGATGGATCCGGCGCTTGCGTACAACACCTCCGAGAAACAGCAGTTCTTCGAGCAGATCGCCGGATGCAAGGTCATGGGAGACGACGGCACGATGGGTCCGCTCGTCACCATCACCGACGCCGACATCTCCGAATGGGGAGTGGAGGGCACGGCGCAAGAGGGCATCGTTTCGCTGGCCGATTTCATCGAGAACGGCGGGTATCAGTTCGAGCGCACGCCCGACGACGGCCACGGCTTCATCGGCTATGAGGACTTCGTCTCCGATCCCGTTGCCAACCCGCTTTCCAGTGCGAGCGGCAAGCTCGAGATCTACTGCCAGGCGCGCTACGACCTCATGGCGTCGTTCGAATACGACGGCATCGAGCAGTTCAAGCCGTATCCCACCTACGTCACGCCGTGCGTGGGGTACGAATCCACGTTCAAAGACGGCGCGATCGGCGGGGAGAAGGGCGAGTATCCCTACATCATGTACAACCCGCATTACCTGCGCCGTTCCCACAGCGTGTTCGACAACTGCCCGTGGCTGCGTGAGACGTGGGCGAATCCGGTGTTTTTGAACCGCAAGGATGCGGAAGAAAAGGGCATCGCGGAGGGTGACACGGTGCTCATCAGCACACCTGCGGGCCAGGGTCTGCGCGTTGCGGCGGTCATGGACATCCTCATGCCGGGCGTTGTCGGCGTTCCTCACGGCGCGTGGGTCGACGTTGACGAGGAGACAGGGATCGACCGGGCGGGATCCGATAATTACCTGATCGGTGCCGAATACGGCGGCATGGGCGTGTCGGGTTACAACAACCAGATCTGCAACGTCGAGAAATATACCGGAGAGAGCCTGAAGCCCGATTGCGAGCTGCCTCCCCGCTGGAGCGAGAACTAGGGCCGCGGACAAGGAGATGAGACCATGAGCGTTGGATTCTATTTGGACCAGGACCGCTGTGCGGGATGCCGCGCATGCCAGGTCGCGTGCAAAGATAAGAACCGCCTTGAAGTGGGCATCTTGTATCGCGAGGCCCATACCTATTCGGTGGGGGAATTTCCGACCGTGAAAGCATACAGCTATTCTGCCAGCTGCAACCACTGCGAAGATCCCATTTGCCTGAAGAACTGCCCCACGGGGGCCATCTACAAGGCCGAGGACGGGACGGTCATCCAAGATCAGGGCAAGTGCATCGGGTGCCGCATGTGCGTGATGTCGTGCCCGTACGGCCACCCGAAGTTCTTCCCGGAGCAGGGCGTGTCCGGCAAGTGCGACGGGTGCTACGGCCTGCGCCAAAGCGGCGGGGAGCCGGCGTGCGTGGCCGGGTGCCCGAACCGGGCGCTCAAGTTCGGCGACGTCGACGAGCTGCGTGCCGAATTCGGCGGCGACCTGGACGAGGGGCGCATCGCCGTTCTGCCCTCGCCGGAGGAGACGCGTCCGAACATCCTCATCAAGACGAAGGAATGCGCCTTCGATGAGGGATATCGGGAGGTCAACTGGTAGCAGCCGCGTCCGGTTGGGCCGCCGCGCCGCAGCGAGCGCGTGCGCGGCGGCCCTCCGGCGGCGTCGGTGCGTCGGACGGGGCGGTTCAGCGTCGTTGTGGCGGCGTTGTGCAGGGCGGTTCGGTGGTGTCGCGGAGGCGTCTGACGCGACGGCCATGATGGAAGGGGGCTTCATGGAGAAGCGCGAGAGCGGGTGCGGGCAGGAGCGCGAACGGGAGCGCGGGCGCGAATGCGAGGCGGCGATGGCGCTCGCCCGCCGCGCGTACCTGTACAACCTGTTGCACGTGGTGTTCGGAGGCGCGCCTTCGCGCGAGGGCGTCGCGGCGATGTTCGGCGAGCAGGGGCGGGACGTGCTCGAGGCCGTGCGGGACGAGCTGGGGCGCGACGGGTTCCAGCAGGTCGCCCGCCATCAGGTGGGCTCGAGCGGGCGCAGCGCGGCCGCGTGCATGGACGAGGCGTGCGCGTGCGTGCGCAAGAGCGCCGCGTCGGTCGGGGACGAGGCGTTCATCGAGACGCTGGCCTCGGATTACGCGAAGCTGTTCCAGGTGCCGGGGGCGTCCTACGTGCATCCGTGGGAGTCGCCGTACGTGGGCAAGGAGTCGATGGTGTTCCAGGAAAGCACGCTCGACGTGCGCTCGTTCTACCACGAGGCGGGCTTCAAGCTGCGCGCGGAAAAGCATTTCCCCGACGACCACATCGCTGCTATGATGGACTACCTGGGGCGCACGAGCCAGCGCGCGTACGAGGCGTACGCCGACGGGCGCGACGGCGAGGTGCGCCAGACGCTGGCCGTGCAGGGGCGCTTTCTGGACAAGCACCTGCTGACGTGGGTCGATGCGTTCGCCAGCGCGGTCATCCAGAAGGATGGGCGGGCGTTTTACGCCGCGTTCGCCGGGGCCTTGGCCGCGTTCGCGCGCATGGACCGCGCGGCGGCGGCGCGGCTGGAGGAGGAGTTGGCCGCGCAGGAGGGCTGAGGGCTTTGCGGGAAGGGGCACAAGTGGATCTTCGGGAGTACGCGGAGGCGTTCGACGAGGCGGAACGCGATTTCGAGGCCGCAGTGGAGAAGTTCGGCGTGCCCTTCGAGCGCAAGGAGAGCGCGCCGCGCGAGGAGCGCGCCCGCGTGGCCGCCGCGTGCGGGTGCCGCTGCGAGAACGGCGGCTTCTCGCTGTGGCGCAACTGGCTGTCGCCGGCGTGCGCGGCATGCCGCACCGGCGAGGAAACGGCGACGTTCTTCATCGACCTGAAATGCACGAAGAGCTGCTATTTCTGCTTCAATCCCAATCAGGATCATTACGACTATTTCCGCACCCACAAGCGCGATATCGTGCGCGAGCTGGAGCGGGCGCACGACGCGGGCGCGCGGTTCCGCTGCTTGGCAATCACCGGCGGCGAGCCGATGCTCCACCCCGACGAGGTGGAGGCGTTCTTGCGGCGCGCGGGCGAGCTGTACCCCGGCGCGCACACGCGCCTGTACACGAGCGGTGACTTGTTGGACGAGGCGGGGCTGCGCGCGCTGGCCGACGCGGGGCTTGCCGAGATCCGCTTCAGCGTGAAGCCGCCCGATGCCGACGACGGGCAGGAGCGGGTGTACGCGCTGATGGAGCGCGCGGCGGCCGTGCTGCCCGACGTGGTGGTGGAGGTGCCCGTGATCCCCGGGTCGCGCGCCTGGATGGAGGAGCTGCTGCGGCGCTCGGACGCCGCGGGCGCGCGCGGCGTGAACCTGCTGGAGTTCTGCTTCCCTTTGCACAACGGCGCGGAATTCGCGAAACGCGGCTTCAAGCTGCGGAAACGCCCTTTCAAGTACCTCTACGACTACTGGTATGGCGGCGGCGTGCCCGTGGCGGGCAGCGAGGCCGAGGCGCTGGCGCTCATGGAGTTCGCCAGCCGCGAGGGGCTGCACCTGGGCGTGCATTACTGCAGTTCGGACAACAAGAACACGGGGCAGATCTTTCAGCAGAACAAGGCGTTCTTCGCCGACGCCGACTTGCGCGCTGCGCATCCGTGGATGAGCCAAGACGAGGGCGATCGGTTCCTGAAATGCGCGAAGGCGTTCGGCGAGGACGCGCGGCGCGCGCGGGAGTGGGCCGCGCGGGCCGGCGTGCCGTGCGGCTTTGACGTGGAGGTGCGAAGCGCCGCTTTGCCGCTCGCGTGCGCGGACGCGCTCGCGCGGGCGTGCCCCGGCATCAAGCTGGCCGAGAGCGCGAGCGTGGTGGAGCGGCAGGAGCCGGAGGCGGGGCCGGCGCGCGAGACGGAGGCGGCGGAAGCGGGGCCGCAAGCAGGGGCGAGGCCGGGGCACGCCCCTGCGCACCCCGGCCTCTACCTGCGGGAAGTGGCCGTCACGCCTAAAGCTTCACGTGACCGAACGTGATGATGGAGTAGACGGCGCCGGCGACGCCGAGGGCCAGCACCACGGCGAGGATGATCTTGTCCGACCGCTTCGCGAACAGCTTCTCCTGCGGGTTGTGCTGCCGCACGCCCACGATGTAGAGCGGGATGCCCACGGCGTAGACGATGCACGCCACCATGAGGTAGTTCAACCCGGCTGCGTAGATGAGCCACAGCCCGTAGAGCGAGCCCGCCGCGCCCGTGAACACCGCCATGCCGCGGCTGGCGAAGATGCCCTTCGGGTAGTCCTTCCGATACGCGATCTTGAACAGGAACAACGTGCAGAACAGATAGCACGGCAGCGCCATGACGCTCGTGATGCTGATCATGGTGGTCCACGCGTCGCTGCCGATGAAGAACGAAGCGACGAGGACCGCTTGGATGATGATGGTCGTCCAGAGCAGCGCCGTGGAGGGCGAGCCCTGCTTGTTCTCCTTCGCGAACGCCTTGGGGAAGATGCCGCTGTTCGACGCGGCGAGCGGCATCTCGCCGAGCATGAGCATCCACACGAGCCACGAGCTCAAAACCGAGACGATGACGCCGACGTTCACCATGATCTCGCCCCAGCTTCCGAACTTGTCCAGCATGATGGCGGCCATCGACGGGTCGGCCAGGTTGCCGATCTCCTCCTGCGAGTACACGCCGAGCGGCAGAAGCGACACGACGATGTAGAGCGCCAGCGTGACGAGGAAGCCGATGGTGGTGGCCTTGCGCACCGCGGCCTGCGACTTCGCCTTTCCCGACACCACCACGGCGCCCTCGATGCCGAGGAACAGCCACAGCGTGACGAGCATGGTGGCCTGCACCTGCGGCATGACGTTGTCGAAGCTCAGCGAGAGGTCGACGGTGCCGTTCATGCCCCAGAAGCCCTCGAGGAACACGGAGAGCTTGAACACGATGGCGACGGCCAAGATGAAAATGGCCACCGGCAGAAGCTTGCCGATGGTGCCGATGATGTTGAGGAAGCTCGTGGACTTCGCGCCGCGCAGGGCGAGCGCGTACATGATCCACGTGATGACGGACCCGCCGATGATGGACGGGATGTTGTTGCCGCCCGCGAAATCCGGCACGAAGTAGTTGAGGGTGGACATCACCAGCACGGCGTACGCCACGAGCGCGAAGCAGTTGCAGATCCAGTACCCGTAGGCCACGAAGAAGCCGATGAGCTTGCCGAAGCCCTTCTCGGCGTACGTGTACAGGCCGTTGGTGAGCTCCGGGCGCGCGGCCGACAGGATGCGGAACGTGTTGGCGATGAACCAGATGCCCACGCCGGTGATGACCCACGCGATGATGATGGCGCCCGCGGAGGCGTCGGCGGCCATGTTCTGCGGCAGGTTGTAGATGCCGCCGCCGATCATGGCGCTGATGACGATGCCCACGAGCCCGATGAGGCCGACCTTCTTGGCGTCGTCGGGGGATGCGGCGGGTTTGGAGG
>NZ_PPEL01000088.1 GCF_002899695.1 Rubneribacter badeniensis
GTACCGGGAGGGGAGGCTGAAGGCGTTCGACGAGGGAGGGCGCAAGGTGTACGATACGATAGCCGGCCGCAGGAGGCGGCTGGGGCTGGCCGCCTAGGCCGTCCGGAAAAACGTCCGCACCCCCAAAGGACTCGCTAACGAAAGAAACCTTTCGTTAGCGAGTCCTGCGGAAAGCCGACAGATCGGCAGCCCCGCGATGCAGTGGCGTGACAGAGGGCGGGGATGATGTCACATTCCGAAGAGCGATAAAGCATCGTAAGTCTTTCGGGAATGTGACATCATCCCCGTCCCCCTGTCACGCCCCCATCACGCTCTCACGTCCCCGTCACCCTCGGCACGGTTGCAACCGGCCCCTACAGCAGATGCGGCTGCTCAACGTGCGAAGCGGGATCGGGCCGAGGCTCCGTCTGCGCCGCACCGGCACCCGCGCCCGCCGGGGTCGCAGACGCGCCAACGGTTCCCGGGCCCGCCGGAGCCGCAGCCGCACCACCCGTCTGCGCGCTCGCCGCCGCAGCGTCGCTTTCCCGCAGAGGCTGGCCGAGCGTGGCGAAGTCGTTCTCCAACGCCTCGCGCTTGGAGCCGTCGTAGAGCGCGGCGGCCGGATGGAAGATGGGGAACACCTTGAAGCGCCCTGCGCGCTGCAAGGTGCCGTGCAGCCGCGTGATGCCGATCTCGGTCTTCAGGATGAACTTCGTGGAGAAGTTCCCCAGCGTCACGATGAACTCCGGGTCGATGGTGCGCGTCTGCTCGCGCAGATACGGCGTGCACAGCTCTATCTCCTCGGGGCGCGGATCGCGGTTTCCCGGAGACCGGCACTTCAGCACGTTCGCGATGAACACGTCTTCGCGGCGCAACCCCGCGATGGCCAAAAGCTCGTTGAGGTACTTGCCCGCCGCCCCCACGAACGGCTCGCCCTGCAAGTCCTCGTTCTTCCCAGGCGCCTCGCCCACGATTAGCACGCGCGCGGAGGGATTGCCCACCCCGAACACGGTCTGCGTGCGCCCGTCGGCCAGCGGGCACCGGCGGCACCCCTCCACCTGCGCGCGGATCTCCTCCAAGGGGATATGCGGTTTCGGCATGTCCAGCCTCCTCCTTCGTGCGACCTACACGTACAGCCGGGGCATCCGGTGCGAGAATCCGATCGCCAGCTCGTAGTTGATGGTTCCCAGCGCGCTCGCCATGTCGTCGAGCGTGATCATGGCGTCGCCGTCGCGCCCCACGAGCAGCACTTCGTCGCCGATCTGCGGATCGAGCCGCCGCCGCGTGCCGTACACGCGCAGATCAACCTCGAACATGCACTGATCCATGCAGATGCTGCCCACCTGACGGCACCGCTGGCCCTTCAAGATGACGTCCGTCCGGCCCGACAGCCCGCGGCGCAGCCCATCGGCGTAACCCACGGGCACGGTGCATATCTTCACGCTGCCGGGACTGCGGTAGTTCATGCCGTAGCTCACACCCTCGCTCATGGGCACAGTGCGCACGTCGGTGATGCGCGCATGCACGCTCATGGCGGGCCGCAGGTCGACAAGCGGCCTCGTCACAGACGAGGGCTGCAAGCCGTACATCCCGATGCCAAGGCGCACCATGTCGAAGTGCACATCCGGATAGCGGATGGCGGCGGCGGTGTTGGACGCATGCACGATGCCGGGATCGAAACCAGCCGCCCGCAGCGCCGTGACGGCCTCGATGAAGCGCTTCGCCTGAATCTGGAAGTCCAGCGTCTCGGCGCTGTCTGCCGTGGCGAAGTGGGTGAACGTGCCCACGAGGTCGAGGGCGCGATGGAAGCTCACCTGGCCCATGAACTCCACCACCTCGTCGTGGCGCACGCCGATGCGGTTCATGCCCGTGTTCACCGCCAGATGATATGGCGCGCGCAACCCGAACGAATCTGCCGTCTCGGCGTATTGGATGGCGAAATCGGGCGTGTAGACGCTCGGCATCACTTTGTAGGCTAAAAGCAGGGGAATGGAAGCAGCCGGAGGCTGCGACAGCACGAGGATGGGAGCGTTCACCAGGCCCTCGCGCAACTGAATGGCCTCGTCGACAGTGGCGACGCCCAGGTAGTCGGCCCCGGAGTTGAGCGCAGTCTTGGCAACGCGCACCGCACCGTGGCCGTACGCGTCGGCCTTCACCACGGCCATGATCCGCACGCCGCTCTCGATGCGCTGGCGAATGGACGCCACGTTGTGGCGGATGGCGTTCAGATCGACCTCCGTCCACGCCCAACGGCGGTCGGCGGCCGAGATCATGCGCAGCTTTTCGGGATCGAACTGCGCGGCGCCGCCCTCGGGACGCGCATGATCGCGCGCATACTGGAACGCGCCCTGCGCCCCATTGCCGAACGCAGCAGCGCCGGCCTCGTAGGCGCTGGGAACCGCCGTCGTCGCACGCGGTCGTGCGCCGAACGCGCCGGGGCCGTCCAGCGGCGGGTGTCCGCCCATCGCGTCGCGCGCCGAGACGAAGCCCTCGGGCTTGCGCTGCGAGAAACCGGTGAATCCGTTGGGGAGCTCTTGTGCCGTCATGCTGTGCGCCTTTCCTGTTGGAACGCGCATCAGTATAGCACTCGGGCGCGCCCCGCAGCGCCGGGACGCGCTCCGCGCACAGCGCGCATGCGGAAAAGAGGGTGGCCGCGGCAGACCTGCGACGATTCGCATCCCGCAAGCGCTCGGCATGCGCCCTGCCGCGCACGCCGACGCGCGTCAGCGGCGCCTTGGGCAGGCAAAAGCGGCGACCGCCCGGCCGGTCGGCACGGAAGACCTTCAAGCGTCCGATCCCGACGTCCGATTGCGCCTCCCAGCCCCAAAAGCGGCTCCTCGCCCTTTCGCACGCGCGCGAGCGACGAACGTCGAACAACCTTCTTGCCCTCGAACGCGGAACCTCGCCCCTTCATGCACGCGCGAGTGCCGAAAATGGCCACGGAACCGCGTTCTGGCACGGATCGCGGCCCTGCCGGCCCCCTTTCGCCGCCAAGCCTCGCCGAAACCCCAGGTCGCGCAAATCGACCGGGCGGTCGCGCCCCGATTTCGGACCGGTTCCGTGCCAGAACGCGGTTCCGTGGCCATTTTCGCGCCGTTTTCCCGCACGACGCACGGTATGCGCCGCATGCCGTACGGCGCACGCCGCGAAGCCCCTCCCCGTCGCGACTGGATCCACCCCGCTTCCGACCCGACCATCCGGGGAATCGCCTCCCATCCGCACACCGCACGCTGCACACCGCACGACGTACGACATGCGCCGCGCGCCTCACACCGCACGCCGCGAAGCCCCGCCTCACTCGCTCAGCATATCGAGCAGCTCCTGGCGCTTGTGGATGTCGAGCTTCGTGTAGATGTGCTTCGCATGGGTGCGCACGGTGTTCTCGCTGATGACCAGGCGCTCGGCGATGCTCGCCATGCTGTTTCCGCGTGCGATGAGCTCCATGACCTCCGTCTCGCGCGACGACAGCCCGTACTCCTCCTGCAGCCGGCGGCACTGCTTGGACGTGCGGTCACGAATGGCTCCGGCATCTTCGGAGGCCGACGGGCGGTTGCGCCGCCGTTTCGGCGCGGGCCTCGCGGACGCGGCGGCCCCGCCCGCCCCCACCGCAGACGGCAAGAACTCGATGGGATCGACCGACGTCGCCCCTTTCGACGCAAGCGGCTTGAACAACGTGCCCGTGGCCGCAAGCAACGTGAGGCCGAGCACCCAGCTCGACACCATGGCCACGAAGAACAACCACTCGCGCCCATCCGCCGACACGAACTCGCTCGTCCAGCCCAACAGAAAGCCCACGCTCTGCATGAGGTAAGCCACGCCGCCGAAGAATCCGTAGATGAACACGGGGTTGATGCCGCGGTCGCGCGACACCTGCGCGCACTGCATCATCATAAGCATCTGCACGAGCGAGAACACCAGATACGTGAAGCCGGCGAACAGGTTGAGGTAGCCCGCCCCCAGAAACGGCAGCAGCAGAAATCCGGTGACGACCAGCGGATACACCACGCGAAACACCGATGTCAGCCCGAAGCGGAAGCTCATACGATGCCACAGCACCAAAAGCACCACCGCCGATGCGAACGAACCCACCATGGAAGCGCCGTTCACCACCGCGGCGATCTCCTCGTGCAAGACCGCGATACCGCGAATCACGCCGCTTGCGAACGCGAGCGACCCCACGCACAGCGCGCTGCGCCAGTAGTCGGCCACCACCTGGCGGTACACGCGCGGATGCTGGCGCGGCACATCCTCGAACATGGGCTGGTCCACCTGCATCTCGCGCACCGACAACGCGATGCACAAGCCGCACAGCGGCACGAACACGAGCGGCACGAGAAAGGCCGTCAACGCGATGGGGACGAGATACAGCCCGAAGTAGATGAGCGGCGCGATGGCCGTGCCCACGGCAAGCCTCAGGTTGCCCGCAGCCGGAGGAAGCGACGCGAAGTAACGCTGCCACAGCATGAACAAACCCGCGCTTCCCGTGCCTAAAAGCACGCCGCCGCCCGCCACCAGCGCAAGCGCCGCCGTCGCCACGTACATGGCCGCGATGAGGCATGCCGATCCGCCGAACACGAGCAGCGCGCTCAGCGACACGAGCATGCGCCGCGCGCCATGCGGAAACAGATACGCCCCCAGCATGCTCGCCACGAACGTCCCGCCGAACGCAAGCGCCTGGGCCAAGAAGAACGTGAGCGTGACCTCCGCGGTTTGGAACTCAAGCGGCAGAAACGGGAACACGCCGCCCCAGATGGACGTGGCGTTCACCGTGAGAAAGCACGCATAGCCCCAACTCGACACGTGCGTGCGCGCGCCCGTCTGCGTCATCCCGCTCTCACCCCCTCTGCCGTCGCATTGGCAGCATGGTAGCATACCCACAATGGCGAACCGAGCAGGTTTTCATTGAAGCCAAAGGATCGACCTGGGGTTTTTCCCTTAAATCACATGCACGGTGTGATTCGCCGGCCGCGCAATTCCGATAGTTTTGATCATGGCGAGAGGAACAACCGAACCAAAGGAGGGAACCATGACCGCACGCGAATCGGCGCTGTCGCGCCGCACGTTCGTCAAAGGGTCGCTCGCAGGACTTGCGCTTGCCGGGGCGTCCGGCTCCGCGCTCTACGGATGCGCGCCGCAAAGCCAGAAAGACAGCGCGAACGGCGCAGCCGACGCGCCCGCCGACCAGATCGCCTGGAGCCAGTGCAATGTGAACTGCGGCGGAAACTGCGTCTTCCAGTGGCACAGCCGCGATGGCAAGATCGTCTACATGGAGTCCGACAACACCGGCGACGACGCCCTGCAGGCCCGCGCCTGCCTGCGCGGCCGCTCCATGCGCCGCTGGATCAACCATCCCGACCGCCTGACGAAGCCCATGAAGCGCGTTGGCAAGCGCGGCGAGGGCAAGTTCGAGGAGATCAGCTGGGACGAGGCCATCGACACCATCGCCAGCGAGCTCAAGCGCGTCATCGACACGTACGGCAACGAGGCCATCTACGTGAACTACGCCACCGGCATGTACTCGTGCACGGGCAAGCAGCCTGGGCTGCGTCTGCTGGGAATGCTGGGAGGCTACGTCAACCAGGCATACGATTACTCGACGAACATGCTGTCGGCCGCCATGCCGTTCATGTACGGCAATGACAAGGAGAAGGGCAGCGTCTTCGGCCCCTACGACGCCTTGAACGCCTCCTCGTTCTCGGAGGCCGAGCGCGCCTCCGACCTCGTGGTGATGTTCGGTAACAGCCCCGCCGAAACCCGCATGGGCGGCGCGAACGCGGTGTGGGACTTCGCCCGCGTGCGCGAGGCCGTCACGAAGCGCGGCGGACGCATCGTCAACATCGACTACCGCCTCAACGAGAGCTCTTCAGGTCATCCCGACGAGTGGCTGCCCATCCGCCCCGGCACCGATGCCGCCCTGGCAAGCGCCATCGCGCACGAATGGGTGGTGAACGACCAAATCGACCTCGAATTCCTGCACACCTATTGCGTGGGCTACGACGAGGAGACGATGCCCGAGAGCGCCAAGGGGCAGAACAAGTCCTATCGCGCCTACCTCATGGGCGAGGGCTACGACATGGTGGAGAAGACCCCCGAATGGGCCGCCCCCATCACGCAGATTCCCGCCGACACCATCCGCGCGCTCGCAGACGAGATCGCAGCAGCCGAGGCCCCGTTCATCGCGCAGGGCTGGGGGCCGCAGCGTCACACCAACGGCGAGGACACCTGCCGCGCCATCTGCATGCTGCCCATCCTCATCGGCAAGATCGGCCTTCCGGGCACGAACACCGGACAGCGCGAGGCATGCCCGTCCGTCAGCCTCGTCGGCGGCCTTCCGTTCGAGAACCCGGTGAAGACGGCCATCCCCGTGTACCAATGGGTGAACGCCGTCGATCACGGCCACGAGATGACCGCCACCAACGCCGGCATCAGCGGCGCCGACAAGCTTTCGAGCGACATCAAGCTCATCTGGAACTACGCGGGCAACTGCCTGACGAACCAGCACGGCGATATCAACTACACCCACGACGTGCTGACCGACGAAAACAAATGCGAGTTCATCTTGGTGTGGGACACCGTGATGACCGACTCGGCCAAATACGCCGACATCCTGCTTCCCGACGCCATGCGCTCCGAACAGCTGAACATGCAGACGCAAGGTTACACCGAGTACTACACGGCCGTCGTGGTGGGCGGTCCGGCTCAGGAGCCGCCTGGCGAGTGCCGCTCCAGCTACGATGTGTGCGCGGACATCGCCGACAAGTTCGGTATGAAGGACGCCTTCACCGAAGGCAAGACGCAAGAGCAATGGATCCAAGAGCTCTACGAAGCCGGCGCGGAAGCCGACGGCGACATGCCCAGCTGGGACGAGATCCGCGAGCAGGGCGTGTACAAGCGCACCCTCGATCCGGTCATCGGGCTCGAAGCGTTCCGCACCGATCCCGCAAAGAACCCGCTTGGAACCCCGTCCGGCAAGATCGAGATCTACTCCGAACAGCTGGCCGACATCGCCGCCACATGGGAGTTGGAAGACGACGAGGTCATCAACCCCATCCCCGTGTTCACGCCGGGCTTCCAAGGGTACGGCAGCGTAACCGACGAGTACCCGCTGTACTGCGCGGGCTTCCACCACAAGAGCCGCACGCACTCGTCGTTCGGCTTCATCGAGGAGCTTGAGCAGGTGGCACGCCAGCAGCTGTGGATGAACCCGCTCGACGCCGAGCCGCGCGGCATCGCCGACGGCGACACGGTGGCCGTGAAAAGCCCCGCCGGCGAGATCCGCATCGAAGCGAAGGTGACGCCGCGCATCGTCCCCGGCACCATCGGCATCCCGCAGGGCGCGTGGCACAACGCCGACATGGACGGCGACCGCGTGGACACGGGCGCGTGCGTGAACACGCTCACCACGTACAAGCCCACGCCGCTCGCGAAGGGCAACGGCCCGGCGCATTCCATCATCGCCCAGGTCACGAAGGCTTAAAAGGGGGAAGACGACATGACCCAGTACGGATTCTACTTCGACAGCACGCGCTGCACGGGCTGCCGCACCTGCGAGATGGCGTGCAAGGACTACAAGAACCTGCCGCAAACCATCGCCTACCGCCACGTCTACGATTACGAAGGGGGCGCCTGGACCGACGCCGGCGACGGCACGTACACGTCCGACGCGTTCGCCTACCACGTATCGCTGGGCTGCCAGCACTGCGCGATGCCCGCTTGCATGGCCAAGTGCCCGTCGGGCGCCATCTCCAAAGACACCGACACGGGACTCGTGCTCATCGACGAGGAGAAGTGCACGGGCGTGGGCGCATGCGTGGAGACGTGCCCCTACAACGTGCCCGTCCTCGACGAGGAGGCGAAGAAGGGCGTGAAGTGCGACGGCTGCGCCGAGCGCGTGAGCGCAGGGCTGAAGCCCATCTGCGTGGAGGCGTGCCCGCTGCGCGCCCTCGAGTTCGGCGACATCGAAGAGCTGCGCGCCGCCCACGAGGGCACGGTGGCCGGCATCGCGCCGATGCCCTCGCCCGACGAGACAACGCCCTCCATCGCCATCCTGCCCTGCCCCGCCGCGAAGGAGCCCGGCGATGCGACCGGTGCCATCGCCAACGGAAAAGAGGTGACGGGGGTTCCGGCCGCGTAGGCCGTGCCGCACCGTCGCGCCGCGTCGGGGGCTCACGCGCCCGACGCGGCCCCGCCGCCATGAGCCCTCGCAAAGAAAGGGGCGCACGACGGCGGGAAAGCGAGCGGCGGCTTCGCGAAAGCCCTCCTCCGGCTTGCGCGCCCCTCGCGAGGCCGCGAAACCGCGGAGCGCTTTGAGAACAGGACGCTCCGACCTCTCTCAATGCGCTACAATGCACCCTGCCACCATCACGAAAGCGATGCCATGCCACGGGGATTCTTCTTCGACAACACGCGCTGCACCGGATGCCGTACCTGCGTCCTTGCCTGCAAGGACTACCGCGACCACGGCACGGGCGACGCGTTTCGCATGGTGATCGACTACGAAGGCGGCTCATGGTCGCAGCAAGACGGCGAAGGCGGCGTCTTCGCCCACAACGTGTTTGCCTACCACATCTCACTTGCGTGCAATCACTGCAACAGCCCCGCATGCGCGCAGGTATGCCCCACCGGCGCCATGCACAAAGACGAGCTGGATTTGGTGTGGCCCGACGCGGGCAAGTGCATCGGCTGCGGATACTGCACCATGGCCTGTCCCTACCACGCGCCGCGCATCGACGCACGGCTCAAGCGCTCCAGCAAATGCGACGGATGCCGCGACCGCGTGGCGCAAGGCGCGCGGCCCATCTGCGTGGAGGCGTGCCCGTTGCGCGCTCTCGACTTCGGCGCGGCCTTCGAGCTGCACGAGCGCCACCCCGATGCCGTGCGCTCCATCATGCCGCTGCCGGACGAAAGCGCGACCAGCCCGAACCTCTACATCCTGCCCTCTCCCGCTGCGCTCGCAGCCGAGGACGGCGGAGGACGCATCGTCAACCGGGGGGAGATCGGCTTATGACGAGCGGATTCGACGCGTTCTCGCTCGCGCTGTTCACCACGCTCGCCCCGGCCGGCGTGGTGGCGTTCATCGCGCTTGCGCTCGCACGGCTTGGCGTCCCCGGTCGCGAAGCCGCCGTGCGGCTCGACCGCATGGTGGCGCTTCCGTTCTCCATTGCGCTCGTTGGGTTCATCGCCTCGGCCACGCACCTCGGCACGCCCGCCAACGCGCTGCACGTGTTCTCGGGCGTCGGGCGCTCGCCGCTCTCAAACGAGGTGTTGGCCGCCGTTGCGTTTCTGTTCCTCGCAGGATCGTACTGGATGGCGTCTTTCAAAGAGCGGTTCCCCGACGCGCTCGCACGGCTCTGGCTTTTGCTCGGCATCGGCGCGGGATGCATGCTCGCCGTCTGCACGTCCCTCGCATACGCGGTGCGCACCGTGCCCACCTGGGACACCCCGTTCACGCCGGCGAACCTTGTCCTGGGGGCGCTCTTGGCGGGGCCTGTGCTGGGGCTGCTATGCCTGGGTGCGGCGCGCGTCCGATCGCGCGGACTGGAGGCAGCGCTTGCCATCGTCTCGTTCGGCGCGCTCGCCGCAGGTGCCATCGTTTTGGGAATGCACGCGGAAAGCCTCGGAGGCATTGCGAACAACGAGTTCACGGCCGCCTCGCTCGTGCCGCATTACGAAGCGGCTGTCATCGCGCATTGCGCGCTCGGCGTGCTCGGAGCAGCGGCGGCTGCCTGGTCGATTCGACGCACGCAGCCCGAGCGCCTCGTGATCGTCCTGCGCATCACCGCAAGCATCCTCGCGCTGCTCGCCGTCTTCGTCACGCGCATCGGCTTCTACCATCTCCACATGACCGTGGGATTCTAGCGGCCCTGCCTCACGGCTCGCTCGGCGCTTCTCGGAAAACCCACGAGGCGGCATATCGCCGATCGACGGTCCTAACCCGGCGCGGTTTTCCTTGCGCCCGTTCGTTCCAGGGCTCCGTGCACGCGCGAGCGCCGAAAATGGCCACGGAACCGCGTTCTGGCACGGAATCGGCCCGAGATCGGGGCGCGTCTGCCTGGTCGATTTGCGCGACCTGGGGTTTCGGCGAGGCTTGGCGGCGAAAGGGGGCCGACAGGGCCGCGATCCGTGCCAGAACGCGGTTCCGTGGCCATTTTCGCGCCATTTTCCCGCACGGCGCGCAGTATGCGCCACATGTCGCACGGCACACGCCATGCGGCATCCCGCCCTATCGCAGCCCCAGTCGCCCCTTCCGACTCCTCCGGAAAGGCCTCTTCCGAAGCCTCAGTGCCCGCCGCCGGCCATCATCTTGACAGCATGCGGCAGCGCGGCCACGACACCGTCCCAGTTCTCGCGTGCGGCCTTCTCGCTTCCCGGCAGGTTGATCACGAGGTGGCGCCCCCGCTGCATGCACACGGCGCGCGAGAGCATCGCGTAGGGGGTGATGGTCAGCGAGTGCGCGCGCATGGCCTCGGCGATGCCGGGCACGTTGCGCTCGCATGCGTCCATCGTGGCTTCGGGTGCCACGTCGCGCAGCGAAAGCCCGCTGCCGCCGCAGGTCAGCACCACGTCCACGTCGGCCTCGTCGCATGCGCGCACGATGGCCGACGCGATGAACGGCCGCTCGTCGGGCACCACCACATGGCTTTTGCACTCCCAGCCGTTCTCGGCGATGAGCGCTTCGAGCGCCGCGCCCGCCGTGTCCTCTTTCATGCCGCGCGTGTCGGAGCACGTGACGATGGCGAAGGTGATGGGATTCTCGGACATACGACCCTCCTACAGTACGATTTCCTCGGACACGTCGAGCAGCACGCACTCCACCACGGAACCCGCCGTACGCGATTCCAAACCCTCCGGCAGGATGGCCATGCAGTTGCTGCGCTGGATGGGGCCGAACAGCCCCGAGCTTTGGTTCTTCGCCGGCGTCACCACATAGTCGCCCGCCTCGTCTTTGGAAAGCGTCGAGCGCAAGAAGATGCGGCGGGGGTCCCTCTTCTTCGCGTCGGTCGACAGGCGCGCCTTCACGACGGGCCGCTCGAAGCGCGAGAAGCCCTGCATCTTGCGCAGCGCCGGACGGACGATCATCTCGAAGCCCACGTAAGCCGCCGCCGGGTTGCCGGGAAGGCCGAACACGGGCGTGCCGTCCACGAGGCCGAACGTCTGGGCCTTGCCCGGACGCATGTTCACCGTGGTCATGAGCAGCTGCCCCAGCTCTTCGACGACCGGCTTGATGAAGTCGAAGTCGCCGTTGGATGCGCCGCCGCTCGTCACCACGAAGTCGTACGACGCCGCCGCGTCGCGCACGGCGGCGGCAAGCGCCTCGTGCGTGTCCTCCACGATGGGCAGAACGACGGGCACGGCACCTGCTGCCTGCGCGCAGGCAGCCAACGCGTAGCTGTTCGAGTTGCGGATCTTGCCGGGTGCGGGTACCTCAGTGGGAGCGACCAGCTCCGATCCGATGGCGATCACCGCCACGCGCGGGCGGCGGTACGTCGGCATCTCCGTGATGCCGCAGCTTGCGAGAAAGCCCACGCCGGCCGTGCCGACGACCTCGCCGCGCCCGACCACCACCTCGCCCGCGCGCGCCTCCTCGCCCGCTTCGCGCACGTTCGCGCGCGCGTCCGCGGGCGCGCGAAACGCCACGCGGCTGCCGGGTTTGCCGTCGCCCGACACCGCGTTCACCACCTCGTACTTCACCACGGCGTCCGCATCGGCGGGCAGCGGCGCTCCCGTCATGATGCGCACGCACTGGCCGGCCCCGATGACGCCCTCGAACACGTCGCCCGCCGCCACCTCGGCGATGACGTCCAGTTCCACGGGAGACTCCGGCGACGCCTCGGCTAGCTCGGACGCGCGCACCGCGAACCCGTCCATGGCCGAATGGGCGAACGGGGCGATGTCGATGTCGCTTGCCAGATCGGCCGCGGCCACGCGTCCCACGGCCTCCAGCACGGGCACCGTCTCCACCGGCAGCGGGCGAACGTGCGACAGCACGAGCGCGCGCGCCTCCTCGAGCGAGATCATCTCCGACATAGCCTTCCCTTCCTATCGCGCCCAACGCGCCCATACAACCGGAATATGCACCGTCAAGCATTATACCCCCACCAGAATGAAACCACGCAACTTCCTCCCCCTGACCCCGGGAGAGTCTCCGCATGGGACGCGCATAGCCTACCGCCGCCGGAACATTGCTTGGCCGCTGCGCCGTAATCCCGTCAAACCCCATGACAGGAAGCTCGGCCTCGGCGCAGAACAGCTCGCGAATGAACCCTGCGCGCAAAGGGGCAGGTAGGGGATGTTTCGTTCTCGCACGATATTCGCACGGCTGAATGTCAGCGCAAGTGCAGGCTGCATCGCCGTGTCGCGACATTCAGCCATTCAACCCGACATTCAACCACATTCAACCCAAAAGAGAACCCACGTATCGCTACGGTAATGGATTTGAAAATTTTTCTCCAAATATTACCGTAGCTCGCTCGCACAGCGCTGAAAGGGCCGCAGGAGTCGTTTTCGAGTCCCCTTTAAGCTTCAAAGGGGGTGCGGACAAAAAGTTGGACACTCCGGTGTCCGGATTGGAGTCCGCATGTACCCGTTGGAGACCAGGGAGCTCGCCGTGGAGGCCGTCGCGGCGGGGTTCAGCCTGACCGAGGCGGCCGA
>NZ_PPEL01000089.1 GCF_002899695.1 Rubneribacter badeniensis
GGGGTCGTCGGGTGTGCGCAGCGATGGGCCGCCGATCTGGCAACGGGGCTGCGCTCGAATGGGAGGGGGTCTTCCTGCCGACGGCGTAGGCCCCTCGTGCCGGCGCGGCCCCGACAGGTCTGCCGAGGCCGCGCTTCGGGAAGGGGCTTTCTCAGATGGTCCGTGCGGCGGCGTTGGCGGTGCAGATGGCCTCGCCGATGTTGAAGGGGTTCGCGCAGTCTCCCACGGGATAGACATCCATGGAAAGCCCTTGCGCGAGGTCGGTGTTAGGCAGCCCGTCCAGCGCTATGGGCAAGAGCTCTCTTGTTAGTATCCCCTCCCCGCTTCGGTGAGCTTTGCCATAAAGTGGCGGTGGATTCGCTCCTTTTGACTGCGGGCGGATCGTTGCGGGCAGGGGTTTTTGCAAGCGCGAATGTGTAGGCTGCACGCAAGGCGGGATGATGAGGTTTTGGAGCCGGGGGAGGGGTGGCTTCAGAGGCGGGGAAGGGGGTGAAAGGGGCTTGATCCACTGTTTGTTTCCCGCCGATTTCTTTCGTCGTGTATACTTGGCGTGTTGCGGAGTATCGAGGGATGGTGAGGAGGCGATTTCCGTGGTTGAGGGGAATGTCCTCGGTCTGTCGGCTTTCCTTCTTGTCATTCTCGCTTCGCTGGTGGTCGCGTTCTTTGTTGTAGCGAGGCAGACATATCTTGTCTATTTGCGGCAGCTGTTTCGCGAAACGTATCACATCAAGCTAAATGATACGGTGTCCATTGCTCGCCGGTTTGACGACGGGACAGGGCATTTTTTCCTCGTCTACCCCCAATGGCGGTTTCCCAATAAAGACGGTAGTTGCGACAGGCGCAGAGCGAATAACGCGATCTGCTATGGTAAAAGCGTGCTTGAAGTGGGTGGATTTCGCATTTCCAGCACGCAACCTGTCCATATTGTATGGCTGGTGAATGCGTTGCGGAGGAGGGACGTGACTATCGCTCAGAGTTCCGAGGAAGCGACTAAGTATCAGCAAGCGTTACGCATGAAGCGGATGATAGCTGAAGCAAATACGCTTGACTCTCTTGTTGAGCGGTATGGGGAGAGCAAGAGCTATACGGAATTCGAGAAGTTTTGCGCTCATCTTTTTCGCGCTCAGGGTTACCGCGCCGAAGTGACTCCTGCGACAAATGATGGCGGGTGCGACGTGCTGCTGTACGAGGGTTCGGAGTTGGTGGCGTTGGTGGAGTGCAAGTGCTTTAGTCTGTCGCACAAGGTTGGTCGTCCGCTTCTTCAAAAACTTTACGGAGCCAATGCGGTTCTCCATGCGAAACGGCTTATCTTCGTGACGACGAGCGAGTTCACTCCCGAAGCTCAGAAATATGCGTGCGACCTCAATGGGAGCATGGAGCTCGTGGACGGGCATGCGCTTCTCAGGATGATGGAAAAGAACGTTGCGCCGGATGGGGCCAAGTTGCCGATCGCGCTTGACGAATGGAAGCTCACGAGGGAGGATCTGGTGGCACGCTATCCGCCCGACTATCCTCCACCTGCTATTGATCTGGGGTGATTTCGTGAGAGTTCGAGTTCTGCTACCATATTTCATTGTTCTTGGCATACTGCTTTGCATGATCGGTCTGGTGGGTGCCAGCTTGGCGTATTTGTGGACGAGCACATCGTGGACGGGCTCGCTGACCGACTCTTCTGGAGACGTCGAATCTGGATTTGCCGAAAATTCAGAGTACGTTCTTCCGGATAGCGATATGAGATATTACACCCGAGAAGAACTCGAGAACCTTTCCGAATGGGACCTCTATGTCGCACATAACGAGATATATGCGCGACATGGGCGAGGGTTCGTTCGGGAAGATCTTGCCGAGCACTTCTCGTCGTGCAGTTGGTATCGCCAGTTGTATACTCCCGAAGAGTTCGATGCGATGCCTTCGCAACTCAACGAGTTTGAGCAGGCCAACGTCAATTTGATGTTGGAGATCAGGAAAGAACGCAATGACAAGTATCTGTGAAGTCCACCTTCGCACGTCTATGGAAGAGCGCTCTATCGCACGCCCGTTTCGTTGCGTTTGCGCGTCATGAAACGGGTTTGATGTGATGCCTTTTGCTCGTCGGAATGTGGTTGTCCGCACTGGCGAGCGCCATCTTGTATCCGTCCGTATACGTGTGGGCAGCGCTTTCGATCGTGTACGGGTGGCTCATGCCAGAAATATGGCGCTGAAGAGCGATTTGGAATAGCGAAATGAACCGGTGCGTGACTCGACTTACCTTTGGTTGACTTTGGCGAAAGTGCGTCGTCGGAGCTCTGTCGGAAATGGGGACCGCCCGAGGAAGTGGAGACTCGCGCGGCAGACAGCGCTTTGGCAGACGGCAGGAAGCCCCTGACGCGCTTGCAACGGTACGCGAGTGGTCGCAAGCGCGTGTGGACCTCGCGCTCGCGACCGCTTGCAGCCCGCATGCGCTCGCGCTTACGCCGTCGGTGTCCAGACGCGGACGAGACAGCACTTCCGAGGGTCGGCATTCACGGGCTTGTCGTCGATGTTGGAGAAGGTCACCACAGTGTCGCGGATGCCGGTGGAGGCAAGGTACTCCCCGTAGGTGTCCGCGCCGCTTTCCACGTCGAACGCGAACCATTCGCGGGCATCCAGATCGACGCCGCACACGGCTGACGTGGACTTCACCATGAAGAACGACCCGCACCACGCCGGCGCCGCCGAAGGCGAGCGGTCGAAGCGCACCCAGGGCGCTGCGCTGTAGCCGCCATCGGTCACGGTGGCGGCGGGCAGGTACGTGCCGAGGTCGGCGATGCCGTCGCCGTACTGGTACGCGCCGTCGAACGCGAACGTGAAGCCCGTCGCGCCGTAACCGGCTTCGAGCGGCTTCATGGACGAGGGCAGCACGAGGGTGTCGAGCGCTTCGCCCGAGGCCGCGTCGAGGTGGGTGAGCTGGTAGTGGACGGATCCGGTGTCGGCGCGCGGCGTGATGACGAGCGAATCTTCCAGACCGTAGGGAGCCGATGCCATGCGCCCGTGCGACGTCCACGCCACCTCGACGTCCGTCGCCCCCATGGTGGCGCGCTTAAGCAGCGAGTCCTCGGTGCGCTTCGCTCCGTCGGCCTTCGGCAGAACCTGCCAGAACGCGCGGTTGCCCACCGCGGCGATGGCGGGGGTTTCCCAATCGGCGTTGCCCTCGTCGACGAGGGTGGGCGTGCCGAGGCTCGATCCGTCTGATCGGGCGGTGTAGATGCGCCACACGCCGTCGAGGATGTCGGCCTCGGTCCAGACAAGGCCCGACGAGGTGGCGCGCACGTCGTACACCTCGAAGCCCTCGTCCGATCCCACGGCCCGCTCGAGCACGGTGGCGTAGCTGCCCGACGAGAGCGACAGCAGCGCCACCTGCGTGAGCGGCTTGCCGGTCTCTCCCGGCAACAGGCATGCGGCGATCTCGTCGTCATTCGCCCAGACGAGCGAGCCGTAGGGCAGCTCGCAGGTGCTGGCCAGCTGCATGCGCTCTGCGAAGTCCACTTCCGCGAAGGCGTCGGAGGCGATCACGGCGGTCACGGCGCTCTTGGGCACTTCGAGCACGGCGACGTCGTCGTCCGATGCGCTTCCCATCTGCTGCGCGATCACGGTTCCCCCGGCGCCCGCTGCCGCCAACGCGCCGATGCCGAGCGCTCCGTACAAGAAGTGGCGCCGGGTGAGCAGCACCTCGCCGCCGCTCGGCGTGGGAACGCGCACACCGCCTGAGGGCGGGGAGCCATGCGCGGGGCCGCGTGAGGACGTGCGCGCCGAGGGGCGCACGGAGGCGGCTCGGGGGGTCGGGCTCGTCGCGGAGCGGAAGCGACCTGCGCCGGAAGCGCGCCGATGCGGCCCGCCAACGCCGCTTGCGGAGCCGAGGCCCGCAACGTTGCCCACGCTGGGCGTGCCGCGCCGCGCGCTGCCCGCATCTGCGGGGCCGCCCAGTCCGGCCACGTTTCCCACGTGACCGCCGCGGCCGTTCGCGCCCTCGCCGCCCGCGTAGAGCGCGCCCTTCGCGCTTGCGGCGTTGCGCCTGTTCGCACGGCGTTTGGACGAGCCGCTTGGACGCGCGTGGCTGGCATGTGTCGATCTGCGGGTTACCATGGTGTTTATTGTGTCATTTCCCGCACAGGTTCCAGCTGCGTCCAGGGGAATTGCTACAATAACTGCAAACACGATCAGCGGGTTTTGGGGCTGGTCCGCGCAGCGAGGTCGGTTCCGCTGCCGAGACGACGACAAGCTTGAGGAGTGATCCATGAGCAACGAAACGCGACGTATTCTCTTGGTTGAGGACGAAAAAGCCATCCGCGATGCCGTGACGGCGTATCTCGAACGCGAGAACTACTGGGTGACGGCGGTCGGCGACGGCCAGGAGGCGCTCGAGGAGTTCTCGAAGCACCATTTCGATCTGGTCGTTCTCGACCTCATGCTTCCCCGTGTGCCGGGCGAGCGCGTGTGCCGCGCCATCCGCGACAACTCCGACGTGCCCATCATCATGCTCACCGCGAAGGGCGAGGTGGAGGATCGCATCATTGGCCTGGAGCTGGGCGCCGACGACTACCTGGTGAAGCCCTTCAGCCCTCGCGAGCTGGTGGCCCGCTCCCGCGCGCTTCTGCGCCGCGTGAATGCCGACAGCGAGCCGCAGCGCGAGGTGTTGGAGTTCGGCGAGCTCACCATCGACGTGTCGGGCCACAAGGTGCTCGTCAACGGCGAAGAGATCGATCTTACGGCTAGCGAGTTCAAGCTGCTCACCACGCTCTCGCGCTATCCGGGTCGCGTGTACTCGCGCATGGAGCTGGTGGAGAAGGTGCTTGGCTACGACTTCGAGGGCTACGAGCGCACCATCGACAGCCACGTGAAGAACCTGCGCGCGAAGATCGGCGACAACCCGCGCAACCCGAAGTGGCTGCACACGGTGCACGGCGTGGGGTACCGCTTCGAGGATCCCACCAAAGCCACGCAGTAATCCGACGTGGGGCAACAGGGCGAACAGCATACGACCGCTTTCGAGCGCCCGTCCGATGCGACGGGCGCCTCGGGGGCGGTCGAGCGCATTAGGGTGGAGGCCGAGGACGGCGCGGCTGGCTCCGCTGCGCGCGCTTCCGAGGGCGAGGGGCGCAGGAAGCGTCCTCGCAAGCGTTTCAGCTGGGATAATTTTACGTACACAACGCGCGTGACCGCTGCGTTCGCGTTCGTGGCCATCATGACGGCCCTCGTGGCCATCGGCGTGCTCTCGTTCGTGTGGGAGCAGCATTTCCAAACCTACACCGAATCGAACATGGAATCGTTGGCCGAATCGACGGCCCAGCGCATCGCGGCCGTGTACGCTGGCACGGAGGAGAAACCCGGCACCGGCACGCTGCGCAGCGAAGAGGTGTTCCGCATCGGCCAGTACGCCGCCGGATTGAGCGAGGGCGTGGCCGTGGACATCGTCGACAACCGCACCGGCGACCCGGCGGGCACGGTGGTGTGGTCGTCGTCCGAGATTAGCATCGACAACGGCATGGACGGCGGGGATGGCGTAGGGTCCGGGTCGCGCACGCTCACGCCTCCGGCCGCCGACAGCAATCGGTTCGCCTCGGCCGCGGTCAAGGTGGACGGCGTGGCCGTGGGGTCGGTGCGCGTGTGGGTGTACGGCTCCGAGACGCTGACCACGCAAACCGACGAGGCGTTTCTTGATAACTCGTACCAGGCCATGGCCTTCGCCACCGTGCTGGCCATCGTGCTGGCCTCGTGCATCGGCTTTCTGTTCGCCCGGGCTTTGGTGAGCCCCATCAACCGCATGACCAAGACGGCGAAGGCCATCAAAGAGGGCGACCTGTCCGCGCGCACCGAGCTGCACGGCGAGGACGAGATCGCGCACCTTGGCGAGACGTTCGACGAAATGGCCGACTCCATCGAGCGCGACCGCGAGCTGGAACGTCGCCTCACCACCGATGTGGCGCACGAGCTGCGCACTCCGCTCATGGCCATCCAATCCACGGTGGAGGCCATGGTGGACGGCGTGTTCGAGGCCGACGAGGAGCGCTTGGAGACGGTGAACTCCGAAGTGCAGCGCTTGAGCCGCCTCGTGGACGCCATCTTGAAGCTCTCGCGCCTCGAGAACCGCTCCACTCCCCTTAAGGCCGAGGTCGTGGACGTGGGCGAGCTTATCGAGGGCATCGTGGCCACGCACGAGGCGTTCGTGGCCGATTCGGGTCTTACGCTGTCTTACGAGCGGGAGCGCGGCGTGCGCGTATTTGGCGATGCGGACATGATCCGTCAGGCCACAGCCAATCTCATCTCGAACGCCGTGCGCTACACGCCCGAGGGCGGTCACATCTCCGTACGTGTGAAGGCCGGCGACATCATGGCGTCCATTGCGGTGCAGGACACGGGCATCGGCCTTTCGCCCGAGGAGGCGAAGATGGTGTTCTCGCGTTTTTGGCGCGCCGACGCAGGCCGCACGCGCGAAAGCGGCGGCTTGGGCATCGGCCTGTCGGTGGTGAAGGAGATCGTCGATCGCCACAACGGCTGGGTGCAGGTGGAGGGCCGCAAGGGCGAGGGCGCCACCTTCACCATCCATATTCCGCTGTATTGGGAAGAGGAGCAGCAGAGGGGCCAGAAGCAGCAACGGCAGCAAAAGCAGCAGAAATCGCGCGGAAAGTCGCGCAAAGACCAAAAATAGACGATAATGGGACGCGTCGGCGGGGAAGGCGGCGCGCCGACCGCCGCGCCAAGGCGCGCGACGTCGAGAGAGAGCGACGAAAGGACCAGCATGAGCGGAATCGACATCAAGCCCGATGCGCAAGGCAAAGTGCGCGATCTGTACGATTTAGGGGATGCGCTGCTGCTCGTGGCGACGGACCGCATCTCGGCGTTCGACTATATCTTGGAGGACGAGATCCCGCACAAGGGCGCGGTGCTCACGCAGCTGTCGTGCTTCTGGTTCGAGCTTTTGGACGGGGTGGTGGAGAACCACCTGATCTCTGCCGACGTGGCCGATCTGCCCGAGCAGTTCAAGCCCTACGCCGACTATCTGCGCGGTCGCTTCATGCTGGTGAAGAAGGCCGACATGTTCCCGGCTGAGTGCATCGTGCGCGGTTATCTGGCCGGCAGCGGCCTCAAGGAGTACGAGAAGCAGGGCACCGTGTGCGGCATCGAGTTGCCTGCGGGCCTGGTGAACTCCTCGAAGCTGCCCGAGCCTATCTTCACGCCGTCCACGAAGGCCGAGATCGGCGATCATGACGAGAACATCAGCTTCGACCGTTTGGCCGAAGTGGTGGGCGAGGACGATGCGGCGCAGCTGCGCGACCTGGCGCTTGCGGTGTACACGAAGGCGCGCGACCACGCGGCTGAGCGCGGCGTGATCATCGCCGACACGAAGTTCGAGTTCGGTCGCATCGATGGCAGGATCGTCCTGGCCGACGAGGTGCTGACGCCCGACTCGTCGCGCTTCTGGCCGGGTGACGAGTACGAGGCGGGCAAAGACCAGCCCAGCTTCGACAAGCAGTTCGTGCGCGACTGGCTCACTGCCAACTGGGACAAGCAGGGCACCCCGCCGCGCTTGCCGCAGGACATCATCGAGCGCACGAGCCAGAAGTACATCCAGGCTTACGAGCTGATCACCGGCAGGGCTTTTGTTCCGGCTGCCTGACGGCAGCCGGAACACCTCGACGCTGCGAGGCGTTGAGGCACCCGATCTCGGCGCTCCAAGCTTTGCTCACGTGCACAGCACGCTTCGCAAAGCTTTCACGCCGACCTCGGGCACCTCAACGCCTCTCGCTGACTTGGGTGGACCTGCGGGGTTCGTTTAACCTGCGGGTTTGCCTTTGGCTTGCGGGTCGCCTTCGGCTTGCGAGAGTTTGAGTATTGGACCTACGAGTTTTTTGAGGGAGCACCATGTCCCAGCGCAACCCTATGAACGACCGCTATCAAACCGACGAGCATCGCGGGCAGACGCGCAAGAGCGCTGCGTCGGCGAAGCCCAAGACGAAGGCCGCCTCGTCGGTGCGCATGCAACCCACGGTGAAGACCAAGCAGCAGAAGAAGGCCGAGAAGCGCGTCCAGCGCGCGAAGCAAGCCGAGATCGACCGGCAGTACTACAATCCCCCCACTGCCGAGTACAAGCGTCTGCGCAAGGTGTGGTGGGGCTTGCTCATCGGTGCCATCGTGCTGACGGCGCTGTCGTGGGTGGGGCGCTCGTTCCTTCCTGAGGCGGGCACGTACGTCTCGCTCGGTTTGGCGTACGCGTGCATCATCGGCGCGCTCTACGTGGACTTCTCGAAGATCCGCAAGGTGCGTCGCGCCTATCAGGATGAGATGATGAGCAAGAAGACGAAGGAGATGCGCGCGGCCGAGAAGCAGCAGAAGGCCGCCGAGCGCGCCGCCAAGAAGGAAGCCGCCGCGAAGGCCGAGGAAGGCGCCGAGGGAGCCGGGGCCAGCGCCGAGTCCGATGCGCCGAAGAAACGCGGCTTGTTCGGTAGCGGCTTCAGGTTGTCGAAGGCCGAAAAGGGGGCGTCCGAAGGTGCGAAGGGCGATGCCGGCAAGGCCGATGCGGCCTCCGCGTCTGGCGATGCCCGTGCGGCTGACAAGGCCGGTGCGAAGGATTCCAGCAAGTAGCCAAGCGGAGGAGAAGGGCGGGGTCATGGTTTCTCGTGTCTACGTGGAGAAGAAGCCCGGTTTCGACGGCGCGGCCCAGGCGCTGGCGCACGAGCTGCGCGACATCGTGGGCGTCGAGCGGCTTGCGGGATTGCGTCTGCTGAACCGCTACGACGTGGAGGGCATCTCGGAAGAGCTGTTCGCGCGTTGCGTGCCCACGGTGTTCAGCGAGCCGCAGTCCGACGTGGCCACGTTGGAGATGCCCGACGCGCGCGGCGGGGTCGTGTTCGCGGTGGAGTACCTTCCCGGCCAGTTCGATCAGCGCGCCGACAGCGCGAGCGAATGCATTCAGCTGATCAGCCAGGGCGCGCGTCCCGAGGTGCGCAGCGCCACCGTGTACGTGCTGGAGGGCGCGCTTTCCGACGAGGACGTGGCCGCCATCAAGCGCTACGTCATCAACCCTATCGAGGCCCGCGAGGCATCGCTTGAGCCGCGAACGACGCTGCGGATGGAGCAGCCCGTGCCCGCCGACGTGGAGGTGCTTGAAGGCTTCCTCGATCTGGACGAGGCGGGGCTGGCGGCGTTTCTGTCCGAGCGCGGGCTGGCGATGGACGGGGCCGACCTCGCGTTCTGCCAGCGCTATTTCGCCGAGGAGGGGCGCAATCCCACCATCACCGAGATCAAGATGATCGACACCTACTGGTCCGACCATTGCCGCCACACCACGTTCGGCACGCGGCTTGCCGATGTGCGCATCGACGACGACGCCGTGCGCGCCGCGTACGAGCGCTATCTGGACCTGCGTCGCGAACTAGGGCGCGAGGAGAAACCGGTGTGCCTCATGGACATGGGCACCATCGGCGCGCGCTGGCTGAAAGCCCGCGGCATCTTGACCGGCCTGGACGAGTCCGAGGAGATCAACGCCTGCACGGTGAAGTGCAAGGTGGACGTGGACGGGGAAGAGCAGGATTGGCTGTACCTGTTCAAGAACGAGACGCACAACCATCCCACCGAGATCGAGCCGTTCGGCGGCGCGGCCACCTGCGTGGGCGGCGCCATCCGCGACCCGTTGAGCGGGCGCAGCTACGTGTACCAGGCCATGCGCGTGACGGGCGCGGCCGACCCCACGGTGCCGGTGGGCGAGACGCTTGCGGGCAAGCTGCCGCAGCGCAAGCTGGTGACGACGGCGGCTGCGGGCTACTCGTCGTACGGCAACCAGATCGGTTTGGCAACGGGCCAGGTGAACGAGTTGTACCACCCCGGCTACGCGGCCAAGCGCATGGAGATCGGCGCGGTGGTGGGCGCCACGCCGGCCGACCACGTGCGGCGCGAGACGCCGGCTCCGGGTGACGTGATCGTGCTTCTGGGCGGGCGCACGGGCCGCGACGGCATCGGCGGGGCCACGGGCTCGTCGAAGGCGCACACCGCGGGTTCGCTTGAAAGCTGCGGCGCGGAGGTGCAGAAGGGAAATGCACCGGTCGAGCGCAAGATTCAGCGCCTGTTCCGCCGCGGCGAGGCGTGCCGCCTCATCAAGCGCTGCAATGACTTCGGCGCGGGCGGCGTGTCGGTGGCCGTGGGAGAGCTGGCCGACGGCCTGCTCATCGACCTCGATCGCGTGCCCAAGAAGTACGACGGCTTGGACGGCACCGAGCTTGCCATCTCCGAAAGCCAGGAGCGCATGGCCGTGGCGCTGGCCGCCGAGGACGTGGAGGCGTTCTTGGCGCTGGCTCGCGAGGAGAACCTCGAGGCCACGCCCATCGCCGAGGTCACCGAAGAGGCGCGCGTGCACATGACGTGGCGCGGGCAGACCATCGTGGACGTGAGCCGCGCGTTCTTGGCGTCCAACGGCGCGCCGAAGCAGCAAGACGTGCGGGTGCTGCCGGGGAGCGCGTATGAGCGCACGTGGGAGGGCGGTTCGCTGGCAGAGCGCATGGAGGCGCTTGTCTCCGACCTCAACGTGTGCTCGAACAAGGGGTTGTCGGAGCGTTTCGACTCGACCATCGGCGCGGGCACGGTGCTCATGCCGTTCGGCGGGTCGCGCCAGCTCACCCCGGCGCTTGCCATGGCGGCCAAGCTGCCGGTGCTCGGCGAGACCACCACGGCAAGCGGCATGGCATGGGGCTTCAACCCGTATCTGACACAGGCCGATCCGTTCGCAGGGTCGTACGTTGCCGTGGTCGAGAGCGTGGCGAAGCTCGTCGCCTCGGGGTTCGTGCGTGCGGACATGTACTTGACGTTCCAAGAGTACTTCGAGAAGCTGCGCGACGTGCCCGAGCGTTGGGGCAAGCCCGTGGCGGCGGTGCTCGGCGCGCTCATGGCGCAGGTCGATCTGGGCGTCGGGGCCATCGGTGGCAAGGACTCCATGAGCGGGTCGTTCGAGGACTTGGACGTGCCGCCTACGCTCGTGTCGTTCGCGACGGCGGTGGGGCCGGTCGATCGCGTGACGTCGCCCGAGTTCAAAGGCGCGGGGCATCGCATCGTGCGCATCGTCCCCGCTTCCTATGCGGGCGTTCGTCCCGAGGCGGCGGGGCTTCTGGAAGCCCTCTCGGCGGTGGAGCGTCTTATCGGCGAAGGGGCGGCCCTCGCGGTGTCCACGCCGGGATACGGCGGCGCGGCTGAAGCGCTGTTCAAGATGTGCGTGGGCAACGCCATCGGCGGGGCGCTGGCCGACGGCGTGACGGCTGACGAGCTGTTCGCGCCCGCGTACGGCAGCTTCCTCGTGGAGCTGGCCGACGATGCCGCGCTGCCGCCGGCCACCGAGCACCTGCGCGTCGACGAGCTGGGCGCGACGACGGAAGCCTACGTGTTCTCGGCGTGCGGCGAAGCACTGGACATGGCCGCGTTGCAGGAGGCGTGGGAAGGCGCGCTTGAGGACGTGTTCCCGTATAGAAGTTCCACCGATCTACGATCGGCGGAACCAGCCGACTCTGCGGCTTCCCTCGCTGACGTTGGTGGACCTGCGACGGTCGAAACGGTGTCCTTCACGAACGCGGCTCCGCTTGTGCGCAGCGGTGGCCCCCTTGCGCGCCCGCGCGTGGTCATCCCGGTGTTTCCGGGCACCAACTGCGAATACGACAGCGCTCGCGCGTTCGAGCAGGCGGGTGCTGTGGTGGAGACGCTTGTTATCAACAACCTCACGCCCGACAAGGTGGCCGAGAGCACTGCCGAGCTGGCGCGCCTCATCGGGGGCAGCCAGATCGTCATGCTGCCCGGAGGCTTCTCCGGCGGCGACGAGCCGGACGGCTCGGCGAAGTTCATCACGGCGTTCTTCCGCGCTCCTGCCGTCACCGAGGCGGTGCGCGATCTGCTGCAGAATCGCGACGGCCTCATGCTCGGTATCTGCAACGGCTTCCAGGCGCTCGTGAAGCTGGGCCTCGTGCCGTTCGGCGACATCCGTCCCATGGACGAGAGCTGCCCCACGCTCACGTTCAACGACATCGGTCGTCATCAGAGCCGCCTTGTGCGCACGCGCGTGGCGTCGAACCTGTCGCCGTGGCTCTCCCGCTGCGAGGTGGGCGACATCCACACGGTGCCCATCAGCCACGGCGAGGGCCGCTTCGTGGCCTCGCCCGAGCTTTTGGAGGATCTGCGCGCGAACGGACAGATCGCCACGCAGTACGTGGACGAGCACGGCGTGCCGTCGATGGACCTTTCCGCGAACCCCAACGGCTCGGTGCTGGCCATCGAGGGCATCACGAGCCCCGATGGTCGCGTGTTCGGCAAGATGGGGCATTCGGAGCGTCGCGGCGACGGCCTGTACAAAAACGTGCCGGGCGACCGGTTCCAGCCGATTTTCGAGGCCGGCGTAGGGTATTTCTCGGAGTAGGCGATCGGGCGGCAGCGAGGAAGAGGCTCGCTGCCGCCCGCTTTTGCTTTCGCGCTTGGGAACGCGTCCTTCGCGTTTTGCCTTTTCTCCCTCCCTTCACCCCCC
>NZ_PPEL01000090.1 GCF_002899695.1 Rubneribacter badeniensis
TCGCCCTGCCGCCCGGAGAGGGCCGCGCCGCCCTCGTGGCGCGCGCCGCGCTGTCCCACGCGCGCCAACGCGAAGGGCTTCTCGCGCTGGCGTTTCATGGGACGGCCGTCGTGCCGCTCGGGGTGTTGGCCGTGCTTGGGGCGGGCGATTCCGTCCTGTTCCTGTTCTGGCTGCAGGCGGTCGTGCTCATGCCGCAGGGAGCGCGCGAGCTGTCGCGCGCCTTCTTCGACGACGTGCGCAACCGCCTTGTCCGCGATCGGCTGCCGTTCGGGACGCTCGAACTGCTCGCGTTCGACTCGTTGCCCGCGTTCGCGCTCACGACGGCGCTCGCGTGCGCGTCGTGCGCCCTCGCCCTGCCTCCCGGCACGCCCGTCCTCGGGGCGTGGGCGCTCGCAGTGGCCGTGAACGCCTGCTCGCTCGCCTCGTGCGCGCTCGACGCGGTGCGTCCGCGTGCGGACGGACCCTGGGCGCGGTGGATGTGCTTCGAGCTCGGGGCCTCCGCGATGGTCGCGACGGCCTTCCTCCTTTCGCTTATCGCATCTCCCCTCGTCGCGGGCGCGGGCATCGTCGCCGTGGCCGCCGTCTGCGCCTGCGCCGTCCACTCGGGGGTCGAGCGCGCAGGCTAGCCGTCGGGACTGATTCCCGCGTCGGCGGCGGCTGCGCCTTTGGCATCCGCCGCCTTCCGAGTCGCAGCGACGATGGTCATCTTTCCTCGAGCGCCGCCCTCGCGGCGTCGGGCAGCTCTTCGGGCGCCTGCTCCTCCCATGCCACCACGCCGCGCAGGGGCTTGGTCTCGAGCTTTAGGTAGGCGCCGTCGCGCAGCTCGCGTTCGGTCTGGAACGTCATCCCGCTCTTCGCTCCGCTCGCATCGACGGCTTCGAGGCGGTACTCGCACTTCATGCCGGCGCGCGGCTCGATGGCGCTCGCCTGCGCGTTGTCGATGCGCACGTACGCGTATCCGCTCTCGCCGTAAAGCGCCCAGCCGGCCGCGCCTACGAGCGCCGCCGCGACGGCGGCTGCGATCGCGAGGGCGATCAAGGGCTTCGATCTAGCGCGCATGGCCCGCCTCCTTCCCCTTCGGCATCCCCGACGTCCCGCCGACCGGCGCGTGCAGCTTCTCCATGGCTCCTCCTGCGATCTTCCTTCCGACGTCCTCCAGCTTAAGCGCGGCTCCTTACGCGGCGCTTGACGGTGTCTTACGGCTGCCTTATCTTTTTGCGCGGGAAAGCGAGGCGCGCAGGGCGGCCGACGCTCGGGCAAGGAGGAGGCGGCGATGGGGAACCCCATGATCGTGCAGTCTGTCAAGCAGATCGCCGGGATGGCGCTCATGGCGCTTCGGTTCCCGGACGCGTTGCCTGCGCCCGGGGACGGCGCGTCGCGCATCTGCTATGCGCTGCCCTTCGACGGCGCGTGGTCCGTGCTCAACGGCGGCGTGACGGAGGAGACGTCGCATTCGTGGGATGTGTGGACCCAACGCTACGCCTACGATTTCCTCGTTCTCGACGAAGCGGGAAGCAGCCGCCGTCCCGCCGCCGACCCGTCCCACCCCGCATCGTATTTTTGCTACGGCCTTCCCGTGCTCGCGCCGGCCGACGGCACGGTGGTCGAGGCGCACGAGGGCTGCCCCGACGCGCCTGTGGCGCTCGACGGGCGCCTGCGCGTCGGAGGCGACGACATCCGCGGCAACCACGTCGTCATCGAGCACGCGCACGGCGAGTTCTCGTGCCTCGCCCACCTCGCGGCGGGCAGCGTGGCCGTCCGGACGGGCGAGGCGGTGGCGTGCGGGCAGCCGGTGGGGCGCTGCGGATCGTCGGGCGCGAGCACCGAGCCCCATCTGCACTTCCATGTGCAAAAAGGGCGCAGCTTCTACTCCTCGCCCGGCGTGCCGGTGCGCTTCGCGGACGTCTGCGCCGAGCCCGCGCCGAACTACGCCGCCGCCGATCCGCGCCCGATCCCCGAAGGCGCGCACGGGGCCTTCCCGCCGTTTCTCGTGCGGGGGATGCGCGTGCGAAACGTCGGGCGTGCGTGACCTTTTCCCGCCGTCCGCGGACGACGTTGCCGAAACTCCACGATCTGTTCGCTTGCGCCCTCCCCGTTTTTATGCGAACATGCGTTCCCTTGAAGGATGGAGCGAGGAGAAGGGAGGCGCGCGGCGTGACGGCGGTGGAGGGGCGGGGCGTTCCCGAGACGTTCGGCGGGCGCGCGATCGGCTCGCCGGAGGGTGCGGACATGCATCGCGCGATCCTCCATTCGGACATGAACGCGTTCTATGCGAGCGTCGAGCAGGCCGAGCGGCCCGAGTTGCGCGGCGTGCCGCTCGTGGTGGGCGGGCGCGAGGAGACGCGCCATGGCATCGTGCTCGCGAAGAGCGCGCGTGCGAAGGAGGCCGGCGTGAAAACGGGCGAGGCGCTGTGGGAGGCGCGCGCGAAGTGCCCGGGGCTCGTGACGGTGCCGCCGCGCTACGACGTGTACCGGCGCTACTCGGAGCTGGCGCGGCGCATCTACTGCCAGTACACCGACCTCGTGGAGCCGTTCGGCCTCGACGAGTGCTGGCTCGACCTCACCGGGTCGCTTCCGCTTTCGGGCGGCGACGCCCTGCGCGTGGCGACCGAGATCAGCGGGCGCGTCAAAGCGGAGCTGGGCTGCACGGTGTCCATCGGCGTGTCGTGGAACAAGGTGTTCGCGAAGTTCGGTAGCGACCTGCGCAAACCCGACGCGGTCACCGCCATCACACCGGAGAACTACCGGCGGCTCGTCTGGGATGCGCCGGTGGGCGACCTTCTGTACGTGGGGCCGGCCACGCGCGCCAAGCTGCACTCGTCGGGCATCGACCGCATCGGCGAGCTCGCGTGCGCCTCGCCGGAGCTTTTGCGCCGCCGTCTCGGGAAGGTGGGCCTTGTGCTGCGCGCGTTCGCCCGCGGCGAGGATTCGACGCCGGTTTCGCCCTCGGACGCCGTCCGCGGCGGGGGAGGGCGTCCGATCAAGAGCATCGGCAACGGGCTGACCTGCCCGCATGATATCGACCGTCCCGAGGACGCGAAGGCGCTCGTGTACCTTCTGGCCGAATCGGTGGCGCAGCGGTTGCGCGAGGCGCGGCTGCGCGCGTTTACCGTGGCGGTCGGCGTGCGCGACGCGCGAGACCTTGCAAGCTACGGCCGCCAGACCACGCTTCCGCGCGCGACGAGCGCGACGGGCCTGATCGCGCGGACGGCATGGGGGCTGCTCGCGGCATCCGAGCCGCTCGACGGGTCGCATCCCCTGCGCGGTCTGCACGTGCGTGCTTCGAACCTCGAGCCTTCGGATGCGCCTCAACAGCTCGATTTGGGCTTCGATGCGCGGCAGCGGGCGCTCGATGGTCTGGACGAGGCGATAGACGGTCTGCGCCGCCGCTTCGGCAACGCCTGCGTCCGGCGTGGCGTGGAGCTTTTGGACGAGAGCCTGATCGACGTGGACGTGAAGCGCGACAACACGGTGCATCCGGTGGGCTGGTTCGGCTGATCTGCCGATCGGCCGGCGTTGGGCGTTTCCGAGCTCGCGCCCGCCGCGTCTGCGAGCCGTGCGCGCCGAGGGCCTTGCTTTCGCGGATGCGCCGGCCGCGGGGGCGGGACGCGCTTTTGGCCGGCTCGCGGCGCTAGCGGCGGTCGGTCTTGATGCGCGCGGCTCGCGCGGAGGAAGGAGGTTTCGCCATGGTGCGGGGCATCGCAGGCAGACGGAAGCGGTACGTGGAGGTGGAGGCGACGTTCCTCGAGGACGGCAGCGTCGTCCCGCGCGCCGTCGTGTGGGACAACGGGCGGCGCTTTTCCGTGCGCGCCGTGCTCGGCGTGCGCGCGTGCGCCTCGCTCAAAGTGGGAGGCGAGGGCGTGCGCTACGACGTGCTCGTGGGACGCGCGCGCACGTTCCTCTTCCACGAGGGCCCGCGCTGGTTCGTGGAGGAGATCGTGTTCGAGGGGGACGGCACCTGGTAAGACGACGGGGCTGTGTCATGGCGCGACCCCGCGTTCTCCGGTGGCGCGAAATCTCCCGGTTTCCCTCCAACGCCGCTCTTCTCGTTTCGCCAAGGGGCGGTTTTGCTATCATGGCGGGCGACCGTGTTCGCGTCGCGCCGTGCGAAAGGAGCTCCCGTGCCCGACCGTCGCTTTCAAAAAGCCGCATCCCCCCTGCCGCCCCGGGCGGCCGATCCGGCCATTCCCGAGCGTCTTGTGGAGGCTGCGAGCCTTTCCGAATGGATCGCGTGCGCATGTGGCGGCGACGCGAGCGTCGCGCACGTGCGGATCGCGGGAGATGCGGTCGAGGGCGCCGATTTCGCCCTGCTCGAGTTGTCTGAGTCGCGCATGGAGGGGTGCTCGTACGCGGGTTGCGACTTCGACCGGGCCATGGTGTCCGACGTCGCGTTCGCGGGCTGCGACTTCTCCAACAGCACGTTCTCGCAGGCGAACTTCACGCGCTGCACGTTCTCGTCCTGCAAGTTCACGGGCGCCGACTTCCTGGAGGCGGTGTTCTCGCGCGTCGAGGTGCGCGACTCCACGTTTGCCTACGCGTCTTTGGCGAGAGGTAAGCTGGAGGACGTCTCCGTTGTCTCCACCGATTTCTCGCAGGCCGACCTAACCGAGCTGCGGCAGCGCCGCGTGCGGTTCGACGACGTGCGCTTCGTGGGCACGAGCTTCTTTCGCACCAGCTTGGACGGCGTTGACCTGTCCTCGTGCCAGCTGGCCGACATCGTGCTGTCCGATGCCATGGGCGAGTTGCGCGGGTGCTCGATGGACCTGTTCCAGGCCGCCGGCATCGCGCGGCGTTTGGGCGTGAACATCAAAGACTGACCGCCGCGCAGCGCATCGTCCGCTGCCGCGACCCCGAGGAGCTATGACGCATGACCGAAGAGGTGCAACCGCAGGGCCTGAGCGCGGCCGAGGTGGCCGAGCGCACAGCGCGCGGCGAGGTGAATGTGGACGCGGGCGTGCGCACGCGCTCCGTCCGTCAGATCGTGCGCGAGAACACGCTCACGCTGTTCAACGCCATCAACGCCATTTTGGCTGTGTTCGTGCTGATCACCGGCTCGTACAAGAACATGCTGTTCATGGTGGTCATCGTGTGCAACACCTTGATCGGCATCGTGCAGGAGATTCGCTCGAAGCGCATCACCGACCGGCTGTCCATCGTGGCCAGCTCGAAGGCGTCGGTGCTGCGCGACGGCGCGCTCGTCGAGCTGCCGCTCGATGCGCTCGTGCGCGACGACGTCATCGAGCTGGGGCGCGGCGACCAGATCCCCGCCGACGCCGTGGTGGTGAAGGGTTCGTGCGATGTGAACGAGAGCCTGCTCACCGGCGAGAGCACGCTGGTGAAGAAGCGTCCGGGCGATGAGCTGATGAGCGGGTCTTATCTGAACGCGGGCACCGTGTGGGCGCGCGTCGTGCACGTGGGGGCCGAGAACTACGCGGCGAAGATCAGCGCCGAGGCCAAGCAGCACAAGGCCGTCAACTCCGAGATCATGAACAGCCTCAACGGCATCATCAAGTTCGTCAGCTTCATCATCTTCCCGTTGGGCGCGCTCTTGTTCGCGCGGCAGCACTTCCTCACGGGCACCGAGACGAACGAGGCCATCCTGTCCACCGTGTCGGCGCTCGTGGGCATGATTCCCGAAGGGCTCATCCTGCTCACCTCGACGGTGCTCGCTGTGGCGGTGGTGCGCCTTGCGAAGAGCCGCGTGCTCGTGCAGCAGCTGTATTGCATCGAGACGCTCGCGCGCGTGGACACGCTGTGCCTCGACAAGACGGGCACCATCACCACGGGCAAGATGGAGGTGGCGGCCGTCTGCCCGGTGCCGGGCGTGCCGCAGACTATGGTGGACATGGCGTTCGCGTCCATCGCACGGGCCGACGAGGATCCCAACGACACGGCCCAGGCCATCGTCGAGCACTTCGCGGGTGCCGACGCGGCCGTCCTGCACGCCTCCCGCGTCGTGCCGTTCTCGTCCGACAAGAAGTGGTCGGGAGCCGTGTTCGACGACGGCAGCGTCTACGTCATGGGCGCCGGCCAGTTCATCTTGGGCGACGCGCTTGCCGCGGTGGCCGACCAGCAAAACGAGTTAGCAGCCGACGCGCGCGTGCTGTTGCTCGCGCAGGTGGACGGCTTCGACGAGGAAGGCGACATCGTGGGCGCGCCGAAACCGCTCGGGTTCATCGCCATCCACGATCAGATTCGCGCGACGGCCGCGCAGACTATTCGCTACTTCAAGGAGCAGGGCGTCGACCTCAAGGTGATCTCGGGCGACGACCCGCGCACCGTGTCGGGCATCGCGGCGAAGGTGGGCGTGCCCCGTGCCGAAGACTACGTGGACGCTGCGACGCTCGTCACCGATGACGACATCGCGGCCGCCATCGAGCGCTACAGCGTGTTCGGCCGCGTGAAGCCCGAGCAGAAGAAGGCGTTCGTGGTGGCCCTGCAGGCGAAGGGCCACATCGTGGCCATGACGGGCGACGGCGTGAACGACACGCTCGCGCTCAAGCAGGCCGATTGCAGCGTGGCCATGGCCGCCGGCTCCGACGCGGCGCGCAACGTGGCGCAGCTCGTGCTCGTGGACAACGACTTCGCCGCCATGCCGAAGGTGGTGGCCGAGGGGCGGCGCTCCATCAACAACCTGCAGCGCTCGGCGTCGCTGTTCCTCGTGAAGACGCTCTTGTCCATGACGTTGGCCGTGGTGTTCGTCTTCCTGCCGTGGCAGTACCCGTTCCAGCCCATTCAGATGACGCTGATCAGCGCGTTCACCATCGGCCTGCCGTCGTTCGTGCTGGCGCTCGAGCCCAACAAGGACCGCATCAAGGGCCGCTTTCTCGAGAACGTCGTCGTGAAGTCCATCCCCGGCGCCATCTGCGCGGTGCTCACCATCCTCATCGTGAACGCGGTGGGCTACAACGTGCTGCGCATCGACTACGAGCATGTGTCCACGCTGTGCGTGCTGCTCACGGCATGGATCGGCGCGCTGCTCATCGTGCGGCTGTCGGTGCCGTTCACGCCCATCCGCGCGGCGCTGCTCGTCGTGGTGGTGGGCGGCACGGTGCTCGGCGCGACGTTTCTGCACGGCCTGTTCGGCATCGAGCCGTTCACCTTCGGTATGACCGTGCTGTTCGCCATCCTGGCGCTCGGCACCGCCGTGCTGTTCCACGCGCTGTACGGTGCCATCGAGAAGTGGCACGCGCGGCACCTGGCGAGCATGGTGTAGAGGCGCATGCCTCCACCAAAGGTCGTTCGTAGCCGCAAGAATGCGCACGGGGACCTTCATGTCCGCACGGGTGTCCAGCATCGGCAGATCGCCTTCGGCGCAGGCTCTCGGGCGCTGTGCCATCGAGGACGACCGCGAGTTCCATCTGGCGGGCCGTCCCATCCCCGTCATGGGGAGCATCAACGCGGTGGAGCGCGTCATCTACGCGAACGGGTTCGCGTGCAGCCCGGGATAGGCGCTTCGTGTGGGGTTGCGCGGCGCCGCTCGCGCACCTGGCCGAGCGGTTCCGGTGCGATCTGGACTTCCATTCCTGCACGGTGTTCGCGATGGAGCAGCTGACGCTGGCGCACTTCATCGAGAACGGCGACTTCGAGTGGTGCGGCAACCGCATGCGCTGCTGCCACCATGCCGTGCGCGACGCGCTCGGGGCGAGCGGCATCGGCTCTCGTGCTACTGTCGGGTTTTTGCCAGCGCTCTGAGGCCGCCGCGTTGCGAAGCGCGGTCGAAGGGGGCGTGTGCGGTTTCGTGGTCAGCTATGCCGGCATCGACGAAGCCGCCGCGAAGTCCGCAGCCGCCGTCCTCGTCTGCGCCGTGGAAGCGGTGGGGCGAGGGTGAGAGCGGCGGCTGCTTTCCAGAGAGCTAGCCCGTTCTCTTCCACACCGTCCCGTCGAGCATGGCGCTTGGCAGCCAGTTCCCCGTTGTTTTCGATGCGCCCCACCACGCGAGGGTTCCCTTGCTCCATACGGCTATGCATTTGAAGGCGGTCGTGTTGTCGAATACTTGGGCCTCTTCGCACCAAGCGAGCGCCTTGCTGAAGTTCGTCAACGAGGCTCGGTAGCGGCGGCGAACGGAAGCCTCTTCGATATCGTGCCCGCCGAGCGCCGCGCGATGCGCGATGCGATCGATGGCTATGTCCTCGCTGGCAACTCCTATGTAGAACAAGCGCACGCGATAGCCCTCTTGGTGCGCCCGCGCCAGGTTTTTCAGCGCTCGATGGCCTGTCAGCGTCGTTTCGTGGTTGAATGAGCGTCGGTGTGCGAAGTGGCCGTCGATCAGCGCCAGCGCCTCCTTCCCGGCTTGGATCTGGTCGCGTGCGCTTGATGCGTTGCCGCCGTTCGCGCTCAGCAATTCGTCGGGATTGACTCGGGGCATTGACGTCGGCATGCCCGGTGTGCGCCAGAGGTTCGTGCGGTACAGGGTGGATTTTCCCGATCCATTGACGCCGGCGAACACGATGTACCAAGGGCGGTCGTCCATCAGTACACCCCCTGACGTACGAGTTCGCACTGCCGTTGCTGAAGGAAATGGTCGGCGACGGCAAAATAGAAACTCGACTCTTCAGTGCTTTCGGCTCGGGCGATGGCTTCGGCATCGGGCCGGACTGCGAACGCCTTTTTACAGGCGAGGTAAAGGTCGTGCAAATCTATCTCGCTGGTCGGTAGGCTCGGCTCGGGATGCTCGAACTTGCCTGCACAGGTGGCGATTGTTGCGGGTCGGCCTGGACCTGGTCGGTTCGCAGCGCGTTGCAGCACGTCCTCTTCCCGCAGCACCCAGGAACGGCCGATCTTCTCTGCGGGCAGTGCTCCTTCGGCGATGAGCGCCCGCACGCGCGAGGGGGAAACGCCTAAGAGCGATGCGCTTTCGGCGACTGACAGCATGGTGCGATCCCTTTCTCGATGATGGTGGGTTTTGAATCAGCATACCGAAAAACATTGCGATATCGCAATGTTTTATTCACGGAGGCTGCGGCGGCGACGGTGCTTACGCTGGGCGTGTTCGCGGGCATCATGAACAATGCGAACCAGTATCTAGTGGCGCGCGCCGCGCCTGAGGCGCCCGACTTCTCCAACGGCCTGTACCTCACGGCGGCGAATGCGGGCACCACGCTGGGCACCGCCCTATGCGGCCTGTTCATCACCGTGGCGGGCACGCGCTTCGTCCTTGCGGGCGCGCTCGTTCTCCTTGCGGCGGGCATCGTGCTCGTGGCCGTGCGGCTGCGGCTTTCCGACCGCGAAAAAACCTCTTCCCGCTCCTTGACTTCGAGCGAACTCCAAATGATAGGGTGAGGTCGAACAGGTCGGACGAATGCGGGAAAGAGGTGCTTTTCGTGAGAACGAACGTGATGATGCTCATGGGCGCGGGGCAGATCGGCTTGGCCATCGCCCGGCGCATGGGCTCGGGGAAGACGATCGTCGTCGGCGACAAGAGGCCGGAAAACGCCCAAGCGGCGGCGAAGATCCTGAACGAGGCGGGGTTCAAGGCCGTCGCCCAAGAGGCCGATCTGGCGTCGCGCGATTCCGTGCGAGCGCTCATCGCGCGAGCACAGGGCCTCGGCGACATCGCCTTGATGGTGAACGCCGCGGGCGTCTCGCCCAGCCAAGCCCCCATCGAGGCCATCCTCGCGGTGGACTTGTACGGAACGGCGATGCTGCTCGAGGAGATGGGGGAGGCGATCGCCCCCGGCGGCGCGGGTGTGACCATATCCAGCCAGTCGGGGCATCGCCTGCCGCAGCTCTCTGTGGAGGAGGACGAGCTTTTGGCCTGCACGCCCGCCGAAGAGCTGCTTTCGCTCGACATGCTGCAGCCCCGGAACATCCGCGATGAGCTCCATGCCTACCAGCTGGCGAAGCGCTGCAACGAGAAGCGCGTGATGGCGGAGGCGGTGAGGTGGGGCCGTCGCGGCGCGCGCGTCAACTCCATTTCGCCGGGCATCATCGTCACCCCGCTGGCCATCGACGAGTTCAACGGCCCGCGCGGCGAGTTCTACAAGAGCATGTTCGCCAACTGCCCGGCCGGCCGTCCCGGAACGGCCGACGAGGTGGCGAACGTCGCGGAGCTTCTGATGGGCGACAAGGGGGCGTTCATCACGGGGGCGGACTTCCTCGTGGACGGCGGCGCCACCGCATCGTACTTCTACGGTCCGCTCAGGCCGTCCTCGGCATCCGGGGCGGCGTAAAGGCCCGCTGCGGGAAGGAAGGGCGGCGCCAAGCGCGCTGCGAAGAGGGAAAGGCGGCGCTCGGCGCCGGAAAACGGAAGATGCGCGGTGCCGGACGCACCGTGTCGAAAGGAGCAAACCCATGCAAGGCAACTTCACCTACCACAACCCCACGAAGCTCGTCTTCGGCAAGGACGCGCTGGACGGCCTGGCCGCCGAGCTGGCCCAGTACGGCCCGCGCGTGCAGCTGGCCTACGGCGGCGGCTCCATCAAGAAGACCGGCCTGTACGACCGGGTGATCGCCATCCTGCGCGAGGCCGGCAAGGAGGTGTTCGAGGATGCGGGCGTGATGCCCAACCCCACCGTGGAGAAGCTGCGCGAGGGCGCGGCCATCGCGCGCGACAACGACGTGGACCTCATCCTGGCCGTGGGCGGCGGCTCGGTGGTGGACTATGCGAAGGCCGTGGGCGTGTCGGCGCACTGCGAGGAGGACCCGTGGGAGAAGTACTACCTGCGCATGGAGGAGCCCGAGTGCCGCATCGTGCCGGTGGGCTGCATCCTCACGATGGCGGGCACGGGCAGCGAGATGAACGGCGGCGCGGTCATCACGAACCACGACAGCAAGCTGAAGATCGGGCACGTGTTCGCCAACCCTGAGGTGTTCCCGCGCTTCGCCATCCTGAACCCCGAACTCACCTACACGGTGCCGAAGTATCAGATGATCGCCGGCATCTTCGACATCATGTCACACCTCATGGAACAGTACTTCTCAGGCGTTGACGACAGCACGTCGGACTACCTCATGGAGGGCCTCATGCGCTCGCTCGTGCAGGCGAGCCGCGCGGCGGTGGCGAATCCGACCGACTACGAGGCGCGCAGCAACATCATGTGGACGGCCACGTGGGCGCTGAACACGCTGGTGGCGAAGGGCAAGGCCACCGACTGGGAGGTGCATATGATCGGCCAGGCCATCGGCGCCTACACCGACGCCACGCACGGCATGACGCTCTCGGCGGTGTCGCCCGCGTACTACCGCCATATCATGCCGCACGGGTTGGAGAAGTTCGCGCGGTTCGCCCGCACGGTGTGGGAAGTGTCGGTCGAGGGGCGCACGCCCGAGGAGTTGGCCGCCGCCGGCATCGACGCGCTGGAGGCGTGGATGCGCGAGATCGGCTGCGTGATGAGCGTCGCCGAGCTGGGCGTGACCGACGACATGCTGGAGGGCATCGCGGACGCCACCTTCATCATGGAGGGCGGCTACAAGGTGCTCGCTCGCGAGGACGTGCTATCCATCCTGCGCGCCAGCAAGTAGCGGCGAGCGGCCTAGCAGGTCGCAGTGAAGGAATGAAAGAATGAAGATTTCGCGAGTTCGAAGGAGCGGTGGTATGGGAAAGACGTTGGTTGCATACTTTTCGGCGACGGGGACCACGGAGCGGCTGGCGCGGACGCTGGCGGAGGTGGCAGGGGCCGACCTGCACGGCATAGAGCCGGCGCAGCCCTACACGTCGGCCGATCTGAACTGGCACGACGCGCGCTCGCGCAGCAGCGTGGAGATGAACGACCCCGCCTCGCGCCCCGCCATCGCGAGCAAGGTGGCGGATATGGAGCGCTACGACACGGTGTTCGTGGGGTTCCCCATCTGGTGGTACGTGGCCCCCACGATCATCAACACGTTTCTGGAAGCGTACGACTTCTCCGGCAAGACGGTGATCCCCTTCGCCACCTCGGGCGGCAGCGGCATGGGGAAAACCGACGCCGTGCTGCGGAAATGCTGCGCGTCCGATACGCGTTGGAAGCCCGGCCGCTGCTTCTACGCCGGCGCTGACGCGGTCACCCTGCGCGCATGGGTGGAGGGCCTGGGGCTGTAAGGGCATCGTCGTTTCATATTGGGATGCAGGGGCCGCGCGAGGACGGAGCGGCGCATTCGAGCTATGCCGTTCCGCAAGGCCCTTGCTTTGTCCGATGCATAAAAAAGCGCCCGAATCGGCACAAATTGCGCTTTGTGCATAGATTGGGGGTGCGGACAAAAAGTTGGACACTCCGGTGTCCGGATTGGAGTCCGCATGTACCCGTTGGAGACCAGGGAGCTCGCCGTGGAGGCCGTCGCGGCGGGGTTCAGCCTGACCGAGGCGGCCGAG
>NZ_PPEL01000091.1 GCF_002899695.1 Rubneribacter badeniensis
CCTCCTGACCGACCACCCTCTCCCTCTCTCCCCACCCAACGATCCTGCCATTTCGCCCCCGCCCGCTCAAGGATGCCTCGCGCCCGTGCGAAGCGCTCGCCATCCACCGTCGCGCATCCCTCTCTCAACCTTCAACCAAGCATTGAGGATCGTCTTCGCGTGCGAACTTGTCTGCGACCCGCTACACTAACGTTTTGCTATGAGAGAGCGAATCTTCAACATCGTGCAGCGCGCCCGCCCGGGCGACGTGGTGAGTCATGCGTACGACGTGTTCATCGTAGCGGTTGCGTTTCTGAGCATCGTGCCGCTCATGTTTCGCCCGCAGGACATGACGCCTCAGATGGCCGCTGTCATGAACATGATCGACGTCGTGACGGTGTACCTTCTGTTCCTCGACTACATCCTGCGGTGGATGACGCACGATTTCAAAGTGGGAAAGGCGGGCAAGCTGGGCAAAGGCGGCTGGCGCGTTTTCGCGCGCTATCCGTTCACGCCGCTTGCCATCATCGACATGCTGGCCATCCTGCCGTCGCTTGGCGTGCTTCCCGAGAGCCTCAAGTTCCTCCGCGTGCTGCGCGTCACGAAGATGTTCCGTTACTCAAAGAACCTCACCATCGTGGCGAACGTGTTCCGCGCGCAGCGCAACACGCTGCTGTCGGTACTGGCGGTGGCGCTCATGTACATCTTCGTGAGCGGGCTTGTCATGTTCGTGAACGAGCCCAACACGTTCGACAACTTTTTCGATGCGCTGTACTGGGCCACTACGGCGCTCACCACGGTGGGATACGGCGACGTGTACCCCGTCACCGATCTGGGGAAGTTCATTTCCATGGCTTCGTCGCTGTTCGGCATCGCGGTCATCGCGCTGCCCGCCGGCATCATCACCGGCGGCTTTTTGGAGCAGGTGCGTCAGCGCGACGAGGACGCTGAAGCGTATTTCCGCGCTAGCGAGCGCGATCCGTTCAAGGGGCGAACGCCTTTTTCGTACGAAAGCGTGCGCGCGTGGGCGAAGGCGCATCCGAAGGCGGTGGCGTACGGCGTCACCATGCTGGCATGCGCGCTCGTCAACGAGGCGCTGTACTTCGCCGCCCTCGCTCTCGGCGCTCCGGTGTGGCTCGACACCGTGGGCACTGCTCTGGCCGCCGTTTTGCTGGAGCCGGCGGCGGCGCTCATCGTGGGTTTCGCGAACAACCTGGTCTTGGCTGTGCAGTTCGGTAATGCGGGGAACCTGCTGTACTACGCCCTCAGCGCCATCACCGCGCTTGTGTACGGAACCGCGTTCGCGCGGGGCAGGCGCATCACCGCGCGTTCGCTTGGCTGGGCTGCGCTGTTCCTTGTGGTAGTGGAGGCGCTTATCTCCACCGTGCTGACGTTTTCGCTGGCCGGCGGCCAGCTGACTACGGCGGCTGAACAGCTGTACGGCAGCGTGCTGCGGGGACTGGGCGCGCCCGAGGCGGTTGCGGTGTTCGGCGCGTTGCTGGTGGACAAGCTTGCGGACACAGTGGTCGTGTTCGCCGTGGCGATGGGCGCGGTGCGCCTCGTCGTCGGCAGCCGCCTCGATCCGGCGCGCTGGTTCTCCCGGCCAGGGGCGCATGCGAAAGGAGAGGAAAGCGCGGAGGCGAGAGCGGGTGCCGATGACGAGGCTGGCACGGGCGTCGGCGCGAGTTCGGATGCGGAGGCTTCTGGGGGCGTCTGCGCGGAGGTGCGGGCTTTTGGGGATGCTGGTGCGGGCGCGGGGGCGGGAGCGTCCGGCCCTGCGGTCGGCGTCGCTAGTGTTGTGACTGCGCGCGCTTGCGAGGCTGGGAGTGCGGAGGCTGCGGGGAGCACGGGGAGCGCGGGAAGCGCGGGAGTTGCTGGGAGTGCGAGCGCTGCCGAGGGTGTTGGGGCCGTCGGTGCTGCCGCAGGTATTGGAGCCTCGGGCACTGCCGGTGATTCCGGGGTCGAGAGCGCGGCCGTTACTGCAACCCCAAGTGCGGATGCCGCTGGGGTCGCTACCGTGAGTGCCGCGGTCGCTCCCGAGTGCGCCGAACGCTACGTTCTTGGGATCGACGTGGGCGGCACGCACACGAAGGCGGGTGTGTTCGATCTCGCGGGCTCGCGGGTGGCCTCGCATGCGTTCGGCTCCCAAAGCGTGCTGGCCGACGGATCGCACGTGCGCCTTTCGCGCGAGATGCGGGCGCTGCTCGATCAGGCGGGCATCGATGGGCGTTCGGTTGTTGGCGTAGGGCTGGCCGTGCCGGGGGCGGTGGCTGCCGAGGAGTCGCTCACGCTGTGCCCGCACATCGATCTCGACCTGCGCTCGTACAAATCCCTGCTGCTCGAGCTGTTCCCGCGGGCGCGCGTGGCGGTGCTGAACGATGCGGATGCCGCCGTGTTGGGCGATCGGTGGCGCGGCACTTCGCACGACCGCCAGTGCGAGAACGTCGCGCTCGTCACGCTGGGCACCGGCGTGGGCGCGGGCGTCGTCGTGCGCGGGCGCTTGCTCTCGGGGGTGCATGGGGCTGCGGGCGAGGTGGGGCACTTGTGCGTGAATCCAAGCGAGGAGGAGCGCTGCTCGTGCGGCAAGGCGGGGTGCCTCGAGCAGTACGCATCGGCAACGGGGTTGGTGCGCCATGCCCGCGCGGCGCTTCTTGCCGCAGGCGACGTCGCGTCCTCCGATCAGGCTGCCGACGTGTTTCCCGATGCTCGCGCGGTGCTCGATGCCGTTGAGCGCCGCGACCCGCATGCCCGCGCGGCGCTCGAGCGGTTCTCCGATGCGCTCGGTTTCGGCCTTGCGCAGATGGCGTGCTTTGCCGACCCCGACGTGTTCGTGCTGGGAGGCGGCTTGTCCGAGCGAGCCGATCTCTTCATCGACGCCGTGCGCTCCCGTTATCGCTCGTGCGCGGTGTCAGCGTGCCGCGACACGCCCGTCGTCGCGTTGTCGTTGGGAAATGAGTGCGGCGTGTACGGCGCCGCCTACCGGGCGCTTCAAACACTCAAGGACGAAGGCGGCCTTGCGTGACAACGACGTGATGCCGCCCCGTCTTTCTGCCGCGACGGCGTGACATCGGCCCTGTCCTTTTGTCACGACGACGCTGGCCCGTCTTTCTGTTGCGCTTTGTCGCATTCGTCGCTTTTGCCTCGTTGCGCCTTGCGGCTTGGCTGTCCGTCGCCTTCCGTACTTCCCTTTTGCCGCTTGTCTTCATGCGGAATGCCCTACATGAGGCGCTAGACCTCCTTTTCGCTGGCGCGCTCCGAGACGGCGGCTTTGTGTCGGCGCGCGTCAGCAGGGGACGATGCCTCGCGGTTCGCACGAGTTTGGGCGGCAGCGCGACAACGGGCGCGACAACGGGGGTCGCGACAACGGGACAGCGTGACAGCGGGACAGGGCAGTGGCACGTGTAACAACGACGCGCGCGACAACGGGATGGGGCAGCGTCGCATGGGCGCGACAGCAGTGTGACAACAGGACGGGGCTATCGTCACATGCGAGACGCTCGAGCAGAGGCGCATTCCCTCTAGGAGGAGACGCCCCCGTTTCCGTCGTTGCGCGCAAAATCATCGCGTTCGTGGCGGGTTTTGACGGAAAACCTCTATATGCTTTGGAACGTCTGGAAGGTATGAGAAGAGGGCTGTTCTCTGATCAGGCATTGTCCATCTGGTTTGGCTTCGCGTTTGTTGAAGCGGTCGTGCGAAAGGATCATGATCGCGGATTTCCGTCAAAACCCGCCACGAACCGAGGGTGTTTCTGCCGAACCGTCATCGGCATAGGCTCGGCCAGCCTTTTTGCGCAAGAAGCCTCCGCTCGGTGAGCGGTTTGAGCGATGCGCGGGCGTGACGGGGAGAGGTCGGAGCGGGAGGGAGGGGCGTTCCATGTAAAACCCCATTGGCGCTGCAGGGGCCTCCGTCCGACGGGATCTTGCGCCGCCCGACCACAAGAGGCCCGGTCTGACATCTGGCGAGTGCGGCGCGGCTCGATTCTGGCCCAACAGAGAATCAAGCGTTTTGCCGCTTCGGCAGACGTGCGATTTTCGAATGTCGAAGCGGATGCGGGCAAAGCTGTTCGCGAACAGCCCCGGCCCCCGACCGATCACCCCTCCGTTCCCCTTCGTTTCTCTTCGTCCATCCTCTTGTGGAGCGTGGAACGCTTCACGTGAAGCGCTCCGATTTTCGCGGGATGCATTGGGATGGAGCGTCGTTTTGAATTCGGTGTCGCTCGGCACGTGATCGCGCTCTTCTTGCCGTATATGCCGGAGGGTGGACTGCAATGCTCGTTGGGCTTTCGGCCTTTTCTATGTGCCGTAATGTCGCTTGGGTCGTTGTCCTCCTCGGCGATGGGGCAAAGCGACGCTCGTTCTGCGCCTTCTTTCTTTCGCATCGCGATTCACCTGAAGCTTCCGGCTTCCCGTCCTCGTTCCCAGCGCGATTGAATGGCTGAGCATGATCTCGCCGTGCGGTTCGTCCGGGCCGTTTCTCATTGCTCCGCGAATTGGGCGAGCAGCGTGCGCAATCGTTTCGCGACGCGACTTCATCCCTTTCTTGCCTAAAATTGGCATTCAATTCATAACATTTTAGCAACAGAACGTGCTACAATGCCGGTCAGAGGACATTTGTCGGTTCAGACGAGAGTAAGGGGGTGTGCGATGGATATTTTCTCCGATCCTGTTTTGCTGGCGCGCGTTCAGTTCGCCTGCACGGCAGCGTACCACTTCATCTTCGTGCCGCTGACCATCGGGTTGGGGCTTATCCTTGCCATCAACGAGACGCGGTACTACCGTTCGCGCGATCCTAAAGACGCGGCGGCGACCAAGTTCTGGGTGAAGATCTTCACCGCGACGTTCGTGCTCGGCGTAGCCACGGGCATCACGATGGAGTTCTCGTTCGGAACGAACTGGGCAGACTACTCGAGGTTCGTCGGCGACATCTTCGGCGCGCCGTTGGCCGCCGAGGCGTTGCTCGCGTTCTTCTTGGAGTCCACGTTTTTGGGCGTGCTGCTGTTCGGCCGCAAGCGCGTTTCGCCGAAGTTCTACCTAGTCTCTTCGTGGCTTGTGTGGTTCGGCTCGGCGCTGTCGGCCCTGTGGATCATCATCGCGAACTCGTGGATGCAGACGCCGGCTGGCGCGGAGCTGTCCGCCGATGGCTCGAAGGCCGTCATCACCGACTTCTTCGCTGCGGCGGCGAACCCCTCGGTGTGGCCGCGCTACTCGCATACCGTCGTGGCGCTGCTCATCATGGGCGCGTTCGTGGCGATGGCGGTGTCTGCGTGGTACCTCATCAAAAAGCGCCACACCGACTTCGCCATGAAGACGATGAAGATCGGTGCCGTGGTGGGCATCGTCACCACGTGCTTCATGCTGGTGACGGCTCACGCGTCGGCTGTGACGGTGGCCGAGGAGCAGCCCACGAAGCTGGCCATGATGGAGGGCATGTACGACTCCGAAGTGCCTCCGCTGTACGCTTTCGGATGGGTTGACGAGGAGAGCCAGGAGGTCATCACGCCGTTTGCCATTCCCGGCGGCACGAGCTTCCTCGCCACGGGCGAATGGGACACGGAGTATCAGGGCCTTAACGATCTCGCCGAAACCGAGGAGTACGGCGCGATTGATCCTGAGACGGCGCCGGTGAACGCCGTGTTCCAGACGTACCACCTCATGGTGGCCATGTTCGGCCTCATCGCCCTCACGGTGATCCTCGTGCTCGTGTTCACGCTGCGCGGCGGCAAGATCAAAGACATGAAGTGGCTGCAGCGTCTTGTGCTCATCTCGCCGCTGTTCCCGCTCATCGCCATCCAGTGCGGTTGGTTCACGGCCGAGCTCGGCCGTCAGCCATGGGTGGTGTACCCCTCGGCCACCAGCCCGGAGGGTGTGAACCTGCTTGTGAGCGACGGCGTCTCGCAGTCCGTGAGCAACGTCGAGCTTCTCATCACCATGGTGCTGTTCTTGGCGGTGTACGCGTTTCTCATGGTGGCGTGGGCGCGCACGATGGGGCGCTTCATCAAGGAGGGCCCGGTTGTCGAGGCTGAGGATGCCGCGACAGCCTCCGATACCGGAAGCGCGACCGCTGGCGCGGCTCCCGCGCTGGCCGCCGACGCGCCCGCTGCTGCGAAGGAAGGGAGGTAGTCATGGATATCACGTTCTTCCAGGGACTTTGGTTCCTCCTGATCTTCGTGCTCATCGCCGGCTACTTCGTGCTTGATGGGTTCGACTTGGGCGCGGGCGTGCTGTATCCGTTCGTCGCGAAGAACGACAAGGAGAAGGCCGTCGTGCGCACGAGCATCGGGCCGGTGTGGGACGGCAACGAAGTGTGGCTTCTCACCGCGGGCGGCGCGCTGTTCGCGGCGTTTCCGGCGGCGTACGCCACCACGTTTTCGGGGTTCTATCTGGCGGTCATGCTCGTGCTGTTCGGTCTGATCGTGCGCGCGGTGTCGGTTGAGTACCGCGGCCACGACCCCAAATGGGGCAAGGCGTGGGACGCATGCTTCACCGTGGGGTCGCTGCTGCCGGCGCTTCTGCTGGGCGTTGCGGTGGGCAACATCTATGCGGGCATTCCGATGGACGCCAACGGCGATTACGCGGGCATCCCGCTGTTGGGCCTCGTCACGCCGTTCACGCTGCTGTGCGGCCTTCTGGGGTTGTCGATGTTTCTGGCGCAAGGCGCGTCGTGGCTGGCCCTCAAGGCGCCGAAGCCGAGCGAGGTGCAGACGCGTGCGGCCGGCTTGCGCCTTCCTTTTCAGGTGGTGTCGCTCGTTCTGTTCGCCGTCGTGAGCGTGTATGCGCTTGTGGGCGTTCAGGCGCCGATGGATCCCGCGCTCGGCGTCGTGCGCTGGCTCTTGGCCGCCCTGTTCGTGGTCGCCATGGTCGCGTCGGTGTTCTTCGCGAAGAAGAAGGACTGCGACCTGGGCGCGTTCGTCGCGCAGTCCGCGTCGTGCGCGCTGCTCGTGCTGCTGTTGGCGGCCTCGATGTTCCCGAACTTCGTGATGGCCTCGGCTGACAGCGTAGGCCCCGCCATCACGGCGATGAGCGCCGCATCGTCCGACCTCACGCTCATGTGGATGACCATCATCACGTGCGTGGGCTTGCCGCTTGTGCTCGTCTACCATGTGATCATCTACCGCACGTTCCGCGGACGCGTGAAGGACGAGGACTTGGCGCATTACTAGGCTGCGCGTGCAAGCGCATGCCGGCATGCGCTTGCCGTGCGCGGTTTGCCGCAGGTCCGGGTGCGCACAAGCGCGCCCGGACGGCATCGGGCGTGCGAGGCGCATCGCGTTTTCTGCAGGGTTCCGCATGCTTCCGAACCGACAGGGGGGACTGCGAACGCATTCGCTGCTTGGTGGCTGCATAGAGGCGAATGAGGATTGCGTGGAAAGAGGTGGAGCGCGGACAAAGCCCAGGCTGCTTCATTTGCGGTTTTGCATTCGCGACGATCCGTGCAGATGCGATGACGTTTCAAAGGTGCGTCGGAGACGTTCGTGCTGGGTTGCGCAAGTGCTTCCGGCAGGCGCAGGGAGGGGATGCGCCTGCCGGATGGGTGCCATCAGTTGCAAACGGTTGTTGCAGCTGGGCTACTTGGATTGCGCCACGGCATCTTCCACGGCGGCGATAAGGCCCTCGCTTGCGATAGTGGCTCCTGTGATGGTGTCGACCTCTGCAGTGCCAGCTTCGATCATGGCTTGCGGCATAACGGTCCAGACGTCTTTGGTCACGTCGGGCGTTTCGGTCTGCTTGACCACTTCCACGGCGGTAACCTTGCCATCGATTACGGTCACTTTTGCCTGAATGTCTCCGTGCAGTCCTTGTCCGGTGCCGAGGTATTCGTTTTCGCCCAGTTCCACTTGCGCTTCGCTCTCGGTTTCGTCGAGGTCGTTGCCAAGATTCTGCGGGTTTGATGACGCAAGGGTCAATTCGACTGGCGCGAGGTCGTCCTTGTTTTTAGCTGCGTTCTCGCCAGCTTTTCGGCCTGAGTACACGGTTTCCGCGATGTTTCCTCCGCAAATGTACACACCAGCCCAGAACGATCCGAGCTCTCCGGCGGAGTAAAGATGGGGAATGGGGTTGCCGTTCGTGTCGAGCACTTCGCATTCGACATTGCGCTTCGGCCCGCCTTGGCAGTTAACGCACGCAGGGTACATGCGCAGCGCATAGAACGGTGCCGTTTCGATGGGGGCAAGCGAGCTGCTCAGGCGTCCGAACCGCTTGTCCTCGCCCGATGCCACGACGCCGTTCCATTCGTCCACGGTGGCTTTGAGCGTGGCGGGATCGAGATCGATGGCCTGCGCCAGTTCCTCTACGGAGTTGCATTCGATGAGCTCCGCTTCTTCGACGGCAGCAATGGTGCCGTGTCCGTTGCGCGCCGTGCTGTCCATGATGGCCCACATAACGTTGGGAAGCGGTTGGCTCATCCAAGTGCCGCCGATGTTTACGTGGCCGTGTTTGTTGCAACCCGATTCGTCCATGAACCTCTTGCCGTCGCCGCCCACGTAAATGCAGTTGCCCTCGTTGGTGACGCGCTGGCCGGCAATGTTTGCACTGAGGATGGCTCGTTCCACATCGTGATACTTCGGTTTGATCCAGGGACCAGAGAGTGCGTCCATGTGCCACAGGTCCGCGCCCACCTCGAGGCCCATGACGATACCGTCGCCCGTGTTGTACAGCGAGCCGATGGGCAGGGAGTTGGTTCGCTGAGTGAAGTTCTGCATCATCTGCGCGTTCGCTTCGAAGCTGCCGCACGCAAGCACCACGCCGTTTTTGGCGCGCACGAACACCTCTTGGCTGTCGCGCTTGATGACGACGCCCACCACGGTTTTGGAGAACGGATCCTGCACAAGGTGCACGGCGGGGGATTCAAACCACACGTCAATGGAGTCCTTGAGGGCAACGACGTTTGTGCGCAGAAGATTCCAGTACTTCTTCTTTTCGTCGTCCGGTTCGTCAACTTGGTGGAACTCGTTGACGCGTCCGTTCATCGGCGTTCCGTCTGGCCACACAGGGTATTCGCTCATCATGGTGGAACCGTCTTCTGCGGTGTACGCCCATGTAGCCATTTCCGCAGGAACGATGCTGTCGGGAGAGGATTCCCCTCCGGCAGCATGGGGGGAGAACGTGGTGGCGCCGTGAGCAAGCAGCCATTCGCCGATTTCCGTGGAGCCCTTCGCCATGAAATCGATCACTTCGTCTGTGGCAGAATCAAAACCTTCGGCCATAGCGGAGAAGAAGGCCACGCCATCTTCGTATGTGTTCGGAATGCAGAAGAACTGCTCGCAGTACCTCGTGTTGCCGCCCTCGTCGCCGTAAGGGGCTTTTTCAGCGAGTAGCACGTTCGCGCCCGCTTCGGCTGCTGTGATGGCGGCGACAGAGCCGGCGCCGCCCCATCCGACCACTACGACATCGTATTCCGCATTCCATTGAACCGTGTCGGGAAACGAGAACGTCACTGTGTCCGACGTGGCACCTTGGGAAGAGTTTTTCGGCGCGCATCCGGTTAGTCCCGCAAGCGCCCCTGCAGCTGCGAGCACGCCCGCTCCCCCGATGAATTGGCGACGCGATACGCCCGGCCTTTTGCTTGAGTTTTCGTTCATTTCCTCCTCCTTGTCTCTTTGCTTTGCAGGGTTTCCTGCGAAGTCGATTGTCTCCATATGAAGAAGGGCGTTCATCTGCCCAATGGCATGATTGACCCGGTTTGTGGCAAAATCAGACGAAAGACTTATGGCTGTGTGTGAGTTTTTGGCGATAATGGGCGACGGGGAGGGACGGGGGTAGGGATTCCTATGAAGAGGTACACATTTAAGGCGCTTGACGGTGTCGATGCCCGTTTGATCTCGGGGGCCTCGCTCTATTGGGCCTCGATGCTGTATATCGGCTTTGACCAATCGACGACGGCGGGAGCCGAGAGCTCTTTCGATAGCTGGTATTGGGCAAGCATCCCCATCGCGACTCTGCTTGCCGTATTGGCCACGGTGCTTTCGCGGCTGTTCGAGCGAAATGGTTTTCGGGTGGTCATCTCGTTTGTTGTCCTTTTTGTGAATGCAACCTCTTTTGTCATAGAAGTAGGCTTCGTTCCGTTCTCGCCAGAGACGGAGACGGTGTTCTCTTTGCTGACCGGCTGCAGCATCGTCGCTCTTGTGCTTCTGTGGGGGTTCGCGTTTGCATCGCTTGATAAGCGTACTGCGGGAAAGAACGTGGCGATAACCGCGTTGGCTTCGGTGTTTCTTTCACTCGTGTTGCTTTTGGCTTCCGCAGCGCTTGACGTGTCTCTCGATGTGCTGAAAACGATTGCGCGTGCTCTCTCCGCGCTGTTTCTGGTGGCTGGCCTTGTTCGCTTCTCGAACATACATCGCGAGCGCCAGGTGCAGTCGGGGACGGCGTTAATCCGCTTTTATGCATCCCGCATGCTCATCGGAGTTGGTATTGGCGTTTTGGGTGGGACGAACGTGGGGCCAATATCGCCAACGATGGTTGTTGTGGCCGCAGTGGCGGTTTTCTCTTTCATGTTGTTTTGCATTCGGGCTAAAGATAATCTCTACGGATTTCTGCCCGTTATGCCTCTTGTGTTGGCTGGGCTGCTGTTTCTTCCGTTTTTTGACGAGGGATCGCGGGCTCTGTCGAAAATCGCTTCAACGGTTATCTGGCTTGTGTGGATATTCCTCTCGTCGTTCCAGCTTTCTGGCTTGAAAGAGACGTTTGGCTTGAGCGAAACCCGTCTTTGCTTTAGCGAGAAGGCGGTCGTTTTGACGGGGTGGCTGGTCGGCATGGTCGCGGCTGGCCCTCTTGTCGCATGCGCGGGGGTTGATTCGCTTGCGTTGCTTGTGGTGTATGCGGCGCTTCTGTTCGCCACGTTCTCAAGTTTCCGAACCGTGTACAACGCGAAGGAGGACGAGCATGCCGAGCAGCTTATCCGAGCTCGCGAGGAGCGTTTCGACACGATATATAATGGCATAGCCGATACGTATGGGCTGACGAAACGCGAGCGCGAGGTGATGGAGCTGCTTGCGCAAGGCTATACGCGCACTCATATCGGAAAGACTCTCTTTGTGTCTGACGGCACTGCCCGCTCTCATATCGCGCATGTGTACCGGAAACTCGACATTCACAAAAAAGACGATTTGCTGAAACTTGTTCAGAGCTGGGATACGGACAAAACGAAAAATTGCGGGTGATGTGCGTTTTTGCTGATCGGAGCCGAGAGTGAAAAAAGGGGTCGTCGATCACTCGACGACCCCTTTTTTGCGTCCCGTGCCCCTGCGCGCCCTAGGCGGCAGTCGAAAGGGCGCTACGCCAGTTTATGGCCGAGTAGCGCGGCGGCGCCGGCTTTGTCGAAGTTGCCGCCGGTTCTCTGGGTGAGCGCGCCCATGACGCGTCCCATGTCGCGCTTCGTCGACGCGCCCGTTTCGGCCAGCACCTCGTCCACAAGGGCGGCCAGCTCGTCGCCGGACACCTGCTTGGGCAGGTAGCTTTCCAGAATGGCCACCTGCGCGGTCAGCGTGTCGGTGCGCTCTTGGTCGTTGCCGGCCTTGATGGAGCCGTCGAGCGTTTCGCGCGTCTGCTTGATGAGGCGCTTGAGCATGGCGTCCACGTCGGCGTCCGTGATCTCCCGGCGCTCGTTCACCTCGATGTTCTTGATCTCGCCGTGCACTTGGCGCAGGATGGAGAGCCGCGGCTTGTCCTTCGCCTTCATTGCGGCTTTGATCTCGTCTTTCAGCTCGTCGTATTTCATAGGGCCTCGCTTTCGCCTTGGATGCCGTCATATGATGCGAGTATACGCCATCCGACTTTCGCGGTGTGTGAAAGTGTGGAAACCGTCAGTGAGCGAACCTCCACCCGTGTTCGCCCTTGGAGCTTGTCGCCTGATCGCGATGCTGCAGGGCCTTATCTCATACGGTAAGGAATCTGAATATTTTTTTCGATATTGTACCGAAATGCAGGCTTTTCTTCTTTTTGGAGGGGAAAGGGGGGTGCGGACGTTTTTCCGGACGGCCTAGGCGGCCAGCCCCAGCCGCCTCCTGCGGCCGGCTATCGTATCGTACACCTTGCGCCCTCCCTCGTCGAACGCCTTCAGCCTCCCCTCCCGGTAC
>NZ_PPEL01000092.1 GCF_002899695.1 Rubneribacter badeniensis
GTACCGGGAGGGGAGGCTGAAGGCGTTCGACGAGGGAGGGCGCAAGGTGTACGATACGATAGCCGGCCGCAGGAGGCGGCTGGGGCTGGCCGCCTAGGCCGTCCGGAAAAACGTCCGCACCCCCATTGCGGTCCGAAAACGCCCTCGAAAAAAAAATTGCGAACAGGGCTTTTCCCAGTGAAGAAGGGACTGACCGCTCGTTTTGCAGTGGAAATCCATGCACAAGATGCGATCTGTGCCATTTCGGGCGTTTCTTGCGGTCGCTGCTGCCACGCTGCGACGCACAGGGTGCTCCGAGCGCATTTCAGAGCGCCGGCGCGCCGGGTTCGGGGATGCCTTGCGCCTGTCGGGTGCGCTTGGATTCCGTTATCCGACAGGCGCGGATGCTCGATCTGCCCCTACCGGCCGAAGTAGGCGGCTATCTCCCGCATGCGCGCGCCCTGCTTCACGCCGAAGGGGCAGCGCGTGTCGCAGTGGCCGCACTGCACGCAGTCGCCTGCGTGATGCTCCAGCTCGCGGTAGTGGTCGGCGGCCAGCGCGTCTCCTAGGCGCGCGAGGTCGTAGTACTTGTTCGCCAGCCCTATCTGGATGCCGCGCGGGCACGGCTGGCAGTGGTTGCAGTACACGCACGACCCCTCGGCTGCGGGCGGCGCGAACTCGCCCAGCACGGAGTAGTCGCGCTCCTCGGCGGTGGCGTCGAAGTACGCCAGCACGTCCAGCAGGTCCTGCTTGCCGCGCACGCCGGGCAGCACCGATGCCACGCCGGGCTTGTCGAGCGCGTACTGGATGCACTGCGCCTTGGTGAGCGCGCGTCCGAACGGCGACGCCGCCGCGTCCAGCAGCTGCCCGCCCGCGAACGCCTTCATCACCGAGATGCCCACGCCGGCCGCCTCGAACTCGCGGTACAGCCGCGCGCGGTCATCCGCTTCGCCCTTGCCGTAGTCCGACGCGTCGGTGTAGTCGTACAGGGGGTTCAGGCTGAACATGCCCCAGTCCATCGCGCCCGTGGCCAGGAAGCGACGCGCCACCCCCACGTCGTGCGTGCTGAACGCGAGGTGCCGGATGACGCCCTCCTTCTTCATCCGGCACGCGTAATCCCAGATGCCGCCGTTCATCACCTGGTCGAAGTCGGCATCCTCGTCGATGCAGTGGATGAAGCCGAAGTCGGCGTAGTCGGTGCCCAGCGTGCGCAGCCGCTCCTCGAACTGGCTGATGGCAAGCGCGGCGTCGGTCGTCCAGCCGTACTTCCCGCTGGAATAGTCGGCGCCGATGTGTACCTGCATGAGCGCTCGGTCGCGCTGGCCTTTGAGTGCCCGCGCGTAGCCCTCGAAGGGCGCGGCCTCGCTGGGGATGAAGTCGAACAGGTTCACGCCCGCGTCCAGCGCGAGGCGCACCGTCTCCTCCACCTCCCTCGCGTCGGCCGCATGGATGCTGCCCATGCCCAGCCCGATGACGCTTACTTTCTGGCCGCTGCGCGGCACGGTGCGGTATTCCATGAGCATTTCCTCCCCTTTGATCGTCGGTGTCCAGTATGCTCCTTGGAGCGGACTCGAAGTCAAGAGGGAAGAGGGAAGGAAAGGGCGAAGGCCAAGAGCGCCCCATGCCGCCCTTGGCCTTTGCTTGCCTGGGGGGGCGGCATGGGGCGCTTCTCGCTCCCGTTTGCGCAACGCGTCTTACAGCGTTTCGAAGTTCCAGGAGTTCATGTACTTGATCTGCTCTTCGGTGAGCTCGTCGATGGCGATGCCGAGGGTTTCGAGCTTCACGCGGGCCACGCCCTCGTCGATGGCGGCCGGCACGTCGTACACCTTGTTCTCCAGCTCGCCCGCATGCTGGAAGAGGTACTCGGCCGCGAGCGCCTGGTTCGCGAAGCTCATGTCCATGACGGAGGCCGGATGCCCCTCGGCGCACGACAGGTTCACGAGGCGCCCCTGGGCAAGCACGATCACCGTGCGGCCGTCGGCCAGCGTGTACTCCTCCACGAGCGGCTTGAGCTCCGCCTTCTTCACGGCGTGCTCCTCCAGCCACGCGAGGTTGATCTCGGAGTCGAAGTGCCCGGAGTTGCAGATGATGGCGCCGTCCTTCATGTTCTCGAACGCGGGCGCGTCCACCACCTTGCAGTTGCCCGTCACCGTCACCCACACGTCGGCGAAGCGCGCCGCCTCGGCCGCGGGCATGACCTCGTAGCCCTCCATGTGCGCTTCGAGCGCCTTGAGCGGGTCCACCTCGCACACGATCACGCGCATGCCCATGCCCTTGGCGCGCAGGGCGAGCCCGCTGCCGCAGTAGCCGTAGCCCGAGATGACGATGGTGCGCCCGCACATGAGGCGGTTCGTGGCGCGGATGATGCCGTCGAGCGTGGACTGGCCGGTGCCGTAGTGGTTGTCGAAGCAGTGCTTCGTGCTCGCATCGTTGATGTTGAACACGGGGTAGGCGAGCGCGCCTTCGGCGGCCATGGACATGAGGCGCACGACGCCCGTCGTCGTCTCCTCGGTGCCGCCCACCACGCCTGCAAGCTTGTCGGCGAACTTCGTGTGCAGCGCGGTGTCGAGGTCGGCGCCGTCGTCCATGACGATCTGCGGGTCGGTGGCGATGACGGCCTCGATATGGCGGTCGTACGTCTCGGCGTCCTCGCCGGCGACGGCGTGCACCTCCACGCCGAAGTCGCGCACGAGCGAGGCCGCCGTGTCGTCCTGGGTGGACAGCGGGTTCGAGGCGCACAGCGCCACCTTGGCGCCGGAGGCCGAAAGCGCGCGCATGAGGTTCGCCGTCTCGGTGGTCACGTGCATGCATGCGCCGATGCGCACGCCTTCAAGTGGACGCTCGCGCTCGAAGCGCTCGCGGATGGACGCGAGCACGGGCATGTCGCGGTCGGCCCACAGGATGCGGGCGAGGCCCTCGTCGGCCAGCTCGATGTCTTTGATGTCGTGGTTCTCGGACATGGTGCCTCCAAAAAAGCGCGGTGGGATGATTGTTTCAGACAGCTTTTCAGAATATCACAGGGCGGTGCGGGCGCTCGGGCGCTTGGCCCGTTCCATAAAACGGACGGACGGCGATCGGGGGCGCGCGCGGGCTGCGGGGCTCGGCGAACGCGAAGAGCGGGTGCGACTCGGTGCTTGTGGAGTTCGTATGCAGAGCGTGTGTTCTTCCCGGTGATTTCTTCGGTGAAAACGGAAGAAACGGCAACGAAGGGCTTCGTCGTCGACCTTTCTTCCAGGTGGGCAGCTATAATCTCTCACGTTTGACCGACAGCGCGGCATCGCGCGATCCGCAGGCGCCCCGGCGTCGCGGTTCGCGGTGCTGCACGACCCTCGAACGGGAGCGGAGACGCTTCGCGGGAGAGAGCGCGGCTCCCCTGCCGGGAGCGCGCGATGGCACGGCCGCAAGGAGGAAGGGCGGCCCGACAAAGGAGCAAAGGTGCTGGACCAGTTTTTCTCGCAGATATCGTTCGTCGACATCTTCAACTTCTGCGTGTTCCTCGCGTTCACGGTCTGCTACACGTATCAGCTCTACTACGTGTTCGTGGTGCTCACGCGCAAGCCCAAGCAGCTCGAGGCGAAGCGCAACCACAAGTTCGCCGCCGTCATCTCGGCCCGCAACGAGAGCGCCGTCATCGGCGACCTCATCCACTCCATCAAGGTGCAGAACTACCCCGCGGGGCTCATCGACGTGTTCGTGATCGCCGACAACTGCACCGACGACACGGCCAAGGTGGCCCGCGAGGCCGGCGCCATCGTGTTTCCCCGCTTCAACCAGAAAGAGGTGGGGAAGGGCTACGCGCTCGACTACGGCTTCCAGGCCATCCGCGAGCAGTACGGCGACCGCGGCTACGAGGCGTACTTCGTCTTCGACGCCGACAACGTGCTCGACGTGAACTACTTCCGCGAGATGAACAAGACCTTCGACAACGGGGCGAAGGCCTCCACCAGCTATCGCAACTCCAAGAACTACGACTCCAACTGGATTTCCGCCGGCTACGCCGTGTGGTTTTTGCGCGAGGCGAAGTTCCTCAACCAGGCGCGCCTCACGCTCAACACAAGCTGCGCGGTGTCGGGCACGGGCTTTTTCGTCGCCGCCGACATCATCGAGAGAAACGGCGGTTGGAAGTGGCATCTGCTCACCGAGGACATCGAGTTCTCCGCGAACAGCATCCTCGAGGGCACGCGCATCAGCTACACGCCCACGGCCATCCTCTACGACGAGCAGCCCATCACGTTCCGCGACTCGTGGAACCAGCGCTTCCGCTGGGCGAAGGGCTTCTACCAGGTGTTCTGGCACTACGGCGCACGCCTGGCCAAGGGCATCGCCACCAATCCGAAAGGCTCGCGCTTCGCGTGCTACGACATGCTCATGACCATCGCGCCGGGCATGCTTTTGACCATCGTGTCGGTGCTGTTCAACGCCATCATCGTGTTCCTCAGCCTCACCGGCGCCATGTCCACGGGCATCATGGTGGCCTCGTCGGTGTCCTCCATCTGCTTCTGCCTGATGAACTACCTCGTGTTCATGTTCATGTTCGGCGTGCTCACCACGTTCGTGGAGTGGGACTCCATCCGCTCGACCACGGCGAAGAAGGTGCGCTACATGTTCACCTTCCCGTTCTTCATGCTCACCTACGTCCCCATCGCGCTCGTGGCGCTTGTGAAGAAGTGCAACTGGAAGCCCATCAGGCACAGCATATCGGTGGACGTGGCCGAGCTCTCGGAGGCGTCCGGCGTCGAGTCGCGACGCGAGCGCACGATGTAGCCCGCGACGGACCAGGTTCGGAAGCGGCAGCCCGCGGGCTGCCGCTTTTTCGTGGAGCGGGCGCGATCGTGTTCGACGGAGGAGCGCGGGCTGAGCGCGTGGAGGCGCGCTCACCAAACGCGGGCGAACGTGAGGGCGAGCACCTGTCGCGCACCCGCCGCGCGTACGGCCTGGGCGGCGGCGAAGAGCGTCGATCCGGTCGTGTACACGTCGTCGACGATGAGCGCCGTCTCGGGCGCGTCCGCTCCGGGCAGCGCGAGGAAGCGCCCCTCCATGTTCGCGATCCTGCCGCGGCGCCCGAGCGATCGCTGGTCGCGGGCCTTGGGGCGCGCGAGCAGGGGAGGCGCATCCGCTCCGATGCGCGCCGCGAGCGCGCGGGCCAGGTCGGATCCGTGGTCGAACCCCCGGCGCCGCAGCGCCGCCGCAGTGGCCGGCACCGCGACGACCGCAGGACGCGCGGCGAGCCATGCGGGAGGCGCGACGGAGGCCATGAGGGAGGCCATCTCGTGGACGAGCCGTCGCTCGCCGGCGTCCTTCCAGGTGCGCACGATGCGCGCGGTCGCGTCGTCGAGCACGACGGTGCTTGCGCAGCCGTCGAACGGCGGCTTTTCGAGGCCGACGACTCCGAGGACGACGGGGTTGCACTCGCTGCACTGCACGCGCCCGAACGGCGCGCCGCAGCGCGGACAGGCGCGCCACCAATCCAGGTAGGGCAGGCGCAGCCGGCAGTCGTCGCAGAGCACTTCTCCCGGCAGGTCGCACACCGCGCAGCGCGTCGGCCACAGCGTCTCGGCCAGCGCTTCGGCGGCGCCGCGTCCGTAAAGCTCGGCGGCGCGCAGCAGCCGTTCGCGCAGCCGAGCGGGGGCGGCGTGGAGGAGGGGCGGTCTTTCGGCAGCGACGGTCATGGGGTGAGCATAGCACGCGCCTCCTTGCGCGTTCCAAGCCGCGCTCCAGCGCGACGTCCTCTCGATCCGGCGCGATTCGCACGCGTTCCCGCCGCGCATCCGACGCCCTCTCGATACGTCTCGAATGCGTCTCCGACGCGTTGCCGACATTCTTCCGACGCGTCTCGAACGCGCTTCCACTATGCTCCCGATACGCCCCCGACGTTCCCCCAACGCGCCTCTGCCGCGCCCCTGTCATGCTTTCGACGCGTTTCCGACGCGCGCCTTCCCAACACGTCTCCGCGGCGATTCGGGGCTTGCGCGCGACGGGCGCTCGCCCCTCCTTCTCCCTCCCTCTTCCTCCCGGTTTCCAAGAGGGCGCTCTTCTGACGGCGCTTTGAGGCGTCTGCAGACGGCTGTGCGATCGCTCGAGCGCTCGCGTTCAAGCTGCTTGCTTTTCTCTCTTGGATGGAAGAACGATGTTTCGCGTGAAGCATTGGGCATGAAGAGAGCGGATGTTTCACGTGAAACATCCGGAGTGGGCATGACGCGCAGGTCGCGTGCGATCGATCTGGGACATCGAGCGCGAAGGCGGGCGCGTCGAGGCGGGCGGGCGCGCAATCGGGCGCGGCCCCTTCCGGTTTTTCGGCTCGCATCGCTCGGGGCGGCTGCTTCATCCGTCCTTGTCTGCTCGATGTCTGCTACCGCCCCAATTTCCTCTTCGCCGCGCGCCGCGTAGCGCCGTATGCCGGAGCGTCATGCGCTGCGAGCTGCCGCGCATCGCGTGCCACGCGACCGCGCGCCGCGCGCCGTCGCGCGTGTTCGGCAGGTACCTCGTGAGGCTCGAATCTCGGCACGCGACCGCGCGCCGTGTGCCGTTGCACGCCTCAAGCTGCCGCGCGTCACATCGCGAGCGCGTTCAAGCCCTTGCGCCCCCAATCTGCCGTGCATCCCCGATTCGCCGTGCACGCCGCGTTGTGCCGCATCTCGAGCCGCATTGCGAGCCTCATCGTGAACCGAGGTCGGTTTGCCGCAGATTCTGCGCCGCGGCTTTCGGGACTTTTCATGTTCTGATACACTGAGGGGCGCTTCTTTCGAGTCTGTAGTTGCGGGCGTTTCGCCTCAGTCCACGGCAGATGCGGTCGAAAGGACCCACGTAAGCAGCGCTCTGCGCGGCGATCATGGCGTATCCTAGAGGTAAGACGCACCGTCCGTTTACTCGATGCGGCATACCGCCGCGACGGGCGAGAGGGCACGGGCGCAAGCTCCGCTCCGGTGCGCGAGTGTGGGGGCAAAGACTAGGTCAGTCGGAAGAAGCGCATGCAAACAACGCACGCTAGATGGAGGCCCACCGGTTATGAAGCGCATGAAGAGGCTCGCGACCTGCTGTCTTGCGGTCGCGTGCGCTGCGGCTCTGCTCGTCTCGTTGTCGGGTTGCTCGTCGAAGGAGGCCTACACGCCGCCCGACAAGGCCCCGACGCTCTCGTCTCCTGTCATCGGAAAGGACGGCACGCTGCGCGTCGGCGTGAACGCGGACAGCGCGCCGCTTGCCGGGCAGCTCTCCGATTCGGGCAAGATCGTCGGCGTCGACGTGGACATCGCCGCCGCCTTGGCAGACAGCTTCGGCTTGAAGCTCGAGATCGTCGATGTGGGCGCCGATCCCGAAGGGGCGCTTTCCGACGGTCGCGTCGACATCGTCATGGGCATCGACAAGTCCGACACCGACACGACGTTCTGGAAGTCGGAGGCGTACCTGCCCACGGCGGTCGCCCTGTTTTCCACGGCGTCGAACACCGCGGTTCCCACGAATGCCTCGAAGCCTTCCATAGCTGCGCAGGTGTCCTCGAAGAGCGCCTGGGCCGTCACCAACGAGTTCGACCAAGGCGCCATCACCACCACCGACAACCTTAAGAACGCCTTCTCCGAGCTGGAATCAGGCCAGGTGCAGTACGTCGCCGCCGATGCGGTCATCGGAACCTACGCCGCGTACAACGCCGGCGACGACGTGCAGATCGTAGCGCTCATGCAGCAGCCGAGCGGTTACAGCGTGGGCGTGCTCGACGGTAACACCGACCTCAAGACGGCCGTCTCCGATGCGCTCGCCACGCTTGCTGGAAACGGCGTGATCTCGGTGATCGAGACGAAGTGGCTCGGCGAGGCCCTCGATCTGTCCTCGACGCCTCTCACCGCGGGGGCATCGTCCGCATCGGCGGATGCCGACGACGCGGACGGCACGGATGTTCCCGGGGACGAAAGCGGGGACGTCGGAACCGAAGGCGCGACCGCCGGGGAGGGCGACTCCTCCGATCCCGCTTCTGAGGACGATGCCCTCGAAGCCGGCGGGAACGCCGTGCAGCCGGAGGACGTCGCCCTTCTTTGAGGGGGCGAACGCGATGTGGCGACAAGGCCGGGACGCGATATGCGCCCGGCCTTGTTTTCACTTGACATGGAGTATGCTCCAGATGGTTCAATGAGGGCGCAAAAACCGACGACGAGGGAGGTTCCTATGGAAACGCGAGAGTTGCGCGCGTTGCTCGAACGGGTGGCGAAAGGGGAGGCGTCCGCGAGCGAGGCCGAGCGCGCGCTGCGCACGGCTCCGTTCACGGATCTCGGGTACGCGAAGGCCGACCATCATCGCGGGCTGCGTCAGGGCGTGTCCGAGGTGGTGTACGGCGAAGGGAAGACGGCCGAGCAGATCGCGGGCATCTGCCGAGCGCTCGCGGACGGTGGGCAAAAGCGCGTGCTCGTGACGCGCCTCGACGCCGAGAAGGCCGCCGAGGTGGAGCGTCTGCTCTCCCAAGGGAAGGACGCCGTGCCGCTTCCGTTCGAGTACCGGGACCTGCCGCGCCTCGGCCTCCTCGGAGGGCTTCCCGCGCCCGACGGCGACGGCGCCGTGGTGGTCGCCGCCGCCGGCACGAGCGATCTGCCCGTGGCCGAGGAGGCCGCCGTGACGGCCGAGGCGCTGGGCAACGAGGTCGTGCGCCTCTACGACGTGGGCGTGGCCGGCATCCACCGGCTGCTCGCGCATGCGGACGACATCGCCGCCGCGCGCGCTGTGGTGGCGGTGGCCGGCATGGAGGGCGCGCTGGCGAGCGTCGTGGGCGGTCTCGCGTCGTGCCCGGTCATCGCCGTCCCCACGAGCGTGGGCTACGGCGCGAGCTTCGGCGGCGTAGCGGCGCTTCTGGCCATGCTCAACTCGTGCGCGTCGGGCGTGTCGGTGGTCAACATCGACAACGGCTTCGGCGCGGGCTACCAGGCCCATCTCGTCAACCATGCGGGCGCGCCCGCAGGCTGCGGAAAAGGGGCCGGGGAGAGGCCGACGCTTCGTTGGAGCCTCGAGGAGAACGCCACGCGCCGCCATCTTCTGTCCGAAGCGCTGCTGCACCTGCCCGAAGCGCGGCGGGCGCAAGTGCGTGCGGACGTGCAGGCCGCCGGCGTGCCCGACGCCCATCACCACGACTTGGGAGAGGTGACGGCCACCATCGACGCGCTTTGCGCGAGCGAGCGCGTGAAGCGCGACATGCACGCGATCTACCGCATCCTCGCCGAGGCCGAGGCGGCCGCACACGGCTGCTCGGTGGACGAGACGCACTTTCACGAGGTGGGCAATGGCGAAGCGATCGAGAACGTGCTCGCCATCTGCCTGGCCGTTGAAACTCTCGATCCCGTCGAGATCGTGGCCACGCGCGTGCAGACCGGGGCGGGCACGGTCGTGTGCGCCCACGGCAAGCTGCCCGTCCCGGCGCCGGCCACGGCCGCCGTCATCGCGCGCGGCATCCCCGTGTGCGAGCGGTGCCTGCCGGGAGAGCGCTGCACGCCCACGTCCGCAGCCGTCATCCTGCATTTCGTCGACCGCTTCGAGGCGTAAGCCCTTCGCTTCGGAGAGAGGCGCGCCTTCGGAGCGCCGCCTTCTCGGATTGCCGCCCTTCCACTGCTCCCCGATGTTTCGCACGAAGCATCCGTTTGAATGCTGGCCAAATGCTTGGGGAGAAGGTGCGGATGGGCAGATCTCGAGGGCGAGGAGGAAGCGGCGGCTCGCGGACGGTGGCTCGCGGGCTGCCGCTTCCTCCTTGGCAGCGTCGTCCGCTTGAGCGCCTTCGAAGCATTGTCTCCGCGCCGCTCGCGGCGCTTCCGGGTGCCTTATGCAAAGCGTCCGTTCCCCGGAATGCGAAACGCCCGTCGAGCCTCTTGCGGGTTCGACGAGCGTTTTCCGGTTCGGGCGCTTGTCGCAGGGCCGGATCGGGAAGGGGTGGCCCTGCCGATCAGGTGCGGCGCGGCTAGTTCAGGAAATCCTCCAAGATCTCCTCCTCGGCCTCCTCTTCGGTGAGGCCGAGCGTCATGAGCTTCGTGATCTGGTCGCCGGCGATCTTGCCGATGGCAGCCTCGTGCACCAAAAGCGCGTCCTCGCTGGCGGCCTCGATGCCGGGGATGGCCTTCACCTTGGCGTTGCCCATGATGATGGCGTCGCACTGCACGTGCCCGCGGCACGCCGCCTCGCCGATGACGAGCGGGTTGAACACCTGCACCGAGTCGTCTTGGGCCACCGAGCGCGAGATCACCTGCACGCTGGAGTCGTCGCCTTTAAGCTCCACCTTCATGTTCGAGGTAGCTGTCTGCTTATCGTGCGTGAGCAGCTTCTCGGTGAGGACGAGCTTCGCGCCCGCGCCCACCTCGGCGTTCGTGTCGCGCACGGTGGAGGACACGCCGCGCAGCTGGATCAACTCCATCTCGCAGGTGGAGTTCTCGTCCATGTACACGTTCGTCACGGGGTTCAGGATGCGCTCGCCGGTGCCCGCGCCCTCGCCGTAGTGCTTCTCCACGTACTTCACGTGGCTGTTCTTGCCCAAGTGGAAGCTGTGGATGCCGTCGTGCTCGGAGGCTTGGTGGCTCTCGTTGTGGATGCCGCAGCCGGCGATGATGGTGATGTCGCAGTCATCGCCCACGTAGAACGTGTTGTACACCACGTCCTTCAGGCCCGACTGCGTGACGATGACAGGGATGAACACCGTTTCGCCCTTCGTGCCCGGCGCGATGTGGATGTCGATGCCGGGGTTGTCCGTCTTCGTGGCAATCTCGATGTTCGCCGACGAATGGCGCTCGACGAGCTGCCCGTCCTTGCGGATGTTGAACGCGCCTTTCGGCATGCCGTGTATGTTGGCGATCTCGGCGAGCAGGCTCTCGTCGATGGGGGAAAGATCAACAGCCATGATGGCCTCCTTCGTTATCGGAAGCGGTCCGCATCTGCTGCGCTTTGAGCGAGCGGATGGTTCACGTGAGCCATCCGCGTCGTCGCGCGCGGCAGCGGCCCGCGCGGGGTGGTTAGCAGGTGGTGGGGATCTCGGTCAGGTGCAGCTCGGTGGGCGTGGACAGCTGGCATCCGGGGATGCCCTTCGCCACGAAGCCCAGTTTCGGCATGATGTCCTCGGGCGTGCCCGTCTCGGCCACGCGTCCGTCGCGCAAGACCACGATCTCGTCGGCCAGCTGGATGATGCGCTCCTGATGGCTGATGATCACGATGGAGCGCCCGTCGCGCGCCTCGTGGATGTCGCGGAACGTCTCGGTGAGGCGGTCGAAGCTCCAGAGATCGATGCCCGCCTCGGGCTCGTCGTAGATGGCGAGCTTCGGGTCGCGCGCCAGGATGGTGGCGATCTCGATGCGCTTCACCTCGCCGCCGGACAAGTTCTTGTCCACCTCGCGCGTGAGGTAGCTGGCCGAGCACAGGCCCACCTTCGCCAGGTACTCGTTGCACGCGAGCATCGGCAGCTTCTTGCCGGCCGCGATGTCCAAGAGCTTCTTCACCTTCATGCCCTTGAAGCGGGCTGGCTGCTGGAAGCCGTAGCCGATGCCGCGCTTGGCGCGCTCGGTGATGGACAGCTCCGTGATGTTCTCGCCGTTGAAGACGATCTGCCCGCCGGTGGGCTTCTCCACGCCCATGATAAGCTTCGCCAGCGTGGATTTGCCGCCGCCGTTCGGGCCGGTGATTACCGTGAAGCGATCATCGGGAATGGAAAGCGACAGGTTGTCGATGATGCGTTTCGTCTCCTTCGAGCCCTCAGCCAAGGGCACCTCGAAGGAGAGGTTCTTGAGTTCGAGCATGATGTGCGATCTCCGTCTCTTCTCGTTAATTGATGTTCTATTACTATCATTTAAGCGGCGTCTCGTCAAGCGCCGCACCGCACGGGTGGGAAGGGCGTTCCGTCCGCGCGGCAAGCGGGCAGGACGGCTCCGATCCGGTTGCGTCGCGCGGGTTCGGTTCCAATCACCTATTCTAGCTCAAACAAAGGTGAAGACGCAGTGGAAGTGAGGTTTTGCACGACGGTCCGCATGCGAGGGAGAGGGGTCGGCAGAGGGCGACGAGGGCGTAGAAGGGCGCGGCGAAACAAGGGGGGGCGGCAGGGCGTGACAGGGG
>NZ_PPEL01000093.1 GCF_002899695.1 Rubneribacter badeniensis
CGCGTGCGGCGCGCCCTTCGGCAGTCGGGCGCGTGCTGCGCGGCACGGCTCCGCCGCGGGCGGCGTGCGGCAGACTACCCGCCCGACGTTTCTCTGCGCGCCTTGCCCCGACGCCCTCACAGCAGATGGGGGACGGCGTAGAGGGCCAGGGCCACAACGACGGCGGCGCCCGTCGCCGCGGCCCAGATGCGAAACTCGCGGTCCATCCGCGCGCGCTCGTCTGCAGCCGGCTCCTCGGTGGCCACCGCGGCGGGCTTCGGCGTGTCCGCGTCGCCGTGCATCCGGCGGCAGACGGCGAACACGGCCAAGCCCGCCGCGCACCATGCGATGCCTGTGACGATGGCCTCGGGTGCGAGCTGCGTCATCATGACCAAGTAGACAACCGCGCTCACAGGCGCGCCCACCATGAGGCCGCGCACCTTGAAGGGCCGCGCGAGGTCGGGCATGCGCCGGCGCAGCCCCACTGCCGACACGATGCCGACGACGTAGTAGAACAGGTCGGCGAACAGACTGAGGTTGGATATGTAGACGAGCGATCCCGTGGCCACGAGCACGACCGAGAGGAGGCCGAGCGCGACGATGGCCACGTAGGGGGTTTGGAAGCGCGGATGCAGCTTCGCGAACGCGCGCGGCAGGGCACCGTCGCGCGCCATCGTGAACAGGTAGCGCGGCGGCACGGCGATGGAGGCGTTCATGGTGGAGAAGTCCCCGCCGAACGCGATGCCCGCCGCCAGCAGCGCGAGCGGCAGCCCCAGGATGCCCGCCGACGTCATGGCCTCCGCGTAAGGCGCCGACGACGCGGCCAGCGCCGCAAGGCCCTCCGGGGGCACGATGCCCACGAGGAACCACTGGAACAGCGCGTTCACCGCGAAGATGATGAACGGCGAGAGAATAAGCGCCCGCGGGATGGTGAGGTGCGGGTAGCGTATCTCCTCTCCCATGGCGCAGCAGGTCTCGAACCCGGCGAAGCACCACCAGATCATGGCGACTGCCGCTATGAACCCGCCCGGCCCCATGCCCGCCAGGAAGTCGGGCGTCTGGACGAAGTTCGGCAGCGACACGTTGGGGATCATGGTGAGAAACCAGATGAGGGCGCATCCCCAGAAGAAGAACATGAACCCGTTCTGCAGACGGCCCGTGATCTGCACGCCGCGCACGTTCGTGATCGTGAACGCGACGAGCGCGGCGCAGGCAAGCGCGACGTCGTCCACGGGCAGTTCCACGCCGAAAGCCAGAAACACCGTCTTGAAGTAGTAGCTGAACGCGAGCGCCTCGCCGCTCGTCACCGCCACGAGCGAGATGACGAAGCTCCATCCCGCCAAAAAGCCGAACGGACGGCCCAGGCCCAGCGACGCGTACCGATACGTGCCGCCCGCATAGGGCAGAGCCGCGCCCATCTCCGCGTAGAGCAAGGCGGGGTAGACGCTGACGAGCATCGCGATGAACGTGGCGAAGACGACGCTCGCGCCCATCTGGCCCACGATGGCGCCGCCCGTGGTGAACAGCCCCACGCCGATGACCGTGCCCGCCGTGATGGTGATGGCTTCGCGCAGTCCGAACGCGCGCTTGAGCGCAAGGCGCCCCTCCGGCCCCTTCTCTGGCGACATGGCGCCCCTTTCGTCCGTGCGCGCCCCGCGCGCTGCCGTTCGTTTCGACGCCTCCGTCCGACGTCGGCGATACTTTAGCACAGTACAGTGCTAAAGCGATAGAAGAACGCGGGATCGGGGAGGACCTTGCAAAGAAAGGGGCGGCCTTTTGGAAGGCGGGGGTGAAGAACCATCCGGGGCGGGTCGGCCAGCAACCCTGCAGGGCCCGTTCCGTCTCAATCCGTTTCGGAGATCGAGGAAAAAGAAAAGATCCGACAGGGCCGGGTTTGACCGCAATGGACGAGATATGAAGAAATTGTACGCTAAAGCTAACTCTACTTGTCCCGACGATGGAGTTAGCTTATGATAACTTCTATCAGAAGCGAGGTTCGCAGATGGCGATTCGGATCAGTCGATAGTCGATCCGCAGGTTCATCGGCAGTGAACAGATGTTTCACGTGAAACATCCGGTGTGCGGGCCGGGCGGCGCGAGGGCACATCCTGTGCGGGGAGGGAATTGCGGCAGAGTTCGCGAAAGGAACCGCGAAGGAACCTGCAAAGGATCTGCCCCAAGGTTCGCGACCCATCGCTTCTGGAACGTTTGCCTACCCGGCGGCGGAAGCTCTCCTCTCGTCTGGCTGTCCGTCGCATCGCAAGCGGAGGGAACTCCCCCTTCCCTCCGCTTCTTTTTTGCCTCGAATCCATCCGTTCCGCTTGATGCTCGCGGTGTGTCGTCGCGGGTCGCCCGGAGCGCGACGGCGTGGCGCCGCGATGGGGAGGCGGGGGCGGGGGTGAGCCACGTTTCCCGGATCGCCCTCCCGCCTCGCCTTGCTGCGAGGCGAAACGTCGTCCCTGCCTCGCAGCGCGGGCGCGCCTTCTCGTCCTCAGCCCAGCAGCTTCTCGGCGTACGCCAGCTTCACGCAGGTAACGAACACGTCGAGGGCTTCGTCAAGCTCCTCGAGCGGCGGCAGCGTCGGGGCGATGCGGATGTTCGCATCGCGCGGATCCTTCCCGTAGGGGTACGTCGCCCCTGCGCCCGTCATCTCCACGCCTGCCTCCTTCGCAAGCTCCACGATGCGCCGCGCGCATCCCTGCGGGGCGAAAAACGACACGAAGTAGCCTCCGCGCGGCTTCGACCACAAGCAGCCTCCCACGTCGGACAGCCCTTCTTCGAGCTTGCGGCTCACCAGGTCGAACTTCGGCCGCAGGATGGCGGCGTGCTTGCGCATGTGCGCGGCCAGCCCCTCGGCGTCGCGCAAGAAGCGCACGTGCCTCAGCTGGTTGAGCTTGTCGTGGCCGACGGTCTGGACGGCCATGCGCCGCTTGGCCTCGGCGACGTTGGCGGGGCTTGCGGCCAGCGCGGAGATGCCCGCGCCGGGGAAGGTCACCTTCGAGGTGGAGGCGAACTTGAAGGGGCGGTCCTCGGTGCCGGCCTCGCGGCACGCGGAGGCGATGTCGAGCAGCCGATCCTGCTCGGCCTCATCGTCGAACAGGTGGTGCGCGCAGTACGCGTTGTCCCAGAAGATGCGGAAGTCCTCGGCGGCGCACTCCATGGCGGCCAGACGGCGCACCACCTCGTCGGAGTACGTGACGCCGTCGGGGTTCGAGTACTTCGGCACGCACCAGATGCCCTTCACGGACGCGTCGGAGGCGGCGATGCGCTCCACCTCGTCCATGTCGGGGCCCTCGTCGGTCATCGGCACGGGAATCATCTCGATGCCGAGCTCTTCGGTCATGGCGAAATGGCGGTCGTAGCCGGGGGAGGGGCAGATCCACTTCACGGCGTCCAGCTTGCCCCACGGCATCGAGCCCAGCGTGCCGAACGTCCAGCAGCGCATCAGGGCGTCGTGCATGGCGTTGAGGCTCGAGTTGCCCATCACGATCACGTTGTCGGGCTCGTCATCGAGCATTGCGGCCATGAGCTTTTTGGCCTCGGGAAGGCCGAACCCCACGCCGTAGTTGCGGCAGTCGGTGCCGTCGGCAGACGTGCAGTCCTCTGCCGAGGTCACGGCCTTGAGCAGGGGCATGCTGAGGTCGAGCTGCGCCTGCGCGGGCTTGCCGCGCGCCATGTTGAGCGCAAGGCCGCGCGCCTTGATCTCTTCGTAGGCCCGCTCCAGCTCCTTCTTGAGCGCCGCCAGTTCCCCAGGTCCCATCTCCGCGTACGTGGGCATCGTGCTTCCTTCCTTTTCCGACCGTGCGTGCCTGCTTTAGTATAAAGTTAACGAACGCGCTCGTCGACGGCGTTTTTCCGTCGCGGTTTCACTGTTTTCGCCGTGCTGTTCGAGGGGTTTCGCTTCGGGAACATCCGTTTCCCTCAGGTGCGGAGGGTCATGAAATCGCCAAATTTGAACTGGGGTTATGGAACGCGTTCACAACAGTTTTTGAGCCTCTGTGCAAACGTGCTATCATGCGGATCAGATTTTGCCCCCCTACGCACCACGTGCTCAATCGAGGAGGACCTTGCATGAGCGAGCATATCATCGCACTCGACAGACGGGCGTTTCTCGGCGGCGCCGTCGCACTCGGCGTCGCTTCCCTGGTGGCTCCCACCTCTGCGTTCGCGGAGACGGCTGCCGAAAAGCAGGCAGAGGCCGACGCGGTGCGCAACCAACTCGTCGGGCTGCAGGCCGACCTCGAGGCTGCCACCGACAACTACTACAAAGCGGTCGACGAGCGGGACGCCGCGAAGGCGGCCATGGAGGCCGAGCAGGTCAAGATCGACGAGACGAACGAGCAGATCGCCGACCTGCAGGACAAGCTGTCCGTTCGCGCCCGCGACATGTACCGCTCCGGCTCCTCCACGTTCCTCGACTTCGTCCTGGGCGCCACGTCGTTCGCCGAGTTCACGCAGAACTGGGGTCTGCTCAACCGGATGAACGAGAACGACGCGGACATGGTCGACGAGACGAAGGCGCTGCGCGAGGAGCTTCAGGCGTCCAAGGACGAGTACGCGCGCCAAGAGCAGATCGCCGCGGACAAGGCCGCGGAGGCCAAGGCCATCCAGGAGCAGGCCCAGGCCAAGGTGAGCGAGGCGACCGAGCTCATGAACTCCCTCGACGCCGAGGCCAAGGAGCTCCTCGAGCAGGAGCAGGCCGCCGCCGCTGCGGCTGCCGCCGCCGAGAAGGCCGCTGCTGCCGAGGCTGCGCGTCAAGCCGAACAGGCTGCGAACAACAACGGCAACAACAACGGCGGTGGCAACGGGCCGGTTTCCCCCAGCCCGAGCCCTGGCCCGGTCTATCCAAGCAACAGCGGCGGCTCCGTCGGCGATTACAGCGCGGTCGTGGGCTACGCCATGAGTCGCATCGGCTGCCCGTACGTATGGGGTGCTGAAGGCCCCGACTCCTTCGACTGCTCCGGCCTCGTCACGTGGGCATATCGCCAGGTGGGCAAGTACGTGCCGCACCAGAGCGAGGCGCAGTACGCCGCCGCGGCCCGCGTGGTGTCGGTGTCCGAGGCTCGTCCGGGCGACGTGCTGTGGCGTTACGGCCACGTGGGCATCGCGTGCAACAGCGGCGGCTCGCATTACGTGCATGCCCCTACGCAAGGCGCGTACGTGCGCGACACCGACCCGCTGTCGTGGTCGCAGTTCACCAACGCGCTGCAGTTCTAGGTTCCATCCGCATGAAAAGGGAGGGCTTCGGCCCTCCCCTCGTTTTCGGCGACGTCGAGGGGCAAGGAGGCGCCTTATGCGCATCAAGGTGGAGCTTGAGGACGGGATGCTGCCGGACCGCTTCGGCAAGCACGCTCCCGCCGAGTACCAGATCGACGGCCATGCCGTGCGCTCGTTTCCCATCGAGATCGAGGACGTGCCCGAAGGCGCGCGCACGCTCGCGCTCGCGTTCGTCGACTTCGACGCGGTGCCCGTGGGAGGATTCTGCTGGATACACTGGCTTGCATGCAACTTCCCGGCCGACGCGCGGCTCATCCCCGAGAACGCGAGCGCGTCGGGGGAGGTGCCCTGCGTGCAGGGGTCGAACAGCGACTGGTCGCCCTTGGCGGGCTCGCACACCGATCCGCGCATCGTGCGCCGCTACGCCGGTCCGTGCCCGCCTGATGCGACCCACGACTACACCCTCGCCGTGTATGCGCTCGACTGCGAGCTTGACCTTGCCGAGGGCTACTTCCTCAACGAGTTCCGTCGCGCCATCCGCGGCCACGTGCTGGCCAAGGCGACACTCGAGCTGCCGAGCCGCGCGTAGCGGGGACGGAAGGGGAGGACGAGGCCATGGAGCCGGAGGTGGTCAGCCACCGGATCGCGCCCGTGTTCGACGCGCGCTCGCGCGTGCTCGTGCTGGGAACCATGCCCTCCCCGGCCTCGCGCGCCCGCGGGTTCTACTACGGGCATCCTCAGAACCGTTTCTGGAAGGTGCTCGGGGCGCTCTTCGACGAGCCCGAACCGCTCGGCACGGACACTCGCAAGGCGTTTCTGCTCGCGCACGGCATCGCGCTGTGGGACGTGCTCGCGTCTTGCGAGATCGTCGGCGCGTCGGATGCGAGCATCTCCCGCGCCGTGCCGAACGATCTTCGCCTTATCGCCGACGCGGCGCGCATCGAGGCCGTGTTCACCACAGGTGCGAAGGCGGCCTCCCTCTATCGCCGCCTGTGTGCGGGCATGCTGCCCGACGCGGCGCACGTGTCGCTGCCCTCCACCAGTCCGGCGAACGCCCGCATGCGCCTCGCCGACCTCGTGGCGGCCTACCGCCCGCTCAAGGAGGCCATCATGGGGCCGTCAGGTCGAGAAAAGGAGAAGTGATGAAGACACGCCCGGGGGCGTGTAGGCGGTTGACAGCCGTAAGCGCCTAGCGTATTATTCTCCTGCTCGCGCGTTCGGAACCTGCGAAGCGCGCGGGAGGCAGCTTGATAAATACACATGAATTGAGCAGCGAAACAGGGGCGTGTGCCCGAGTGGTTAAAGGGGACGGGCTGTAAACCCGTTGGCTCTGCCTACCTAGGTTCGAATCCTAGCGCGCCCACCATCCTTGCCTGTGTAGCTCAGTCGGTAGAGCACTTCCTTGGTAAGGAAGAGGTCGTCGGTTCAAGTCCGATCGCAGGCTCCATTTTTTTGCTATCTGGCGGTGTAGCTCAGTTGGTCAGAGCACACGGTTCATACCCGTGGCGTCACTGGTTCAAATCCAGTCACCGCTACCATTGCACCTATTCGCGTCCGCTTTGTCGGACGCGTCGTTATTTTGTTTTCGTTTCGCGAGAAGCGATCCTATCAGAGGAGGATGAAACATGGCTAAGGAGAAGTTCGAGCGTTCCAAGCCGCATGTTAACATCGGCACCATCGGCCACGTTGACCACGGCAAGACCACGCTGACGGCGGCCATCTCCAAGACGCTGTCCAGCAACGACGGCTCTCACGGCACCGCTCACGCCGACTTCACGGCGTTCGAGGACATCGACAAGGCTCCCGAGGAGCGCGAGCGCGGCATCACGATCTCCATCGCCCACATCGAGTACGAGACGGATTCCCGCCACTACGCTCACGTGGACTGCCCCGGTCACGCCGACTACGTGAAGAACATGATCACGGGTGCTGCTCAGATGGACGGCGCCATCCTCGTTATCGCCGCCACCGACGGCCCGATGGCCCAGACCCGCGAGCACATCCTGCTCGCCCGTCAGGTGGGCGTGCCCTACATCGTCGTCTTCCTCAACAAGTGCGACATGGTTGACGACGAGGAGCTCCTCGAGCTCGTCGAGATGGAGGTTCGCGAGCTGCTCGACAGCTACGAGTTCCCCGGCGACGACACCCCGATCATCCGCGGCTCGGCGCTCAAGGCCCTCGAGGGCGACGCCGAGTGGCAGGGCAAGATCTGGGAGCTCATGGACGCGGTCGACTCCTACATCCCGACGCCGGAGCGCGACGTGGACAAGCCGTTCCTCATGGCCGTTGAGGACACGATGACCATCACCGGCCGCGGCACCGTTGCCACCGGCCGTGTGGAGCGCGGCACGCTCCATGTGAACGATCCGCTCGAGATCGTCGGTATCCGTGAGACGCAGAACACGGTGTGCACCGGTATCGAGATGTTCCGCAAGCTGCTCGACGAGGCTCAGGCCGGCGACAACATCGGCTGCCTGCTCCGCGGCATCAAGCGCGAGGAGATCGTGCGCGGCCAGGTTCTCTGCAAGCCCGGTAGCGTGACCCCGCACACCGAGTTCGAGGGCCAGGTCTACATCCTCACGAAGGAGGAGGGCGGTCGCCACACGCCGTTCTTCGACGGCTACCGTCCGCAGTTCTACTTCCGCACCACGGACGTGACGGGCGTTGCCCATCTCCCCGAGGGCACCGAGATGGTCATGCCGGGCGACAACGTGGAGATCAAGGGCGAGCTCATTCACCCGATCGCCATGGAAGAGGGTCTGCGCTTCGCTATCCGCGAGGGTGGCCGCACCGTTGGCTCCGGTCGCGTGACGAAGATCATCAAGTAACACGCGTTGCAGCATCGTGCGGGGCCCGCAGCACTGCGGGCCCCGCTCATGAAGATTCATGTGTATGCCATCAAAGCTTGTTTTCGATAAAGCTTAAAGGAGAATTCATGCGTACGTTGGTCACCTTGGCGTGTACGGAGTGCAAGCGCCGTAATTACACGACCAAGAAGAACAAGCAGAACAATCCTGACCGTATCGAGCTGAAGAAGTACTGCAAGTGGTGCCAGCGCCACACGGTGCACAAAGAGACTCGATAGAGCGTCGGAGGTTTGAACGAGCATAGGCCAGTAGCTCCAATTGGTAGAGCGGCGGTCTCCAAAACCGCATGTTGGGGGTTCGAGTCCCTCCTGGCCTGCCAGCTCGACAGCATGAGCAGCTTGCATTCAGGTTGCTTGGATGAGCAGCTTGGAATCAGGCTGCTTGTTTGGCGTTTAGACGGATACGGAATCCCCGGTTAAGGAATCAAATCAGATGGCGAAGAAATCAAAGACACAGCGAGCGAAGGCCTCTGCTGCGCGCGCCGCCCGCAAAGAGCAGGCACGCCAAGAAGAAGCCGCCGCTGCCGAGGCGAAGAAGGCTGCCGAGGACAGCGCCGCTGCGACCGAGACGCCCAAGAGGAAGTTCTTCAAGAAAGCCGAGAAGACCGAAGCGTCCGCCAGCGACGACAAGCAGGCGAAAGCCCAGAAGAGCGTCGAGAAGAAGAGCGAGAAGGCCGCTGCGAAGAAGCCCAAGAAGCGTCGCTTCGGGTTCCTCAAAGATGTTCGCTCAGAGCTTAAGCGCGTCACGTGGCCGACGAAGCAGGACGTGCTTCGATGGAGCGTGGTCGTGGTGGCGGCGCTGCTGTTCTTCGGCGTGTACGTGGCGGTGCTCGACAACATCATCATCACGCCGCTTTTGGTCGCGATCTCCGGTTTGGCCGGGTAGGGGGCTTGAGCATGACGAAGAAGTGGTACGTCCTGCACACGTATTCGGGATACGAGAACAAGGTCAAGAAGAATCTTGAAACGCGTATCGAGACGATGGGCCTTGAGAACAACGTCTTCGGCATCGAGATCCCGACAGAGATGGTCACCGAGATCAAAGAAGGCGGCCGTCGCGTCGAGAGCGAGAAGAAGGTGTTCCCGGGCTATGTGCTCGTGCGCATGGAGCTTGACGATCGCAGCTGGGCGGCTGTGCGCAACACTCCGGGCGTGACCGGGTTCGTGGGCGCCGACGGCAATCCCGCGCCGCTCACGCGCGAGGAGTACAACAAGATCATGGGCCGCACCGGCAAGGCGAAGGGCGACAAGAAGAGCGTCGTGTCCTCGAGCCTTGAGGTGGGCCAGTCGATCAAGGTGGTGTCCGGCCCGCTTGCCGAGTTCGACGGCGTGGTGTCGGAGGTGTCGCCCGATGCCGGCAAGGTGAAGGTGATGGTGTCCATCTTCGGTCGCGAGACCCCCGTCGAGCTGTCGTTCGACCAGGTGGCCAAGATCTGACAAGGTGAGAACAAACGGCTCGCGTGCCCGCTGTGGACCGGGGCTTCTCACGCGAAACCCGCCGTTTTTCGATAGATGCAGTAACGTGATCGAGTTCGATCAGCTGAAAGGACAGTTCACATGGCTGAGAAGAAAGTTACCGGCTTTGTAAAGCTTCAGATCCCGGCTGGTGCCGCGAATCCGGCTCCGCCGGTCGGCCCCGCGCTCGGTGCTCAGGGCGTCAACATCATGCAGTTCTGCCAGGCGTTCAACGCCCAGACGCAGGATCAGTCCGGCACCATCATCCCCGTCGAGATCACGGTGTACGAGGACAAGTCGTTCACCTTCGTGTGCAAGACCCCGCCCGCGGCCGTGCTCATCAAGGAGAAGCTGGGCCTCAAGGGCGGTTCGGGCATTCCGCAGCTCCAGTTCGTCGGCACGCTGACCGAGGATCAGCTGCGCGAGATCGCCGAGATCAAGATGCCCGACCTCAACGCCAACACCATCGAGGCCGCCATGGAGATCATCGCGGGCACGGCGCGCTCCATGGGCGTGCGCATCGAGGGCCGCGAGATGAAGAAGAAGTACGTGCCGTCCAAGAAGGTGGCGGCCATGCTCCAGGGCAAGACGCTCGAGGACTAGCGCCTATTGACCATGCGCGAGATCGGCTGCCGAGGCCAGCAGCCGTCTTACGATAGAGAAGTGGAAGAACGCCACGCGCGTTCGCTACGAACCACGAAAGGAATCATCATGACGAAGCTTCCCAAGAACTACCGTGCCGCTGCCGAGAAGGTGGGCGAGGGCGTTCGTGCGCCGCTCGAGGCGCTCGCGCTCGTGAAGGAGGTGGCGTTCGCCAAGTTCGACGAGACGGTGAGCGTCGACTTCCGTCTGGGCATCGACACCCGTCAGGCCGACCAGCAGCTGCGCGGCACCGTGAGCCTGCCGAACGGCTCGGGCAAGACCGTCCGCGTGGCCGTGTTCGCCGAGGGCGAGGCCGCTCGCGCCGCCGAGGAGGCCGGCGCCGACATCGTGGGCACCGACGAGCTGACCGCTCAGATCCAGGCGGGCGAGTTCAACTTCGATGCCGCCGTGGCCACGCCCGACCAGATGGGCAAGGTGGGTCGCCTCGGCAAGATCCTCGGTCCGCGCGGCCTTATGCCGAACCCGAAGCTGGGCACCGTCACCAACGATGTGGCGAAGGCCATCACGGAGCTCAAGGGCGGTCGTGTGGAGTACCGCGCCGACCGTTACGGCATCGCGCACGTCATCCTCGGCAAGGTGAGCTTCACCGCCGAGCAGCTGGCCGAGAACTACGGTGCCGTGTACGACGAGATTCTGCGTATGAAGCCGGCGGCCGCCAAGGGCAAGTACGTGAAGTCCGTGACCGTGTCCTCCACGATGGGCCCGGGCGTGAAGGTGGACTCCTCCGTGACCCGCAACTACACGGAAGCCGCCGCCGAGTAGCTTTCAGCTGAACGATGTGAAGAAGGGAGCCTCCGGGCTCCTTTCTTTTTGCCTCCATCCGGTTGTGTTGGCCGTCTATCCGCATTGTTTCGCTCGCATTGCGCATTCGACGGAGGCTTCGAGTCGGGATGAGGGGGGCTGACGGAAGCGCAGAAGGCGTTGCGGTGGCGAAAATTCACCGAAGTCGGCAGATTGCGAGTCCTGTAGACGGGTTTTTGGCGCTCTGCTTATCCGGGAGTTGTCGTCGAACAGGGGTTTCGCGCGCATCGTGGGGAAGGATATCCGCGATGTCTTCCGATTTCGGTGAATTTCTGCCATCGGAGGGGGCATGCGGTACGGGGTTCGTTGCGGCCATGAACGGTCTGCCATCCGTAGCAACGGATGGTTGCAAGCTGCTCGGGCTGCGCCGTTCTTGTCTGGGCGGCAGGGCCGTCCAGCACGATGCGTTCGGCGTCTCGCGCTGATCTGGCGTTGTCTTGTGGACTCCAGGGTCAAGGAGGAAAGACGGTTCCTCATGTCGACGGAGGTGCGAGGAGCGCTTCATTTTGATTGCGCACATGGAAGTTCGACCTCTTTTCTCTGGCGCGTGGAAACCGGGAAGGAGGGGGTAATGCGGGGTTTTTGGAAAGAGCGGAGCCGGTTCTTGGGGGGTGCGGACGTTTTTCCGGACGGCCTAGGCGGCCAGCCCCAGCCGCCTCCTGCGGCCGGCTATCGTATCGTACACCTTGCGCCCTCCCTCGTCGAACGCCTTCAGCCTCCCCTCCCGGTAC
>NZ_PPEL01000094.1 GCF_002899695.1 Rubneribacter badeniensis
GCCGGGGGCGCCGGGGGTGCCGGTGGGCGTGCTTGCGGGGGCGCCGCCTGCGGCGGGCGTTGTGTTGGCAGCCATGACGCGCTACTTCGACAGGTCCGTGAGCGGCTCGAAGTCCATCTGCTTGAGCCAGTCGGACAGCTGCAGGTCGTTGAGCGACGCGAAGCCGGTGGCCGGCACGGCGTTGCGCGCGAGGGTGACGTAGGGGCCCACGGTGATGGCGTCGCCGATCTCGTTCGGCTTCATCATGCGGTGCGCATATCCCACGTACGTGCGCTCGAACAGGACGTTCGAGTCGCGCCCGCACTCGATCACCGACCAGACGATCTCGCGGCGGTGCTGCTCGAGGAACGCCAGCATATCCTTCTCGCTGTCGTTTTCCGTCCACACGCCGGCATCCTCGATGAACAGGTCGGCGGCGAAGTCGCGGTCGGCCGACAGCGAGATGGCGATGAACGACCACACGCCGTAGCCCTCGCCCTCCTCCGGGCGAAGCGGGCGGTCCTCCTTCGGACGGTAGGCCGTCACGCCCTTGTTCGCGCAGATGACGTGCGCGCCGGGCAGGGGATGGAAGCGGCGGTCCTCGGCTGTGCCGAACAGCTCCACGCCGGCGTTGAGCAGCGGGGCGGCGTCGAACACCTCAAGCGCGCTGCCGTCGAACTGCCTCTCCGTGAACAGGGGCTTGCTCTTGCCGCTGGCGATGCCGTCATGGCGCGCGAGGTCGTAGCCCCACACCTGGCCGGCCATGCCGCAGAACGACGAGGCCGTGAGCATGTTGATCTGCCCGATGTAGGCGTCGGCGGTCTCGGCCTTGTCGTAGGTGACGATGCCGTCGATGAGCAGGTCGTTCGTCTTCTCCACCGTGCCGGCTGACACTTTCAGCACGGACACGTAGCCGTTGCCGTAGGCGCCCGGCATGCCGTAGCCGTCGCAGTAGTAGTCGTAGGGGCTGATGGCCGTCTTGTCGATGTGCGGCGCGCGCATGCCCGCGTGGCGGTTCTGCGCGCGGGCGATGGTGCGGTTGCGGCGCTTCTCGAGGTTCTTCATGGGATGCAACTCCTTTCATGCGGTCGGAGCGGGTCCGAGTACGCCGCCGATTGTAGGAGGAGGCGCGCGGGCGCCTTCGCCCTCCCGCTCAACTGATGGCGAGCCGTGCTTGCGCCGCTCCCTGTTCGTTACGGGAGGGAAGCCCGCTTGACACCCGCTGGGCGCTTCTGTATATTACATGCGTAATATTACAAGTGTTATATGAAAGGAGGCGACGTGGCCGAGCGGAAGGTGACGCGAAAGGACGTGCTCGATGCGGCGCTCGCCATCGTGCGGGAGCGGGGGGAGGGCGCGCTGAGCGCGCGGACGGTGGCCGAGCGCGCGGGATGCTCGGTGCAGCCGATCTACAGCCAGTTCGGCGACATGCGGCAGCTCGTGCGCGCGCTCTACGACCATGCGCGCGCGTGGGTCGCGGCCTACAACCGCGAGCATGCGCTTGACGGGTGCAATGCGTTCGAGTCGAACGGTCTCGCGCATTTGCGCTTGGCGCGCACCGAGCGCCCCTTGTTCCATTTCCTGTACCTGTCGCCGCATATGGACGCGACCGGTTTCGCAGAGGTGTACGACAGCGTGGCGATAGAGGGCGTGCAACGGTGCATCGAGGAGCTGGGCGGCTTGCCGCCCGCCGAGGCGCGCGAGCTGTACCTCGACATGATCGTGTACGTGCACGGCATGGCCGCGATGCTGGCCACGGGCGCGGACTTTTCCGACGAGGAACTGGTGGCGCGCATGGACGGCGCGTTCCACTGCTTCGCCGCACGGTCGGCGGCGGACTTCCGATGAGCGAGCGGCATATCGAGGGGACGTGCGGGGGGGGGGCTTTTACCCGCTGTGTTCTCCCGTTTCGACCGCGCGAAGCGATGCCGCAGCCGCTGCCGTTGAACGCGCTTGCGCTTGCGTGCGTGGTGGGTGCATGCGGCCGAGGGCGTGCCCGCAATGGGCCTTGGGGTGGTTGCGCGCGGGAAGGCGGTCGCGGATGAGCGCTCGTTTTCGGAGATAACGGCTGCGGATGCGGCGATTGTCGGAAAGCGGATGCGCGAAGGCGAGCGGAGAAGCGAATCTCGGGTTGGAATGCAGGTGCGGTGGCCGTGCGGCCATTATGCGCGACGGCTCGGATATAGTTGCGGGCGCGCGTGGGACGAGCGCGTTTCGAGTGGTGGGCGCGCCTGTTGAGGGTTTGATTCGAGGATAGGAGGATCGCGATGGGCGTTCGTGATGTTTCCCATAAAGCAACTGCTGATTCGGAACAGATGTTTCACGTGAAACATTCCGAGGGGCACGCGCAGTCGCGCGACTGCGCGGGGCGCACGCGGTCGAGCGGTTGCGAGAGGCACCCGCGGTCGAGCGACCACGAGGGGCGCATGCGATCGCACGGTCGCTCGGGGCGCTTGATCATCTTCGACGCGGGCGGTGCGAGCTGCGGGCTTTGCGCAGACGACGAAGGTCGAAGGGCGGGCTTGGACGGTCGGAGCCGTGCGGCCAACTTCCGGCGGGTTGTTGCGGATGGCGAGGTCGGCGGCGGTGCGGATGGCGGCAACGGTGCAGACAGTGGAGAAGAAGGCATGTTCAAGAAGGCGGCCGGAAAGCATGCGTGGGGTGCCGGAGACGCCGGAGGCGACGAAGGGGAGGGCGCGTTCGCGGAGGGGTTCGGCGCTGAAGACGTGCTGTTCTCGGCGACGCCGCTCGTGAAGCCGTGCACGGGCTGCTTCGGTTGCTGGACGCGCACGCCAGGCGTCTGCGTCCTGCGCGACCGCTGCACGGAGATGCCGCGCCTCATGGCGCGCTGCGATACGCTTGTACTGGTGAGCCCGTTTGTGTACGGCGGGTTCTCGCGCGCGGTGAAGGCGGTGCTCGATCGCGCCATCGGCTACGTGCAGCCGTTCTTCCGCACCGTGGAGGGCGAGATGCACCACGTCCCGCGCTACGAGGACGGGTTTCGCCTCGAGGCGCACTTCTACGGTCCCTCCTCGGAGCCGGAGCGGGAGGTTGCGCGCCGGCTCGTGCGGGCGAACGCGGTCAACTACTACGCGACCTCGTTCGACGTGCGGTTCCATGAAAACCTTGGCGAGGCGAAGGAGGCTCTGCGATGAACGTGGTGCTGGTGTGCGGAAGCCCGCGGCGCAAGACGGGCAACTCGGCGTTTCTTCTGGATGCGCTCGCGCGCAAGCTGGAGGGGCGCGCCGAGGTCGAGCTGCGCCATGCCGTTGCGCGACCGTCCGAGGAGAACGAGCGCACGGCCGAGCTCGCGGCGGCGTCCGACGCGCTCGTGGTGGCGTTTCCGCTGTATGTGGACGGGGTGCCGGCGAGTTTGCACGAGGCGCTTGAGCGCATCGGCGAGCGCGTGAGGGCCGCAGGGACGTCGCCGAGGCTGTACGTGGTGGCGAACAACGGGTTCTACGACGCTCGGCAAAACGCGCTCGCCGTCGAGATGCTCTGGCTGTGGGGCGATGCCCACGGCCTTCCGCGCGGCCGTGCGGTGGCCGTTGGGGCGGGGGAGATGTCGCAGGTGGCGCCGATGGGGCATGGGCCCTCAAAGAACCTCGGGCGCGCCTTCGACCGGTTGGCCGACGACATTGCGGCAGGCTGCGGGGGCGAGACGCTGTTCGTGGAACCCAACTTCCCTCGCTTCCTCTATCGTTTGAGCGCCCATCATATGTGGCGCAAGCAGGCGAAGGCCAACGGCCTGAAGCCGCGCGACCTCAAGCGCCGAGCGTTTGACGCGTAAGCGCGCCAGCATGCGCTCCGTGCGCCGCGGGTCGCAGCGCGCATCGAGCGTGCGACGCGCGCTGCGCATCGTGGCGCGGGGCGCTTATGGAACGCGTGACGGCGCGGCGTAGGCGTGGGCGCAGGGTGCGCGGCGATGCGATGCGGGTGCGGCGCATGCACAGGCCATGTGAAAACGTGGCATGGGCGTAGGCTTCGTGGCGAGAGCGGGGCGCAGGGCGCAAGGCGCTTTGTCTGCTGGCGTGAAGGCGCAAGGTCGTTTCTGGCTGCCGAGCCGATGCGAAGCGGTCGGGGCTGCTCAGGCGCTTGCTGAGGGTTGGAGGACGCCGGAGGGGCATCGGGGCGTTTCGGCGATGAGCGCACCGGGGGCGGCTGCGCACCGGGGGCGGCTGGGCGGTGCTGCGGCCGCTATCTTGGCAGGTCGACGAGCGCGTAGGTGTCGATGTTCTGGCGCTGGTGCAGGATGCGGTAGACGGTGAGCGTTTTTTCGTCGAAGCGGTAGTACACGGTGTAGGGGTTTGCGAGGACGGTGCGGTATTCGGTGCGGCGCAGTGGGTCCAAGCGCACGCGCCCGCCGCTGTCGGGGAAGGTGCGCACGCGCTCTATGGCATCGTCGATGCGTCGCATGGCATCGAGCGCGGTTTGCGGGGCCTTGCGTTCGAGCCCCAGGTGGATGGCGATGGACTCGCGGTCGAGATGGGCGCGCGGGCGCCAAGCGAGGTCGAGCATCATCGCTCCTTGCTGGCAGGTGCGTAATCGAGGCCCCACAGCGCGAATATCTCACGCATTTTCGCATCGGATTCCTCCGCCGAAACGGCCTCGGGGCGGTACTGCTCCTCGATCTCGGCCTCGCGCAGGGCCAAGTACACCCGGTTGCGCCGCTCGGTCGCCTCGTAGGCGTCGCTGTCCATGAGCACGTAGGAGGCCACGCCGTTTTTCGTGAGTACCACGGGCTCCTGCGTATCGGTGGCTTGCGTGCACACGTCGTTGAGCTGCGTACGCAGATCGGTGATGGGCCGGATGATAGGCAGCGGTGCGGCGATGGCTGGCATGGCTTCTCCTTCAACGAGCGCCGACAAGGTGCAACGCGTTTCAACCTCTTCGATCGGGTCGTTCGAAACACTCTGCGTCAACCGGCGGGGAAGACGTAGGCGCAGGTGTCGCGCCTTCAAAAAGTAATGAATAGCATACGGTATTATGTATGTAATTGCAATCTCTTCCATTGTCCCTTTTTTCGAAAACGGGGTTGACCCTCACGTTGCGTGAGGGTGTAGGCTGTCGTCACGACGTCGGAAAGGAACGCGCGATGGAGCGAAGGGCATGCGAGGAGCCGGAGGGTTGCGACCAGGATCGGGGCCAGAGCCGGGATTGGGACTGGGGCCGAAACAGAGACCGCGGCTGCGGTCGTGACCGGGGACGGGATCAGAGCTGGGACCGAGATCGGAATTGCGACCGCAGTTGGAACCGGGGCTGCGGCTGGGATTCCGGTCGAAACCAGGATCGCGGCAACGATCGGAGCCGCAACCGGGACGGCGGCGAATACACGGTGAGCGAGCTGGCCGAGCTGTCGGGATGCACGGTGCGGACGCTGCACCATTACGACGAGCTGGGGCTGGTGCGCGCACGCCGCGGTGCGAACGGGTACCGCCGCTACGGGCCGGCCGAGGTCGACCGGCTGCAGCAGGTGCTGCTGTACCGCGAGGCGGAGATGCCGCTTTCGGACATCAAACGGCTGCTGGACGACCCTTCGTTCGACGCGCGCACCGCGCTGGCCGGCCACCTGCGCGAACTGCGAGCGCGCCGCGGGCGCTTGGATGGATTGATCGCGAGCGTGGAGAAAACGCTCGCCAGCATGGAAGGAAGAGCGGACATGAAAGACGAAGAGAGGTTCGAGGCATTCAAGCGGGGCCTTGTGGAGGAGAACGAGCGGCGTTTCGGTGCCGAGGCGCGCGAGCGCTGGGGCAGCGAGGCCGTCGATGCGAGCAACGCGAAGGTGAGGGGCATGACCGAGGGGCAGTACGAGCGCGCGCAGACGCTCGAGCAGGAGGTGAAGGACGCGCTCGCAGCGGCCCTGGCAACGGGCGATCCGGCGGGTGCGGAGGCTCGGCGGGCCGCCGACCTGCACCGCCAGTGGCTCTGCTGCTTCTGGCAAGACGGCGCGTACTCCAAGGAGGCGCATCGCGGGCTGGCCGAGACGTACGTGGCCGACGAGCGCTTCAAGGCGTACTATGATGACGTGGCCCCCGGCGCGGCGGCGTTTTTGCGCGACGCCATCTGCGCCTACTGCGCGTAGAGCTTTGTCTGCCGGCGCTTCGCGAGAAGCGCCGGCACGTTTGCCCTCGGTTGCTTTGCCTATTGGTCGTCCGATGCGTGCGCCAAGTAGGTGGATTCCAACGCGTGCGACAGCTCGTCTTCAGTGGGAAGGTGCATGACGTACCTCGAAGCGAACATGTTCTTGCCGTCTGCGAGCACCGAGTATTTCGCGACGGTCTCGTCTCGGTCTGCGCAGAGGATGATGCCGATGGTGGGGTTGTCCTCGGGCTGCGCGCATCGGTCGTCGAACAGGCGCACGTAGAAGTCCATCTGCCCCACGTCTTGGGGCGTGAGCTTTCCGGTTTTGAGGTCGATGAGCACATAGCATTTGAGGACGCAGTGGTAGAACACGAGATCGACGTGATAGTGGCTGTCGCTTTCGGTGGTGATGCGGTATTGGCGAGCGACGAATGCGAAGCCCCTGCCAAGTTCCAAGAGGAAATGCTGGAGCTTGTCCATAAGCGCTTGTTCGAGATCGCTCTCCAGATAGGTGGTGCCTCCTGGTAGATCGAGGAAGTCGAGAACGTACGGATCTTTCAGGATGCTGTCTGCCCTTGTGCGCGGTTCGAGCGCTTTAACCTCCTTGCGCACGATGTCGCGATGATCCTCTTGGGTGGCGAGCAGCCGCTCGTAGTAGGACGAGTGGATCTGCCGGTCGAGCTGGCGCACCGTCCAGCCTTCCTTAGCGGCTGCGCGTACGTAAAACTCGCGACGTTTTTGATCTTCTAAACGCATGATCAGGCGATAGTGAGACCAGCTCAATTGTGAACACAGCGTGTTCGCAATTGGGAATGCAAGGTAGAACTGTTTCATGTAGAAGAGATTCCTGCTGCTGAATACTTTGCCGAACTCGCGGGTCAGGCGCTCGGAGAGGTATGCAATAAGATGCTTGCCGTATTCGGCGCGTTCTCCTTGAGCCTCGACGATGCGCCGTCCGATCTCCCAGTATGCGGCAACCATCGCGCCGTTCACCGCGGCGGCGGCTTTCGATTGCGCTGCTTCGAGCGTCGTCCGAACGGACTGGTAGACGGCTTCGTCCTGGGTCTGATCATAGAGCTGTCCCATGACAGCCTCCTTTCGAGAAGCGGCTGTCCTTCGCGTGCGAAGTTAGGGACCTGCCCAGCCTCGCGCACGCGCGACGTGCGCATGCGCTGACCACCATTGCTTGCTGTCAGTATAGCAAACAAATGTTCCTATTTCAAGGGGAAACCCTACTCTTCAAATTCCTACTCTTCGGCCGACAGGTCGAGGCGGTTGATGCGCTCGGCGAGGTCGGTGCCGCGCTCGTGGAACAGTAAGGCGTCGTTGTGGGCGAAGTAGCGCTCGCAACCGTGGTCGTTGATGAAGGCCATGCCGTAGCGGCTCGCGGACAGGTCGGTGACGAGCAGCAGCATCTCCTGGCCCGATCCGAACGCCTCCTCCACGAAGCGAAACGCGTTGTCGAGCGCCGCCGACGCATGCTCGATGCGCGCATCGAGATCATCCGCCATCTCGGCGAAGAGGGCTTTGACGTCGTCGAACTCGACGGTGCGGCCAGGGGCCTCCAGCCGCAGCGCGCGGTCCGCGAGCGCGAGCGTGCGTTCGTAGGCCACGTATCCCTCGTCGGAGAGCAAGCCCGCCTTGCGCTCGGCGTCGAGCCGCGCCTGCAGCGTGGAGGCCTCCTGGCGCAAGAAGGGAAGGACGCCGTCCGTCGCGTCGGGTGCCGCATCAGGCAAGACGCCGGATGCGGCATCGGTCGCCACGTCAGCCGCCGCATCAACCCCGACGCCGCCCGCCGCGGCACCCGCGCCGCCCGCAGGCGCTGCCGCGATCTCGTCCCTCATCCGCACGAGCGTTTCGTGCGCGAACTCCACGGCGCGCTCTTCGAGCACGGCTTCGCGCAGACGTCCTCCCAGCGCGTCGGAGACGAGGCCCATGAGCGATACGCGCTCGTCGAAGCCGGCGGCGCGTGCCCGCTCGACCACGGCGGGGTCGGCCTTCCCTTCCAGCAGACGATCCACCTGGTAGTCCGCCCGATACTTCGTGAACAGGTCGTAGTACACGCTGAAGCGCTTCGCGATCTCGGCGTTCTGGACGTACTGCCCGATCAAAAGCTCGTCGACGACCAGCCCCTGCTCCTCGTACAATTTCATCATGGCCGACAGGTCGTCCCAGCCGCGCGCGGTGACGAACGACGGGCCGTCCACGGTGGTCTCCACGCGGTAGAAATGATCGCGCTCGATGTCCAGGTAGGTGAGCACGGCGGGATGCACGCCCGTCTCCACGGCGAAGTCGCGCCAGGCGGGGAAGTCGGGTTCGACCTCGATGCGCTTGAGGCGGTCCCACGTGGCGATGTCGAAGTCGCGCGCCACGCGGTTGTACTCGGGCGGGTTGCCCGCCGTCACCACGATCCAACCGTCGGGCACGCGGTGCCGACCGAACGTCTTGTACTGCAGAAACTGCAGCATCGCGGGCGTGAGCGTCTCGGACACGCAGTTGATCTCGTCGAGGAAGAGGATCCCTTCGCGCCGCCCCGTGGCCTCCATCGCGTCGTACACCGCGGCGATGATCTCGCTCATCGTGTATTCGGACACGTCGTATTCCGCGTTGCCGTAGGTCTTCTTCGCGATGAACGGCAGGCCGAGCGCGCTTTGCCGCGTGTGGTGCGTCATCGAGTACGACACGAGCCCCACGCCCAGCTCCTGCGCGATCTGCTCCATGATGGCCGTTTTGCCGATGCCGGGCGCGCCCAGCAAGAACACGGGGCGCTGCCGTTCGGTGGGAAGACGATAGCCGCCGAACTCGTCCTTCGAGAAATACGCGACCATCGCGTTTTTGATCTGCTGCTTCGCTTGCTTGATGTCCATGGCGGGATCCTTTCTGGCGCGGTTGGGTCGCCTAGCGCGGCCGGGTCGCGCGTGGCCTCGGGGCGAGCGGCGCGTCGTCAAGTGCGACGGTGTCGTCCAAGACGACCTTCATGGCCCATGGGGGCACGGGCGGGCTTGCGGCGGCGGTCGCCTCGTCCGCGAAGACGAACGCGACGTCGTAGTCGGGCTTGCGGGCCGGGTAGGTGCCCTGGCCGTCGGTGAAGTAGATGAGGCCGCCGAGGTTCGCGATCTCTCCGCGCTCCAGCGCGCCGTCCACGTAGGCGAACACGGGACGGAAGTCCGTGCCGCCGAGCCCCTTGATCTCGAGGTTGTCCAGGTAGGCGTCGAGGTCGCGCAGGTTGGCGATGCGCGCGACGTCCGTGACGGCGGCGTCGCACTGCACCACGAGCGCGTTCATGTCGGCGAAGAAGCTCGTCTCGTCGGCCAGGATGGCGTAAGTCCTCTCGATGAAGCGGCGCACGAGGCCGTCTTTCGTGGAGGCCGAGGTGTCGATGGCGATGACGAAGTCGCGGATGCGGCGCTCCTCCGCATGTTCGAGTGGCTCGATGAGCGGCAGGTTTCCGTAGCGGCGGAGGCCGTAGCAGTAGAAGACGTAGTCGAACTCGTCGTCGTTCACGCGGATGTGCTCGCCCATGTGGGCGAACTTGCGCAGAAACGCCCGGTAGTCCTGCTTTTTGCGCGCGACGGAGCGCAGGTTCAGGGCGAGGTTCGCCCCCTGCTTGCCCCACAGCTTCGCGTACGCGTCCAGCTGGATGCCCGTCTCGAGCGCGGCGTTTTTCCACTGCTCGCGCGACCGGTCGAGGTTGATCGTGTCGGCGAAGCGCTCGCCAAGGGCGCGCGCGGCGTTCTTGGGCGCTTGCTTCTGCTCGATGTCGTCGGCGTCCATGCCGCGATGGGAGGCGTGGCTTTTCTTGGCGGTCGCGGCTTCGGGGGGCATCTCGGCGTCGGTGCCGCTCTCGCCGGGGCCGGCGGCGGGCGCTGCGGCGTCCGCGTCGCGCTCCTCGGCGCGCTCGCCGCCGCGGGCATCGCCGCCGCGCGCGCCCTCGGCGGCGAGCATGCGGTGCCACGGCTCGTGGTCGTCCGCGTAGAAGGGCGCGCGCAGCTCGGCCAGCTCCTCGTCGGAAAGCCCTTCATCTGCGAGGTGGCGGTACACCGTCTCGGCGGTGGCCAGCGGCAAGACGGCGTCGATGCGCGCGAGCGCGGCCTGCTGGCGCGCGGCGCGGGCGGTGCGCGCGGCGGGCAGGTCGAGCTCGCCGATGACGCGCTCCACGACGATGTCGCAAGCCGCGTCCCAGCGGGCGGCGTCCACCTGCTCGCCGGGGTAGGGGTGCAAAAACACGTTGTGCAGCACGACGTGCAGGTAGGCGCGCGCGAGCGCGGCGGGCTCGGCGGCGTACAGGCGCGCGATCGCCGCGGGGTCGTAGCGCAGGTGCGCGCCGTCGGTGGCGAGCGTCGCGCCGGGAACAGGCAGGAGGGAGAGGCGTGCGAAGGCCGCGCCCATGAACCGCAGGTTCACGAGCAGGGAGTTCCTTGCGAGGTCGAGGGCTTGCAGGGCAAGCTGTTCGACCGGTTCGGTGGCCATGGCGGCTCCTTCGACGGGTGGCGCGTGCGGCGGCGAAGGCGGGCGGGCGCGGGTCGCTCGGCTGGCGCCGCGCCGCGGGCGGTGCGCGCACGCGGTCTGCGGCTTGCGTGAGCTTGCCCGGCGTCTTGCGGCACCGAGATGACGGGCGGTGTGCGCACGCGGTCTGCGGCTTGCGCGCGACCGCTGCGGGGCGTCCGCACGGCTTGCCGCTTGCCTTCGCGGCTACGGGCAGTGTAGCATGGGGTCGGCGGGCGGTAAACACATCGCTCGGCGACCGTTTTTGGGAGGTGGCGCAAAGACCATGGCCGGAAACCCGCTGGTGTTCCATCAAGTCGAGGCTTCTATCGATTGTTTGGTTGAGCAGACGATCAAAAATCCGCCGCAGCTTGACGCGCGTGACGCGAAGGTCGTGCGGGCCGCGCAGGCGCGCGAGGGCGAGGTGTGGTCGCCCCAGCTTCTTCCCTATGAGTCGTGGGCTGCGCGCCAAGACGACGCCGAAACGGAGGCGGGTGGAACGGACGGCGATCTGCTCGTGGTGGGGGCGCTCGGCATGGGCATCTCCGACGCCGAGCGCGAGGCGCTGCTGACGCGCGCTGCCCGCCATGCCGCCGGATCCGCAGCGGCCCCGGTGGCGCGCGGGCGCATGGAGGACGGGCTGCGCGGCGCGGTCGAGGTTCGCCAGGATGTCGATGGCTATGCGCTTTCGGGGTTCGACCTGCGCCGTTTCGCGCAGGCCGTCGGCAGCGACGATGGTTTGGTGGTGACGCTGCCCGCGTTCGTGGACGGGGTCCCCGTCGTGCGCATCGCGGCTGAGGCGTTCGCGCGCAGGCTGGTGCAGGGCGTGGGCGTGCGGCTCCTCGTGGTGCCCGACACGGTCGAGCGCATCGCGGCGAATTCCTCCTATGCCAACCACGAGATCATTCAGGCCGCGGCGCAGCATGTCGCATGGGTGNATCCGGTGGATGCGCAGCCGCGTGGGATAGAAGATGGCGACGTCATTCGGGTGTTCAATGATCGCGG
>NZ_PPEL01000095.1 GCF_002899695.1 Rubneribacter badeniensis
GTCTCCGACGAGGAGAAGGCGTTTTTGGACGGGGAGTACGCGGCCAGCATGTCGCTCCTCTTCGACGCGAAGGTCCTCGCGCGCACGGTGGCCGTCGTGCTGAGCCGCCGCGGCGTGGACCGCGAGGACGCCGGGGAGGGGGCGGGCGAGTGAGGGTGCTCGCGGTCACGCAGCACTACTGGCCGGAGCCGTTCAATACGGCCGATATGTGCGAGGGGCTTGCCTCTCGAGGGCATGAGGTTACGGTTCTCACCGGTTTGCCGAACTATCCCGAAGGGGAGATATATTCTGGCTACGGCGGCGGCTCCAATAGAAGGCAGGAGCGAAACGGCGTTCGCATCGTAAGGTCTTGGCTTGTTCCGAGGAAGCGCGGGGTTGCGGCTCGTGTAGCGAATTACTATAGCTTCAGCAAAGCGGCATCGCGGCTGGCCCGTAAGCTACCTGGAGATTTCGATGTCGTTGTGGCTTTTCAGACTTCGCCGGTTATGATGGCCGACCCCGCGATAGCGTATGCTCATCATGTGGGCGCTCCGCTGCTCCACTATGTCATTGATATATGGCCCGAATGCTTGCTTTCGGGCGGGGTTTCCAAGGATTCTGCCGTGTACCGTATGTTCGCCCGGGTGTCGCGGCGGATATACGGCGAGGCTGATCGGCTTGCCGTGACTTCGCCTCTTTTCATCGATTACCTTTCCGATTTGCTGGGAAAGCCTGTCGATGCGGTGCGTCTTCCCCAATACGCGGAGGACATCTTCTCCTCGATGCCCGATAAGCGGCCGGAAGGATACGACCCGGCGAAGATCAACCTTACGTTCGCTGGCAACGTGGGGGCCGCCCAGTCGGTGAAGACGATCGTGGAGGCGGCCGCTTTGCTGAAGGACGATCCGGCGTTTGCCTTCCATATCGTCGGATCCGGCTCCGAACTTGACGCCTGCATCGAGCTTGCCGGCGAACTCGATGCGTCGAACATCGTTTTTCACGGCAGACACCCTATCGACGAGATGCCCGCCTATTACGCGGCTTCCGACGCGATGCTCGCGACTTTCTCCGCCAGCCCGATCCTGGGCTACACGCTTCCTCGAAAAGTCCAGTCGTATCTGGCGGCGGGGAAGCCCGTTTTGGGGACGCTGGTGGGCGAGGCGGCGCGCGTGATGGACGAGGCGGGCTGTGGTTTGAGATGCGATGCCGAAAACGCCGCCGGGCTGGCGGCCATCTGCCGGGAATTCGCGGGGTTGCCCGAAGGCGCCCGGCAGGCGTTCGGGGCGGCCGGCCGGGCCTATTACGAAGAGCATTTCACCAAACAAAAGTTCCTCGACACGCTCGAAGGGGAACTGCGGAAATTGAAAGGAACGAGGCATACGGACCATGCGCGCTCTCAAGGGTAAAACGCTTCTGATAACGGGCGGCACGGGGAGCTTCGGCTCCACGGTGCTCAGGCACTTTCTCCGTTCCGAGATCGCCGAGATCCGCATCTTCTCGCGCGACGAGAAGAAGCAGGACGACATGAGGCACCGCCTGCAGGAGCGCTGCCCGGAGCTGGCGGGCAAGGTGCGCTTCCGCATCGGGGACGTGAGGGACGCCCGCGCGGTGCGCGACGCCGCGAGGGGCGCGGACTGCATCTTCCACGCGGCCGCGCTCAAGCAGGTGCCCTCTTGCGAGTTCTTCCCCATGGAGGCGGTCAAGACCAACGTGATCGGCACGGACAACGTGCTGAAAGCCGCCATCGACGAGGGCGTGGAGAAGGTCGTGTGCCTCTCCACCGACAAGGCGGCCTACCCCATCAACGCCATGGGCACCTCCAAGGCCATGATGGAGAAGGTGGTGTTCGCGAACGCCCGCGAAGGGGCGGGGCGGACCACCATCTGCTGCACGCGCTACGGCAACGTGATGTGCTCGCGGGGATCGGTGATCCCGCTTTTCATGGGCCAGATACGGCGCGGCGAGCCGCTGACCTTGACCGACCCCGCCATGACGCGCTTTCTCATGAACCTGGACGAGGCGGTCGACCTCGTGCAGTTCGCCTTCGAGCACGCCGACCCCGGCGACCTCTTCGTCCAAAAGTCGCCGGCCGCGACGGTGGGCGACCTCGCCGAAGCGGTGCAGCGGCTGTTCGGCCGCACAGGCGTGCGCGTGATCGGCACGCGGCACGGCGAGAAGCTGTTCGAGACGCTGATGACCCGCGAGGAGCGGCTGCGCGCCGAGGACATGGGCGACTACTTCCGCGTGCGCGCCGACTCGCGCGACCTCAACTACGACAAGTTCTTCGTCGACGGCGAGGTGCAGACCCAAGCCGACGAGGCGTACACCTCCCACAACACGCGCCGCCTGGACGTGGAGGGCACCATGTCCAAGCTGCTCACCGCGGACTACGTGAAGAGGGCCTTGGAAGGCGGGGAGAGCGGAGGGGAGGGGGAATGAAGGTTCTCGTGACCGGCGCGCGGGGGTTCGTGGGGAGCAACCTGTGCGCAGCCCTGAAGTCCATCCGCGACGGGAAGGACAGGCGGGAGCGCTATCAGGCGCTTCTGCCGCTCGAGGTGTTCGAGTGCGACAAGGATTCTTCCGCCGCCGACCTTGAGGCTTGGTGCGCGCAAGCCGACTTCGTCTTCAATCTCGCGGGGGTGAACCGGCCCAAGGATCCTTCGGAGTTCGCGGAAGGGAACTCCTCGTTCGTCGAGGAGCTTCTGGGCTTGTGCGAGAAGAGCGGCAACCGCTGCCCCGTGATGTTGGCCTCCTCCGCCCAGGCGTCCCTCGAGGGGCGTTTCGCCGGCAGCGAGTACGGCAAGAGCAAGCTCGCGGGGGAGAGCGCCCTTCGCGCGTATGCGGAGCGCACCGGCGCGCCCGCGCTGATCTACCGCTTCCCGAACGTCTACGGCAAGTGGTGCCGCCCTCACTACAACAGCGCGGTGGCCACGTTCTGCCATCAGGTCGCGCATGGCGAGGAGCCGACGGTCGCCGACCCCTCGATCTGTTTGGAGCTGCTTTACATCGACGACCTTGTGACGGAGATGCTCGACGCGCTGCTGGGCGAGGAGCATCGCTGCGACTACGAGGGGCTGGAGGCCGTCCCGAACGAGGCGGGCCCTTTCTGCCGCGTGCCCGTCACCGACAGGGCCACGTTGGGCGAGATCGTGTCGATGCTGAAGGGGTTCAGGGTGGCTCGGCGGACTCTCGACGTGCCCGACGCGGGGGAGGGGTCGCTGTCGAAGAAGCTGCACGCGACCTACCTGAGCTACCTCGATGCGGACGATTTCGCGTATCCCCTCAAGATGAACGTCGATGCGCGCGGCAGCTTCACCGAGCTTCTGCGCACGGCCGATCGGGGGCAGGTTTCGATCAACGTCTCCAAGCCGGGCGTCACCAAGGGCCAGCATTGGCACCATACGAAGTGGGAGAAGTTCTGCGTGGTGTCGGGCGAGGCCCTCATCCGTTTGCGTCGCGTGGGCGCCGATGCCGAGGGGAGGCCCTTTCCCGTTGCGGAGTACCGCGTGAGCGGGGACGATCTGACGGTCGTCGAGATGGTCCCGGGCTACACCCACAGCATCACGAACGTGTCCGACGAGCGGGATCTGGTGACGGTGATGTGGTGCAACGAATGCTTCGACCCAAGGCGCCCCGACACGTTCGGAGAAGAGGTGTGACCGTGCAGAAACTGAAGCTGATGACCATCGTCGGAACGCGGCCGGAGGTGATCCGGCTTTCCGAAGTCATCAAGAAGTGCGATCGCTATTTCGACCACTACCTGGTGCATACGGGCCAGAACTACGACTACGAGCTGAACCAGATCTTCTTCGAGGATTTGAACCTGCGCCAGCCGGACGAGTACCTGGACGTGGCGGGCGGTTCCCTGGGCGAGAGCATAGGGAACGTGATCGCGCGCTCCTACGATTGCCTGTGCCGCGTCCGGCCCGACGCCCTGCTTATCCTCGGGGACACCAACTCGTGCCTGTCGGCCATCGCGGCGAAACGCCTGCACATCCCCGTCTTCCACATGGAGGCGGGGAACCGGTGCTTCGACGAGTGCTTGCCCGAGGAGACGAACAGGCGCATCGTCGACCACATAGCCGATGTGAACCTGTGCTATTCCGAACACGCGCGCCGCTACCTCAACGCCGAGGGGACGGCGAGGGAGAGGACCTACGTCACGGGCTCTCCCATGGCCGAGGTGCTTTCCGCGCATTGGGACAGGATCGTCGGCTCCGACGTTCTGGACCGCCTCGACCTGCAGAAGGGGGGCTACCTTCTGCTGTCGGCGCATCGCGAGGAGAACATCGACGACGAAGGCAACTTCAAGGCGCTGATGGAGGCCGTCAACGCGCTGGCCCGCCGATACGAGCTGCCCGTCCTGTACAGCATGCATCCTCGTTCGAGGAAGCGCATCGAGGAGAGGGGCTTTTCGTTCCACCCGCTCGTGCGCGCGCACAAGCCCCTGTCTTTCACGGATTACAACAACTTGCAGATGAACGCGTTCTGCGTGGTGAGCGATTCGGGGACGCTGCCCGAGGAGGCGGCCTATTTCAACGCCAAGGGCCATCCGTTCCCGGCGGTGTGCGTGCGGACCTCCACCGAGCGCCCCGAAGCGCTCGACAAGGGCGCGTTCGTGCTGGGCTCTTTGACGGCGGAGCGGGTTCTGCAGGCGGTCGACATGACCGTCGCGATGCTCTCCGACGGCGTCGCCGCCTCCGTCGTGCCCGATTATCGCGACGAGAACGTCTCCGCGAAGGTCGTGCGGATCATCCAAAGCTACACGAGCATCGTGGACAAGATGGTGTGGCGGAAGGGCTGAACATCTCGCCATGATCGGTTTAATAGCGTTTAACGAACTCCATGTTTCTCAGTATATATACAAATATACGTCGGTTTTGGATTCCTACGATATCCCCTACAAGGTTTTGTACTGGAGCCGCGCAGGTCTTAAGCCCGTTGATCGAGGGTTTAAGGGCGAGGCTCTTTGCTATGGGAAACCTCTCGATACATACAAAGCGCATTTTCTAAAGGCGTCTGCAATGATGGGATACAGACGTTTTCTCATCGAGGCTATACGTGCTCAAAAATTTGACAAACTCATTGTTTTTACCAGCCAAGCGGCCATCGTCCTCGCCGACCTTCTTTGCGGGGAATACAGGGGCAGGTTTATCTTCGACTATCGCGATATAACATACGAATTCAAACTACCTGGCTACAAGAGGAAGCTGTTGGAGGTGATGGGGGCTTCGTCGTGCACCATGTTTGCATCTCCGGGGTTTATTGAGTTCCTTGCCCTTGGCGAAGACCGTTTCAAAGGCAAAGTGTGCCTTGCGCACAATTCACAAAACGCATGGACCTCTTTCGCCCTGCCCGGCAAGAGGAAGGGCGCTCCGATTCGATTGAACTATTGGGGTATTGTTCGGCAAGTTTCGTTTATCAAGTCTCTTTGCGACGTGTTTGGGAGCGACGAACGATTTGATTTGACGTTTTACGGCGAGGGGAGGATCGAGGATCTTGTCGCGCATTGTCGAGAGAGGGGATATTCCAATGTGCGATTTGCGGGGAGGTATAACTATCGAGAAGATATCGAAGGCATGGTTGCGACTACCGACATAGTTAATTGTCTGTATGAGAACGATAGGGCAACGTGTCCCACTCTTGCCGTGAAGCTTTACGACGCGCTCAATTACAAGCTCCCCATCTTGGTGTCGAAAGAATCGTATCTTGCAAAATACCTTCACGGGATGACGTTTGGTCATGCGGTTTCTCTTGCTGATGCGAATTTGCCCGATTGCGTGTATTCGTGGTATTCGAGCTTGGATGAGCTTTCAATGTCTTCGGATTTTGATGAGTTTAGGCGACGAATAGAGTCGGACGATGAGCGTTTTTGCGCTCGTTTGCTTGATTTTTCGAAGGGATAGGGTTGCCTAAACATTCTAAACTCGAAAAGGCTTTGACTGTCTTTGTCGTTCTGCTGCCGCTTCTCGCTCAGTATCGAAGCGTTATACCGGGCGTATCTCTTGGAGAGATCGCGCTGTTGCCTTTTGCTGTTGCTTATTTTGCGGCGAGCGTTGCAAAGGGTGGAGATCGAAGGGGCTTCTTCGGACTGTACGTGATTTTTGCCATGGTCTTGCTTGCGAATACGCTTGCCGTTATATGCCAGCCATTTTGCTCTTTTTCTGATTCGGTAAGCGTCCTGATTAGGATTGCCTTCTATGCCGTACTTATCTTTGCTGTGCGAGGTAGGATCGATGCGGTTTTACTATGCCGTTTGTTGGTTTTGCTAGCGTTTGCAAATGGCTTTTACACAATCATACAATTCGTCTCGTATCAGGTTTCGGGAGTCTACCTTCCTATAACGCTTCCTTTTTTGGAAGTTGAATCATCGGAAGGGGGAATCAGACTTGATCTCGATTCATATTACATGTGGTCGTTTAGACCGAGCGGTTTCTTTCTTGAGCCAAGTTATGCGGCATTGTTTTCGGCTCCCGGGTTGGCGCTGTCTTTGCTTTCCAACAAGGCGATTTTGGAGAAGCGTGCGGATCTGTTCGCCGCTTTTGTTATCACGGTAGGTCTTTTTTTAAGCACGTCTTCCATGGGTCTGGCCATTCTGGCCATTGTTTGGATCGCTGCCATCTTCAAGAGGATAGTCTACAGAGGGGAAGATGGTACGACAAGGATTAGCTCCCCCGGACTTTTGGCGGCTATGGGAATCGCTGTCTTTTTGATAGCTGTTTTGTTTAGCGGGCTTGTTGATTCGTCCTTGTCAAGAGTGTCGTCGGGAGGTTCTTTTGGGCAGCGAATCCTTAGAGGGGTAGAGCTTGCCCAAGATATGGATATCCGGACTTTCATAATGGGAACCGGTTTAAACAATTTAACCGAGTACGTTCGATACTATGGTGCGACAACACCGTACGATGAGGCGAATCTAGAATACGTGTCTGCTTTTGCCGGGGCTTTGCTCAATTCCGGGATACTTGTCTTCATTGGGTATATGGCTTTTTCCGCTAAGTTGTTCCTTTCTCAAAAGGACATTCTTGGAAAAACGATCGCGCTTGTTTTCATAGTCCTGTGTTTCGTTGAAGCCATGACGAACTCTTATCGGTTTGCGTTTTACGTCGTCATCTTATTCGCCTTGTATGATTTCGGGGATTGCGCCGTTTCTCATGTTCTCTGTGGAGATGAAGAGCGAATCCATGTTTTCAAGAAGAGAGGTTATGGAGAAGCGAGCGCCTAAATATTTGCATGTCTTATGGCAGGATGATTTGAAGTTCTTCTCGAATCTTATCGCGATGATCAACGACCCATTGTGTGGATTCGATAAGGATGAGCATCTGTTTATCACTCCCTTTGTTGATGTGTTTGAAGAGCTGAAAGACCGTGGAAACGTTGAGTTTTTTGATGAAGGAAGCGGAAACTGGGCGCTGGTGCATTGCATCAGCTCTAACGCGAATCGTGTCGACTGGGTTTTCTTTCATGGTGCGGTGCGAAAAGCTTCGGTTCTCTTGCTTAGAAAAAGCATTCTTAAAAAAATCGTATGGCGCACTTGGGGTGGGGAGCTTTTTTTCTCTCGGGAAAGCAAAAACATTCTGAGGTCCCTTCTGTCTGCACCTCTTAATAGCGTTCTCGCAGAAAGGTATAAGGGATTCAGAGCGTTTGGAGTTGCGAATCTGGTTGATGTGCTGGAAGTGGAGAGACGACTGCCGGGGATGCAGTGCTTTCACATGAGTTACAGCACGCCCGACTTCGACAGCTTGGCGCTTGCAAGCGAATCTCTTCACCCTAATTCTGACGAAGAGGATCGCCCGGTAGAGATTTTGGTAGGTCACTCTGGATATGAGGGCGATCATCACAAGACGATTTTGCGGAAACTCTCTAGATTCAAAAATGAAAACATACGCGTCAATCTTGTGCTTTCTTATGGCGATTCTAATTATATCGAAGAGGTTGCCGAGTTAGGGGATCGCCTCTTCGGTAAGAAATGCAGAATCATAAAGGATTTCATGCCGAAAGCCGACTATGGTCGGTTTCTTAAATCCATGGATGTGGCTATTTTGGATGACATGCGGTCATCGGCCCTTGGTAACTTTTCCGCATTGGTGGCAATGGAAAAATCCCTTTATATCAACGCGCTGGGGGTATATCGGGAGGCTATGGAAGTGGAGGGTTTGCCCTACAGGCTTACTGACGATATAGACAATATGAGTTTTTCGGATTTCGCCTCCCCTCTCGTCTACGAGACGAGAGGCATGCTCAGTAGGCTTGCCCCAAAGCCCATGTGCTGCGGGGTCAAGCGCTGGCATTCAATGTTGAGGGAACTTGACGAAGAGGCTGAAGCTTCTCTCTGATGTCCGCGCTTGCAAAATCTAATGTTATTTCCTCCCTCTTTTGGAAACTCTTCGAGAAGGGTGGGAGGGCCGTCGTCGAACTCCTCGTCCAGATCATCATGGCGCGGCTGCTCGTACCCGAGGAGTTCGGGGCACTCGCCATCATGCTCGTGTTCGTCAACGTGGGCAACGTCATCGTGCAGTCGGGGTTGAACACGGCCCTCGTGCAGGTGCCCGACGTCGGCGGTCGGGACTGCTCGACGGTGTTCTGGCTGAGCCTGGGCGTGTCGCTCGTCCTCTACGTTGCCGTGTTCGCCTGCGCCCCCCTCTTCGCTAGCTTCTATGCGATGCCCCACATCGTTTGGCCCCTGAGGGCGCTCGCTCTCGTCCTCGTCGTCAACTCCTTCAACGCCGTGCAGGTCGCCATCGTGCAGCGCGCCCTGGAGTTCAGGAAGGTGTTCAACGCGACTATCGCCTCGGTCGCCGTGTCGGGCGTCCTCGGCGTGGCGTCGGCCTTGGCCGGGGCCGGACTGTGGGCTTTGGTGGTGCAGCAGCTCGCCTACCAGATTGCGAACTGCGCGGCGCTCGCGCTGCAGGTGCGTTGGCGACCGCGGGCTATCTTCGATGCGGGCCGCGCATGGAGGCTGTTTTCCTTCGGGTGGAAGCTGCTCGCCTCGGGGCTGCTCGATCAGGGTTACCAAAGCCTTTCCGATCTCATTATCGGTAAGCAGTTCTCTGCGGGAAGCCTCGGGCTGGTGTCTCAGGGCAAGAAGTACCCGATGGCCGTGGGTTCCATGCTCGACGGGGCGATACAGCCGGTCATGCTGTCGGCGGTGTCTCGCGTGCAGGACGACATCACCTGCGTCAAGCGTCTCGTCCGCCGTGCGCTCAAGACCTCGACCTACCTCATCGTGCCCTCGATGGTTGCCTTCGCGCTTGTGGCTGAGCCGCTGGTGCGTTTGCTTCTTGGGGAGCAGTGGCTCGGCTGCGTGCCGTTCTTGCAGATGTACTGCTTTGTATATGCCCTTTTGCCCATTCATACGACGAACCTCCAAGCGATTAACGGCGTGGGCCGCAGCGACCTGTTCCTCGGGCTCGAGCTTGTCAAGAAGGCCTACGGTTTGGTTGTGATGCTGTTCGCGGCCTTTGTCTTGCGTGACATCTACTTCTTGGTGGGCAGCTACATGCTCACCGCCGTCGTGGGCACGTTCGTGAACGCTTGGCCCAATCGCAAGATCATCGGCTACTCCTATGCTGAGCAGATCCGCGACATCTGCCCGGCATTCCTTTTGGCGGCGGCCTCGGCGGCCGTCGCCTTCCCCGTGGGCCTGCTCGCGCTGCCCGATCTGGTGACGGCTGCCTTGCAGGTGGCGGTGATGGCAGTAGCCTACCTGATCCTTTCGCGCTTGTTCAAGGTGGAGGCGTTGTCGTATCTGCTGAATACCGCTCAAGAGCTCGTCTCATCTAGAAAGGCCGCCCGGTAAAGGCTCGGCTTTGATTTCGAACGGCGCTTTGAAAACCGAAGAAAGGAAGTTCGAGGGATGCTGCGCGTGAACGTGACCTGTTCCTCCATGCCGCCCATGGAGGAGTACTTCGCCGAGGTGGCCCCACTGTGGGAGAGCAGGTGGCTCACCAACATGGGCGAGAAGCACCGGGAGCTGGAGGGGGCGCTCAGGGAGCGCCTGGGCGTCAAGGACGTGTGCCTGTTCACCAACGGGCACAGCGCCCTCGAATGCGCCATTGAGGCGCTGGGCCTCGGCTTGGACGGGCGCGACGAGGTGGTCACCACGCCGTTCACGTTTGCGTCCACCACGCATGCGATCGTGCGCAAAGGCCTCAAGCCTGTGTTCGCCGACGTCCGATCCTCCGACCTCACGCTCGATCCCGACTTAGTTGAGCGGGCGATCACGCCGCGCACCTGCGCCATCCTTCCCGTGCACGTCTACGGCAACCTGTGTGACGTGGACGCAATTCGAAAGATCGCCGACCGGCACGGGCTGAAAGTGATATACGACGCCGCGCACGCCTTCGGGGTGGAGAGATGGGATTCGGCTGCGGGCAAATGGGAAGGAGCAGTCTCCTTCGGGGACGCCAGCATGCTCTCCTTCCACGCCACCAAGGTGTTCAACACCATCGAAGGGGGAGCGGTCTGCTGCGGAGATCCCGCTCTCCGCAGCGCTCTCAACCGATGGAAGAATTTCGGAATCGTCGGGCCGGAGAGCGTGGAGTGCGCAGGTGGCAACGCCAAGATGAACGAATTCTGCGCCGCGATGGGACTTTGCAACCTGCGCCACTTCGATGAGGAGGTGGCGAAACGCAAGGCGGTCGCCGAGCGCTACTGGACGAACCTGGAGGGCGTCCCCGGCGTGACGGTTCTCCGATCCGGAGAGGGCGTCCGCCCCAACTACGCCTACATGCCGGTCCTGTTCGATCCCGAGGCGTTCGGCTCCACGCGCGACGACGTGCTCGAGGCCCTCGCGGCCGAGGGCTTCGGCGCGCGCAAGTACTTCCACCCGCTCGTGAGCGACTACGCCTGCTACCGCGACTTGTATTCGAGCAAGGATACCCCCGTCGCCAAGCGCGCGGCGGGGCGGGTGCTGTGCCTGCCCATGTACGCCGACCTGGCGATCGAGGACGTGGACGCGATATGCCGGGTGGTCAGGGGGTGCGCGCGATGAGGGCTGGTTCGGTTGTCTGCCGAGTTTTGCAGGTTGCGAACGGTGATCCAAGTGGGTTTTACGCCAAAGCTCTTATGGAAGATTGGCTTAGTGGGAGGTATTCGGTAAAAGAATCGGTGTGGGCCTTGCGCCATGGGTTTGCACCCTCGACGGTTCGGTTTCTCGGTATTAACGCCTCGAATGTTTCCGACTATCTGTCGGATCGAGATTATTTTGCCGCTCATCCCTATAACCGCTGGTCAGTTCTTAGGATCAATGATAAATACAGCATTCGATACGCACTTTCGAAATACGAGCAATACCTTCCTGACTACTATGCCCTTTTTCATTCCGGTCGCGTATGCAAGCTTCCCGATTGGCCCGAAGACCGTATTCCTTTCCAGGGGGGGGGGGGGGGGGTGTT
>NZ_PPEL01000096.1 GCF_002899695.1 Rubneribacter badeniensis
GTTCGGGGGGTTCGGGGGGTTCGGGGCATCCCGAACCCCCCGCGTCAGGCAGGCAGAAGAACGGATGTTTCACGTGGAACATTTGTGCCTGCTCTTCCGCGCAAGCACGCGGCGATGGCCCTTGCGGAAAGGCCCGCCCTGGCGCGCGAAGCGCAAGCGGGCGGGCGTCTCAGCGGCGCTCGAGCAGCTCGCCGCGCGTGGAGATGACGGCCACCTCGACGGGGACGGCCTTGCCGCAGCGCTCGACGGCAGAGAGGACGGCGCGCTCGAGGCCTCCGCAGCAAGGAACCTCCATACGTGCGACCGTGATCGAGGCCACGTCGTTGGCCGCGAGGATGTCGGCGAGCTTGTCGGCGTAGTCGACACCGTCGAGCTTCGGGCAGCCGACGAGCGTCACCTTCCCGCGCATGAAGCGCCGATGGAAGTCGGCATAGGCGAACGCCGTGCAGTCGGCGGCCACGAGGACGTCGGCGCGGTCGAAGTACGGCGCGCGCACGGGCACGAGCTTGATCTCCACCGGCCACTGGGCCAAGCAGGACGGCAGGCTCCCCTCCGCGTCCTCGCCGCCGCCTTGGCGCGCGGCGCCGTCGTGGCGCTGGATCGGGTCGGCGGCTCGGTGGCCGAAGAAGCGCGAGAGCGCGCCGGGGCAGCCGCCCGAATGCGCGGACGCCGCAGCCTGCGCCGCGCGCACGGCCTCCTCGTCGTAAGCCGCGGCCTCCCGCTCGACGAACGAGATGGCGCCTGTCGGGCACGCGGGGAGGCAGTCCCCCAGCCCGTCGCAGAAGTCGTCGCGCAAAAGGCGCGCCTTGCCGCCGACGAGGCCGATGGCCCCTTCGTGGCAGGCCGAGACGCACAGGCCGCAGCCGGTGCAGGCTTCCTCGTCGATCTCGATGACGGTTCGTATCATGCGCGTTTCCTCCCGGGGGTCGCAGGTTGCTTGCAAGACGCCTCGTGCGCGGATTTCTCGTCGTCGGTGCGCGTCCACCGCGCGCGGCCCGCAGACCGCCTCGAGGCGGTCGCCTCTCGTCCTTCTACGAGGGTACCATCCGGCCTCCCCTTTCTTCTGTTGTATTTCCAACAAATGGGAAAATCTCCCGTCGCGCGCCGCATCGTCGCGCACGCGTCGCTCGGCTCGTTTCCCGCAGCCCCACCGACTTCAAGGCAGACGCAGCGGATTGGGGCTTCAGAGCTTGGCCCGAACGAGATGGGCGGCGCGCTTCTTGCGCATGGAGCGTTGCCGACAGGGTTCGGGCGCGCGGTCCTCGCGCTATGGCGTGCTTCGCGCAAGGAGGCGGGCATCGGCGACGTCCGCACCTCGCAGAGCTCGGATCGCCTCGCCTGAACTGCGACGACCTCGAACCTACGGCCCTCTCCCCTTCTTGACATCGATTATCGGAAGCGAACCGATGTTTCACGTGAAACATCGGTTCGAAAAACGAGCGAGCGACTTCGCGGGCGTTGCCGGATGCTGCCGGGTGCCAACGGCCGCCCTTTCGCCCGCCGTCTCCGCGGCAGACGCGCTTCCCCGCCTGAGCCCCGAGGTGTGTCGGCGCCCGCATCCCGCATCTTCGACCGCGGCTCCCGTCTCGCAAAGCGATCTCTCTCGCGAGCATCGACGATGCATCCCGCGTCGCCAAGCGTCCGCTTTCGGTTTCGTCGCCACCGCGCCCCGCCTCGTCAGGCTTCCTCGTCCGGATCGTCGAAAGGAGCGAAGCGCGCCGCAGCGGAGGCGGCGGGATTGAACGAGCGACGTCCACGAAGCCCCTTCTTCCGACCTCCAACCTCCGCAGGATCAAAGTTGCGGAAAACCTCTCTTTGACCCTTGACAGCGCACCGTTCGTTCTTATACTTATGAACAGTTGTTCATATGTTAAGAGGAAAGAGCGACCATGGAGAATCAAGAAGGCAAGGAGGTGCCCGCGGCGAGCGCGCACGACCACGGCTGCGCATGCGGCGACGCCGGGCACTTCTCCCTCGACCAACCGCCCGAGAGTCTGCCTGACGAGGAGCTGCTCTACGACCTCGCCGACCTGTTCAAGGTGTTCGGCGACACGACGCGCATCAAGATTCTGTATGCGCTCATGGCGCGTGAGCTGTGCGTCGCCGACCTCGCCGAGCTCATCGGCGCCACGCAGAGCGCCGTATCGCACCAGCTGCGCACGCTCAAGCAAGCCCGCCTCGTGAAGTTCCAGCGCGACGGCAAGAACGTTATCTACTCGCTGTCGGACGACCACGTATACACCATGCTCGCCCAGGGCATGACTCACATCTGCGAGTAGCCCATCCGGCTACCGCAGCCCTGGATGACACCGGACTACGAAAGGACTACACCATGCGCAAGGCTTTCAAACTCCAGGACCTCGATTGCGCGAACTGCGCCGCGAAGATGGAGAACGCCATCAAGAACATCGACGGCGTGAAAAGCGCCACGGTCAGCTTCATGACGCAGAAGCTCGTGCTCGAGGCCGACGACGACCGCTTCGACGCCGTGCTCGACGAGGCCGAGCGCGTATGCCGGAAGATCGAGCCCGACTGCGTCATTTTGCGCTAACCATTTCAAACTCCGAGGGGAACCGCTCGTCACACGAACGGATGTTTCACATGAAACATCCGCGGGCCGGCGCGCGCCCTCCCCTCCCCGATTCCAAGGTTGGAGACCATGAATAAGAAGCAGAAACGTACGAGGAATCGCATCCTCCTCGCCATCGCGCTGTTCGTCGTCGTCTACGTGATCGCCGAGCTGTTGCCGCTCGCCACGTGGCTCGGCAGCGAGACGGCCGCGCTGTGGGTGGAGTTCGCGCTCTTCCTCGTCCCCTACCTCATCGCCGGCTACGACGTGCTGCTGCGCGCAGCGAAGAACATCGGCCACGGCCAGGTGTTCGACGAGAACTTCCTCATGACGGTGGCCACCATCGGCGCGTTCGCGCTCGTGCTGTTCCCCGACAGCGATCCGCATATGGCCGAAGGTGCCGCCGTCATGCTGTTCTACCAGGTGGGCGAACTGTTCCAAAGCTACGCCGTAGGCAAGAGCCGGAAATCCATCGCCGACATGATGGACATCGCGCCCGATTTCGCCAACGTGGAGCGCGACGGCGAGCTCGTGCAGGTGGACCCCTACGAGGTTGCCGTGGGCGACGAGATCGTGGTGAAAGCAGGCGAGCGCGTGCCGCTCGACGGCGTCGTGATCGCCGGGACCTCGCAGCTCGACACGGCGGCCCTCACGGGCGAGTCGGTGCCGCGCGAGGTGCGCGAGGGCGACGAGATCATCTCGGGCTGCGTCAACATGACCGGCCTCATCACCGTGCGCGTGACGAAGCCTTATCACGAGTCCACCGTGTCGCGCATCCTCGAGCTCGTGGAGAACGCGGCCGAGAAGAAGGCCAAGACCGAGAACTTCATCACCCGTTTCGCCCGCTACTACACGCCGGCCGTCGTGGGCATCGCGGTGCTGCTGGCCGTCGTGCCGCCCCTGCTGCTTGGCGGCGGCTGGTCGGACTGGGTGCAGCGCGGCCTCATCTTCCTCGTGGTGTCGTGCCCCTGCGCCCTCGTCATCAGCGTGCCGCTGTCGTTCTTCGGCGGCATCGGCGGCGCCTCGCGCCTCGGCATCCTCGTGAAGGGCAGCAACTACCTCGAGACGCTCGCGGCCGCGGAGACCGTCGTGTTCGACAAGACGGGCACGCTCACGGACGGCTCGTTCAACGTGGTGGCCATCCATCCGGAGGCCGACATCGACCCCGACCGTCTGCTCTCCATCGCGGCGCACGCGGAGGCGTACTCGAACCATCCCATCGCGCTCTCGGTGCGCGCGGCCTACTCGGGGCCCATCGACCAGCAGCGCATCGACGACGTGCAGGAGCAGAGCGGCCACGGCGTGCGCGCGCGCATCGACGAGCACGTGGTGCTCGTGGGCAACGACAAGCTCATGAGCGCGTGCGGCGTGGGCTGCCACGAGTGCGAGCTCACCGGCACCATCCTCCACGTGTCGCTTGACGGCGAGTACATCGGCCACATCGTCATCGCCGACGTCATCAAGCCCGACGCCGTCGAGGCCATCGCCGCGCTGCGGGCCGCAGGCGTGAAGAAGACTGTCATGCTCACGGGCGATCGCGCCGACGTGGCCGCCGCCGTGGCGAAGGAGCTGGGCATCGACGAGTTCCGCGCGCAGCTGCTGCCGCAGGACAAGGTCGCCGAAGTGGAGAAGCTGCTCGAGGAGACGCATGCGCACGGCACCGGGAAGGGCAAGCTGGCCTTCGTGGGCGACGGCATCAACGACGCTCCGGTGCTCACGCGCGCCGACATCGGCATCGCCATGGGCGCGATGGGCTCGGACGCGGCCATCGAGGCGGCCGACGTCGTGCTCATGGACGACAAGCCGTCGAACATCGCGCGGGCCATCGGCATCGCCCGCAAGACCATGGGCATCGTGTGGCAGAACATCGTGTTCGCCCTCGGCGTGAAGTTCCTCGTGCTGGTGCTGGCCGCCGTCGGCATCGCGAACATGTGGCTGGCCGTGTTCGCCGACGTGGGCGTGGCTGTGATCGCCATCCTGAACGCCATGCGCGCCATGAACGTGCGGAAATAGCCGCAAACGGGCTGCTTCTCCCAACAGGAGAGCCGCTTACGCACGGCGTGGTGGACGAGGCTGCGCTTGGACGCGCATCATGGGTGGCGATAAGCGCCGAAGTTGGAAAACCCTGCGTCTCGTGCGCTGTCGGAGGCCCGGTGGAACGCAGGGCCGTACGACCAGGTGCTTTGCAAGCCGGAGTGCGGCAGAATCGGACGGAAGTTTCCGAAATCGGCTGTTTCTCGCCAATCGGGACGACGAACCTCGCCAGCTGGGATCGGCGGGCCCTGAAGCCCTCATTGAGCCCCGAGGGCCGTTTCGAGCCCGTCTACCCCTGCCTGTTTCGGGCGGGCTCCAGCGCGAGCTCGAAGCGCAGCCAGAACGCGCCGCCGCGGTTCTGGGCCGTCGCGTCGAGCGAGGCGCCCATGAGCTCGGAGAGCGAGCGCGCGATGGCCAACCCCAGCCCCGAGCTCTCGTTCCCGCGCGCGGCGTCTGCCGTGAAGAACGGCTCGAACAGCCGCTCCAGCTCGCCTTCCGAAAGCTCGTCTGCGTCGTTGGCCAGCTCCACGACCACCCGCCCGTCCTCCCGCTCGAACGCAGACGCCTCGAACGACCCCTTCGCGTAGGCGCCGGCGTTGCCCAGCAGGTTCTCCAGAACGCGTTCGAGCGCGGACGGGTCGGCCAGCGCGAAGAGCGGATGCGCGGGAAGATCGACCCGCACGTCCAAGCCGCGGTCGGACAGGAGGCGGTGGCGCTCGGAGATCGCCTCGCGCACGGCGCGGCAGACGTCCACCTCCCCGATTTCAAGGCGCGCATCTGCGCTGCGCGCCTGCGACAGCTCGTAGAACTGCGCGACGAGGCGCTGCAGCGCGGCGGTCTTGCGCCGGACGGTGGCGAGCGAAGCGCGCGCCTCGTCGTCGAGCGATTCCCCGTCCATGAGCGCCAGGTAGCCAACCATGGCGGTGAGCGGCGTCCTGAGGTCGTGGCTCAAGCTTTCCACCTGGGACTTCAACCGATCCTCTTGCCGTGCGCACGCCGCTCGCCGCTCTTGCTCGGCCTCGAGCACCCGGTTGACGGCGTCGAGAAGCTCCTCCAGCTCGGCGCAGGGCTGCGGCAGCCTCGCCGTGCGGTTGCCCTCGATGCGCTCCGCGATCTCGGCGAGCTCGGCGCTCGCCTGCCGGATCGATCGCTTGAGCAGCTTGAGACGGACGGCGAGAAGCGCCGCCGCCGAGAGCGCGAGGGCAAAAAGCCCCGCAAGCATCGCCTCCACCTGCGCCTCCTCCCTTCCGTCACAGCTCCGTCTTCTCCGCGCGCCACAGGCCCCAGGCGCCGAACGCCGCGATGCCCGCGAATCCCGTGACAAGGCACTTCGCCAAGCCCCAGGGGGTGCTCCACAGGAATTCGGCAGCGCCGCTCTGGTTGATGAGCACCCCGCTCGAGAAGAAGTTCGCGGGCATCCAGGCGGCCAGGGCGGCTACCGGCTCGAGGAAGCGCCCGATGTTGTCCAACAGCATGGGGACGAAGAAGACCACCGCGCCCCACGCGACGAAACCCGCCCACGACGTCGGCAGCGTCGCGCACACGGCCACGGCGAGCACGGCGCAGGCGACGGTGAACGGCAGGGCCGCGCCGATGCCTTGGAGCAGGTAGCCCGTCGCCTCGAGCCCCGGCCCCTCCAAGAGCGCAAGCGCGCTGCCGACGAACACGACCAGAAACGCCGCCAGGCAGATCAGCCCCAACGCCGTGGACACGAGGCATTTGCCCAAGAACAGGTCGCGCCGCGACAGGCCGTGCGAAACGGCGTTCTTGAACGTGCCGTCCTTGCCCTCGTCGGAGAACAGGTTCCACACGAGCAGCCCGGCCACGAAAAACGAAAGGCTCGGCGCGCAGATGACGTTGCTCAGCGAGAACCGCACGGTCGCGTACGGGAAGTCCGGATCGGACGAGCCCACGCCGAACAACAGCAGGTTGGCCGCCAGGCCGAGGCCGCACAGCACGCCGGTGAACGCGTAGAACTCGCAGCCGCGCGTGATGCGGTACCACTCGCTTCTCGCATAGTTCAGCATCATGCGCCCCCTTTCTCCTTCAGTTCGAAATAGTACTGCTCGAGCGTCGTCTGCCGCCGCTCGAGCCGGAAGATGTCCAGGCCGTGCGCGCTCGCAAGGCCGCTGTATGCCTCGATGGGAAGCCGCGGGTCGAGGATGCGCACCGCGCCGTCGGGCAGCACCTGGTATCGCTCGCGCGCGCACTCCCCTTCGAGCAGCACGGCGTAGCGCGCGGGATCGGACACGGCGATGTCGATGCAATCGGCGCATCGCGCACGCAGCGTCTCGGCGCTCACCTGCTCGATCAGGCGGCCTCGCCGCAAAAACGCGTATTCGGTCGCCACGTGCTCGAGCTCGGCGAGGTGATGGCTCGACACCACCACGGTGACGCCCCGCTCGCGGTTGAGGCGCGCGAGCAGGGCGCGCACCTCCGCGATGCCGCTCGGGTCGAGGCCGCTTGTCGGCTCGTCCAAAACGAGCGCCTCCGGCTCGCCCATGAGGGCCATCGCCAGCCCGAGGCGCTGTTTCATGCCCACGGACAGATCCTTCGCGCGCCGCTTCGCCGCCTGCGCCAGCCCCACCGTCTCCAAAAGCGCGTCCGTCCTGCCCGCCCCCGGCACGCCTTTTCGGATGCGGCAGCATTCCAGGTTCTTCTCCACGCTCAGGCGAGGGTAGAATCCGGGCTGCTCGATCAGCGCGCCGATGCGCGAGCGCTGGCGCTCGAGGGCGCGCGCGTCATGCTCGCCGAACAGCCGCACCTCCCCTCGCGTGGGAAACGCCAGGCCGCACAAGACCTTGAACAGGGTGGACTTGCCCGCTCCGTTGTCGCCCACAACCCCGAGCACCGCCCCGCGGCGCACCGCGAGGCTCACGCCGTCGAGGGCGGCGACAGCGCCGTAGCGCTTCTTCAGGCCCCTCGTCTCGATGACCGCCTCCATGGGAAAGCGCCTCCTTTCTCTCGCGCAGCGCTTTCGGCGAACGCCGCGTCGCGCACTGCGGGGGCGAGCCCCGCTTCCAGCAAGGGATCGAACATGCCGGAGGACATGCTCGATCCCTCCTTCGATTCGGACGTTGCGGGAACAACGATAGCCGACGCGCCTGAAATAAGTCCTCAAGAAAGCGTAAGGAAAGCCTAAAGACGCATCCGTTCCCGAAGCATCGGCTCCGGTGCATGTCGGAAGCGGCCCTTGCAGGGCGAAGGCGCGCCGCATGCCCCACCGTGCGCCCGTCCCGCGCAAGGAGCGCGCCATGGGGCGGGCGGCCCCGGCGCGAAGGCCCCGCTGCGGGTCGGCCGTCCCGCGTTCAGAGAAGGGGCCGGTGCGCTCATGCCAGCTTGAATCCGATGCCCCAGACGGTCTTCACGTACTCGTCCTGCGCGCCGGCGGCCGAAAGCTTCTTGCGGATGTTGCTCACGTGCACGTTGACGGCGTTCTCCTCGCCGTAGTAGCCGCACCTCCACACCAGCTCGTAGAGGCGCTCGCGCGAGAACACGCGGTCGGGCGCGCGCATGAGCACGTGGAGTATGTCGAACTCGCGGACGGTCAGGGCCACCTCGACGCCGTCGAGCGTCACGCGGCGGCGCGCGGCGTCGAGGCGCAGGCCCCGATGGGAAAGCACCTCGTCGCCGACGTCCGCGCCCAACGGCACCGGAGCGCCCTGCGCGCGCCTGAGCACCGCATGGATCCGCGCAGCCACCTCGTCGGGGTCGAAGGGCTTCGTCACGTAGTCGTCGGCGCCCAGCTTGAGCGCGGCCACCTTGTCGGAGGCTCCCGCCTTCGCCGACACCACCACGACGGGCGTGCGGGCGCCCGCTTCGCGCATGCGCCCGATGATCGCCGGCCCGTCCATGCCCGGCAGCATCATGTCGAGCAGGACGAGGTCGAACGGCGCGCGCTCCATGCGCAGAAGCGCTTCGGTGCCCGAGAAGGCCGAAACCGCCTCGAACCCTTCGCGCGTCGCGATGCGCGCCAAAAGCGCGTTGATGTCCGGATCGTCCTCCACGACGAGGATGCGCCCTGCCTCCATGCCCTCTCCTTCCGAAGCCTTCCGTCTGCGCCCCGAACCCGGTCGCGGACGGCCAGGGCCCATGATACCATCGCCGCGTCCGCAGCATGCGCATGGCGGCCGGTATTCGACGCGGTGACGGGCGTCTTGCGCTCCGAAACCGAACGCCCCGCATGCGCGAAGGGGCGCTACGCTGGGGCCTTATGAGCGACGCGCGCGACATCGGACGGCATGGCGACGGGCCCTCGCCCCCGCGGACGGGGCGCGCGTTCGTCGTGGCCGCGCGCTGGCTGCTCGCAGCGGCATGCGCCGCGGCCATCCCGCTCGCCTTCGGGGCCCTTGCGCTGCCCGCGCGCCTCGGCGCGTTCGCGGCGCTGAGCTTCCTTCTGGCCAACGCCCTGTGGCAGCACCTTCCGCTCGCGCCCGCCTGCCTTGCGGCGTTCGCCGCCTCCGCGCTGTTCGCCGTCGTCGTGGTCGCCCTCGTCGACGTGGGCGGGGCCTCCGATGCGGGGAACCTGATCTTCTACCTCTGCTTCGCGGCGCTCGGCGCGGCGCTCGCCCGCCTCGCCCTCAAGGCGATCGACCGGACGGCCAGGCGCCGCCTTTGAGCGACCCTCCTCCGGAAGCGCCCCCCGCCCCTCCCGACCCCCGATCTGCTACCATAGTCGGCGAACCGAGGGAAGGAGCGCCATGCGCATACTCATCGTGGAGGACGACGCGGCCATCGTGGGCAGCCTGACGGATCTGCTGCGCCGCGAGGGCTACGAGACGCGTCACGCGAGCCGCCAAGACGACGCGGTGGCGCTTCTGGACGCCGAGGGCTTCGATCTGGCGCTCGTGGACGTGGCGCTTGCGCAGGGCAACGGGTTCGCGGTGTGCGCGGCGGCGAAAGGAGCCGACCCCGCGCCCGCCGTCATCTTCCTCACCGCCTCCGACGACGAGTACAGCACGGTGGCGGGCCTCGACATGGGGGCCGACGACTACATCGCCAAGCCCTTCCGCGCCCGCGAGCTGCTCTCGCGCATCCGCTGCGCGCTGCGCCGCGCGCAAGGGCCGGCAAGCGGCCCGCTTCGGCTCGGCGACGTGGAGATCGACCCGTCGGCGGCCGTCGTGCGCAAGGCGGGGCGCGAGGTGGCGCTCACGGCGCTCGAGTACCGGCTTCTGCTGCTGTTCGCGCACAGCGGCGGGCGGCTCGTCACGCGCGAGCACGTGCGCAACGCAATCTGGGACAGCGCCGGGGAGTACGTGGGCGACAACACCCTCAACGTGTACGTGAAGCGTCTGCGCGACAAGATCGAGGACGACCCGTCCGATCCGAAGCTCGTGCTCACGGTGCGGGGCCTGGGCTATAAGGCCGGCGTCGCGGCCGAGGCGTGAGGGGGCGCTCATGGGCCTTTTGAGGAATCGCGCCTTTCGCCGGGAGCTCGCGCTCATGGCGGGCGTCCTCGCAGCGGCGGCCGCGCTCGCCTGCGCGGTCGAAGGAGGTGGCGCCGCAGCGTGGGCGCTCGGCACAGGCGCGCTGTCGTGTGCGCTGTTCTGGGCGTTCTCGGCGCGGCGGCATCGCGAGATCGCGCGGTTGGCCGAGGAGGTGGACGAGGTCTTGCACGGAGGGCGGCGCATCGACTTCTCGGACTACCGCGAAGGGGACCTGGCCGTCCTCAAAAACGAGCTGGCGAAGATGACGGCGGCGCTTGCGGGCGCCAACGAGCGCCTGGGACGGGAGAAGCAGGCGCTCGCCGACGCGCTGGCAGACGTGTCCCATCAGATACGCACGCCGCTCACGGCCATCGGGCTGACCGTCGCAGCCATCGAGGCGGCGCGCGACGACGCCGAGCGCTTTCGCGCCCTGCGCGAACTGGAGGGTCTTGTCGAGCGCGTGGGCTGGCTCGTGACGGCGCTCCTCAAGCTGGCGAAGGTCGACGCCGGCGCCATCCGCGTGCAAGCGTCGGCCGTGGACGCGCGGCGGCTCGTGCGCGAGGCGCTGGCTCCGCTCGAAGGCGCGCTCGACCTGCGCGGCGTGGCCGTGGAGACGCGCGTGGCGCCGGGTGCGACGTTCACAGGCGACGCCGCCTGGTCGGCCGAGGCGCTCGGCAACGTGCTGAAGAACTGCATGGAGCACACGCCCTCCGGCGGCGTCGTGTGCGTGCGCGCCTTTGAGGACGCCGTGGCGTTCCGGATTCTCGTGACGGACACGGGCCCGGGCATCGCGCCCGAGGATCTGCCGCATTTGTTCGAGCGCTTCTACCGCGGCGCGGGGTCCGAGGGGTTCGGCATCGGGCTTTCCCTCGCGCGCTCGCTTGCGACCGCGCAGGGCGGCACGCTGAGCGCCGGAAACGATCCCGACACCGGAGGCGCGCGCTTCGAGTTCGCGTTTCCGAAGATGGTGGTGTGAGGGGCGCCGCCGGCGGCGCCCCGCGGGAGGGGGTTGCGGGCGAAAGACCGTCCCTTCCCCTCCCCCTCCCCAATTC
>NZ_PPEL01000097.1 GCF_002899695.1 Rubneribacter badeniensis
GGGGGGGGGGGGGGGGGGGGGGGGGTAGTCCGGCGTTCTGAGCGCGGAAAGTGCGGGTTGGTTTACGCCTCGTACACCACGGCACCGGAGGTGAAGCCGCCGCCGAACGCGACGAGCACCACCTTGTCGCCGCGCTGAATGCGCCCGCTTTCGTAGGCATCGGCAAGGGCCATGGGCACGCTTGCAGCCGACGAGTTGCCGGTATGGGCGATGGAGAGCTGGAACAGGTCGAGGGGGCAGCCGAGCTTTTTCGCTGCGTACTTGATGATGCGCTCGTTGGCCTGATGGGGGACGATGCAGGCCACGTCGTCGAGCGAGAGGTTCGCGCGGTCGAGCGCGGCGCGGATGGCTGCGGTCATGGCTTCGGAGGCGAACTTGAACACCTTGGGACCGTTCATGCGCAGCACTTGGCGCGGTTTGCCGTCGGCAACGGCTTCGCCGATGGCAAGTTCCTCGTCGACGTGCGCAAGGCCCGGATCGCCCGCAGCCGCCGCATCGAGGGAGATGCCGTGCGCGTCGAAGGGCTGCGGAGCTTCGTAGGCGGCGGCGCAGGTGAGGGCGTTCGCCTCGTCGTCTTCGTTCGTGATGAAGCTGCTCAAAATGCCGGGACGCTCCTCGCTCCACTCGAGCACGGCTGCGCCCGCGCCGTCCCCGAACAGGACGCAGGTGTTGCGGTCGGACCAGTCGGTGAGGCGGGTGAGGCGCTCGGCCCCCACGACGAGCGCGCGGCGCACGGGGTTGCGTCCTGCGGCGCCGGCGACCGAGGGAGCCGCGGCGGCCATCATCGACTCGGCCATCGCAAGGCCGTAGACGAAGCCCGAGCACGCCGCGTTCAGGTCGAAGGCGATGGCGTTGGAGAGGCCCAGGCGGCGGCGCAAGAGGCCCGCTTCGGAAGGGGAGACGACGTCGGGCGTGATGGTGGCGCAGATGACAAGGTCGATCTCGCCGGGGTCGAGGCGTCGCTCGGCATGACCGCCGTCGATCCAGCCGAGGGCTTGGCGGGCTGCGACCTCGGCGAGATCGGAGTTCGTCTCATCGACGGCGACGCGTCGGGACTTGATGCCCGTGCGCGTGCTGATCCACTCGTCGTTCGTGTCGACGAGCGCTTTGAGCTCGTCGTTCTCGACCTCCAACGCAGGGAGGCATTTTCCGCATCCGATGATCGTGCTGCCCATGTCGCTCCGTCCCGCAAATGCTTAGATAGTCAAACTAAATCGATTATAGCACCGCCCATTCAGCGAGAGAGGGCATGGCCGCGACTTCCATAAAGTGCGGGGAGCATGCCGGGCGGCTGTAAACGGCTGATCCTGATCTAGGGAGGTCTGCGCGGGAAACTGCGCCGCAGAAGGCTCCGACAGGATTTTCGAGCCGCCGGAGCCGCGTCAGAGCATGCGCCCGAGGGATTCGACCGCGTACAACGGCATGTCCAAGATCTTCCCATCCCGCTTTGGCGGCAGGGGAGAGAAGCGGATGGCTCGCTCGAAGCCAAACCGCTTCACCGCAGCCTTCAGGCTTTTCGCTTGCAAATTGAGGCCCGACTTCACCTCGATTGGAATGACTTCATCGGCACCCTGCACGACGAAGTCGAGCTCGGCCGATGAATTGTCGGCGGACCAGTAATGCAATCCGATTTCTTGAGCGGCCAGCTGCTGGCAGACGTATTGCTCGGCGAAGGCCCCCTTCGCTGTGGCGAAGATGTCGTTTTGGCGCAGGATCATCGCTGGGTTTATCCCGGCCATCGTCCGCAGAAGGCCCACGTCGGATAGGAAGAGCTTGAACGAAGCGAAGTCCTCGTGCATCTTCAGGGGGTATTGCGGAGTGACAACCCGTGTTGCCTTCAAGGCGAGCGAGGTGTCCACGAGCCACTGTATGGCCAGCTCGAAATCGCGTCCTCGTCCGCTTTCCCGCACAGCGGTGTACATGAACTTTTTGTTCTCCCTTGAAAGCTGCGACGGGATGGAATCCCACACTTGGTTGAGGCGCAAGGGAAGCCCTCTCGGCGCAAGCTGGCTGTGCTTCGAGAAATCGTCCCGGTAGTTCCTCAGGATGCGCGCTTGCACCTCGCCTATCCGCTCGAAATCGACCGCCGGCTTTGCTTCTGCGAATTCCCGCACTGCTTCGGGCATGCCGCCGATGATGAGGTAGTACTTCAGTTGCTCCAAGATCCGCTCATGGAACACGGACATCATTTCCGTATCGGCATCTGCGATGAGGTCTGACAGGCCCTCCTCCCCGCACGCCATGAGGAATTCCCGGAAGCTGAGCGGATAGAGCTTTTGGAAATGCACCTGCCCCACAGGAAAAGACGTGCCGGGATGGACGGTTACCCCCAAAGAGGATCCGGTGGCGATAACGGCGTATTCCGGCGCGTTTTCGTTGAAGTACTTCAAGGACGTGAGGGCGCGCGGCACCTCCTGCACCTCGTCGAACACGATGAGGGTGTTTGCTGGCTGGATGGGCACTCCCGCTTCGAGGGACAGGGCGGGGATAAGGCGCGACGGGGTGATGTCCCCCGCGAAGAGCCGGGCCATGCGCTCGTTGCTTTCGAAGGAGATGTAGGCGAGCGACTTGAATTGGGTGCGCCCGAACTCTTTGACGAGCCAGGTCTTGCCCACTTGCCGTGCCCCGGTGAGGAGCAGGGGTTTTCTTGAAGGGGAATGCTTCCATTCGACGAGTTTTTCCATGCAGAGGCGCTTCATAGGGTGTCCTTTCGGGTCCTTTTCTGCATGCTATCACATTTTCACAGGCACTTTTGCATCATACATGCACATTTTCATAGGGACTTTTACGTTTCGTACGCACATTTTCCCCTTATGGGTTGCAGCAACCCGAAAATGCCCCCTTGCAAAAAATGACGGGCGTGTTGCACGCCCTTCCCTGGGCCGATCAACGGCGGGGGGCGGTGGGCTTTCACGTTCGCGACGGACCTCTGCGACGGGCCCTCGGATTCCCTCGCCGTCTTTGCGCTCCTGCCCGGAATTGTTGGCTCTGCGAGCGACGCGTTCGACCGCGCTAGCGTGCGGCGTCGACCAGCGCGCGGAACAGCGGCAGGTGGGGGGCAAGGTACTCGGGGTGCCACTGCACGCCGAGGAAGAAGCGGCGCGTCGGATCCTCGAGCGCCTCCACGATCCCGTCGTCGCTCGCCGCCGACACGAGCAATCCGGGCGCGACGAGGGCGACCGCCTGATGGTGCATCGAGTTCGCCAGCAGCGAGCGCGCGCCTGCCGTTTCGCTTCCCGTTTCGAGATCGGCCGGCCATCCGGCCTTGCAGCCCAGCGTCGCCCCGCCGCCCGCGCCGCCGCACAGCACGCGCTCAAGCAGCGTGCCGGACGCGACGTCGACGCGCTGGTGCGCCACGTCGTAGGGCGGCCGCTGCCGATGATCGATCGCGGTGATCCCGCAGGCGCGCGCATCCTGGTAAAGCGTGCCTCCCAGCGCCACGTTCATCACCTGCATGCCCCGGCAGATGCCCAGCACGGGTAGGTCGCGTTCGTGCGCAACGCGGGCGAGCTCCAGATCGAGCGCGTCGCGTCCGGTGGACACCTGGACGGTTTCGGGAAGGCGCGCCGTGTCGCCGTAGCGCCGTGGATCCACGTCGCCGCCGCCCGAAAGCACGAGCGCGTCCACCCGCTCGACCATCTCGCGCGCCGCGGCCTCGTTCGCCTCGTCGCCGTCGCCGGTCGGCGGTAGCAGCACCGGCGTGCCCCCGGCTGTGGCCACGCAGCGCACGTATTCCACCGTGACGCGCTCCACGGGCACGCGCTCGTCCCTCTGCTCTTCCACCGAGTACGTGGTGGTGATCCCGATGATCATGCTGTATCTAAGTCCTTTACCGTTAGTCGCTCGTTGTCCGAAAAACTTTTTCAAGTGTTTCTTCCTTTCTCGTCATTTTGGCATGGTTTTTGCTTCTCGTCTATGGAGGGCCTTCGTTTTCGAGCGCAGGAGCAGTAAACGGATCCGCATGCAACGTGGTGGACGAGAGTGCTAAGGAGTCATGGCAGATGGGTGAAGAGTCGTTTGACGTCATAATTGTCGGCGGGGGTCTTGCTGGATGCACGGCGGCGTACGTGTTGGCGAAAGCAGGCGTGGAAGTCGTGGTTGTGGAGAGGGGGCCGTTTAGCGGGGCGAAGAACATGACGGGCGGGCGCTTGTACGGCCATAGCCTTGAAAAAGTCATCCCGGGATTTGCTTGCTCAGCTCCAGTTGAAAGAAGGATCACGAAAGAACGTTTGTCCTTCATGACTGATGAAAGTGCCACCACCCTTGATTTTTCCAGTGAGAAGCTGGGAGAGCCCGTACACGCTTCGTATTCGGTTTTGCGATCAACGTTTGACCGGTGGCTTGCCGACCAGGCAGAAAACGCAGGAGCTTTGTTCGTCAACGAGATTCGTGTTGACGAGCTCATTGTGAAAGATGGTTGCGTGTGCGGCATTCGTGCCGGGGAGGATCGCATGAGGGCTCATGTGGTTTTACTGGCTGACGGTGCCGTTTCGCTCTTGGGGCAAAAGCTGGGAATGGTTCCACCTCTTGATCCGCACAAGATGGCAGTGTCTGCAAAAGAGGTCATCCAATTGGATGAAGGCACTGTCTCGGATCGTTTCGGCTGCGCTCAGGGAGAAGGTTGTGCCTGGTTGTTTGATGGGTCATGCACCGATGGGCATATTGGCGGCGGTTTTCTATATACGAATACAGACAGCGTTTCGCTGGGCGTGGTTACTACTATTGGCGACATAGATCGAAGCGATGCGTCGGTGCCGGAGATGCTTGGACGTTTGGAGCGCCATCCTGTGGTGGCGCCCCTTATCGAGGGCGGCACGCTGCGCGAGTATACGGGACGTATGATTTTGGAGGGAGGTGTTTCCGCCGTCCCCGAGTTAGTGCGTGACGGGGTTCTCATAGCCGGAGATGCGGCTGGTTTCGGCATGAATATCGGTTACTGCGTTCGTGGGATGGACTTTGCCATAGAGTCCGGCAGACTTGCGGCTGAAACCATTCTCAAGGCGCGTGAATCGGATGACTACAGCGCCAAGACATTGAGCGCTTACCTAGAGCTGCTTAACGACAGCTTTGTAATGCGCGATCTGAAGTTTTATCGAGATTTCCCGTCTTTCATGGAGAAAACACGCCGTATGTTCACGGAATATCCTGCGCTTTTGGAAGAGGTCATGCTTGGGATGTTTTGTATTGACGGTTCTGAGCCGAAAAAGCTCAGCAAAAAGGCTTTAACTGCGGCAAGAAGAGTGGGCATTGTGAATCTGATGAGGGATATGAGGAAGGGATTGGGGGCATTGTGATGCGGGAGATGAGCGTAGAACAGAAGCTTTCGTCGAACAAGTTTCACGTGGACGAGGGGTTTGCCCATATCGAGGTGGATAAGGACGCTTCTCGCGACGATATTGTTCGACTGGCAAAACTGTGTCCGGCTGGTTTGTACGCTTTGGACGACCACGATAGATTGGCGTTCGATTATGCCGGCTGTTTGGAATGCGGTACCTGTTTGGTTGCTTCAAAAGGGGTCGTGGTGAGGTCGTGGGACTATCCGCGCGGAGGTATGGGCGTCGAGTTTCGCCTGGGTTAAGCTCTGAAGGTGACGATATGCCGTACTGCAATGTTGCTGAACCTTTTTTGGATAGCGTCCATGCTCATCCTCAGAAGATCGCTGTGGTGTTCGATGGGCGTACGATATCTTATGGAGAGCTCAATGACCGCATCAATTGTGTGGCTCGCGTTCTTATCGAGGATCTTGAAGTGGGTGTCGGGGATCGGGTGGCGTATCTTCTGCCCAATTGCCCTGAGCTTTTAGAGGTGTATTATGCGGTTCAAAAGATCGGGGCGGTGGCCGTTCCTCTGAATTTCAAAAGTATCGCACGTGAGATAGGCTGCTTGGTGAATGCGAGCGGGGCGAAGGTGCTTGTGTTCGCGAAGCGATTCGCTCGCATGGTCGCCGATGCCGCTCCCGACTTCTGCGAGCCGGTGTCGCTTGCGTGCGCGGATGGCTTCGTTGACGGCGCGTTTTCGTTGATGAAGAGTTTCGAGAGGGACAATCCTGATGAACCCATGCTCTTCCGCGGTTCTTCCGCATTGTCGCGCATTCAATATACGGGTGGCTCCATGGGCGTGCCCAAAGGAGCGGCGCGTACCCATCAAGCCGATCTTGTGGAATTGGATGCTGTGATGGATTCCAACGGCGTAGCCGATGATGCCGACAATGTCGTGCTTGTCCAATGCCCGTTGGAGCATCATGGTGGCCACAGTTGGTTTACTATGGCGTTAGCGGCGGGAGCCACTCTTGTTGTGTGCGGAGCGTTTGACGCGGAAAACATCTTGCATTTGATCGAGCGGTATCGGGTGACGTACATGATCCTGTTGCCCCCTACCACGTATCGGAGGCTTTTGCGCTGTCCTGCCATTGGGCGATACGACCTGAGCTCGGTAAGGCTCGTGCAAAGCGCTGCCGGAGCCATGCCCAAAGCCATAGCGCAATTGATATACGATTATTTTCCCAATGCCGTATTGAACTACGGCTGGGGCCAGTCGGAAAGCGGTGCGGGTACGAGCCTGCGCATCACGCGTGAGATGTTAGAGGCCGACTCGCCGCTCCTTGAGAGTGTGGGATTTCCGATGAAGCATGTGGAGATGAAAGTGGTAGATGAACGGGGCGTAGAGCTCTCCAATGGGGAAGTGGGCGAAGCTCTTTTTCGGTCGCAGTCTGTTATGGAAGGCTATTACGGACAGGATGGTTCGGCAGATAGCGTGTTCACCGATGATGGCTGGTTGTGTACGGGCGATCTTATGATGCGCGATGACAAAGGGTGCTTTTACTTGCTATCGCGCAAAAAGGATGTGGTTAAGTCCGGCGGTGAGAATGTGTTTGCCTCCGAGGTGGAAAACGCGATTCGCGCTCACCCTGATGTGGAAGATTGTCTGGTGTTTGGCGCAAGGGATCCGATTTTGGGTGAAGCAGTGGCGGCTGTGGTGCAACCGCGGATCGGAGCTGCGCTGACCGAGGAGGAGATACGGGATCATTGCAAACGCCTTATGGCCAGTTACAAGAAGCCTCGTTACGTGACGTTCGTAGAAGATATGGGGCGCGATGACGCGGGGAAGGTGAGAAAGGGCGACATAATTGATTGCTTCAATGAGCGAAGGGGTGAGTGGGAGAACGGTGTCGAGAGGGGCTCTGAAGCAACTTAAGCGTCCATACGGCCAAAGTCTTGTTTTGGAAGGAAGAGGTTGGGTCAAGCGTGGCCTTCTCCGGCGAAGACTGAGCGTATGCGCATAGTTCTGCCTAGATTCTTGAGGAAGGGGGCGGCTTGGATGGTTGTGACAAGGATCGCGAATTCTCGATCAAGTGAGGGCAAAACGCTTGTTGTGGCACAGATCTTGCTTCTAGTGGAAGTGATGCGTGTTTCCGACGAGCAGAAGGAGTGATGGATGAACATTGTTGCGTGCTACAAGATCGTGTATGACGAGCAAGATGTTGTCGTAAAGCCTGATCGTACCCTGTCATTTGAGCGAGCCGCTCTCAAGATAGGAGATTATGACCTCAATGCTGTGGAGGCGGGTGCGCAACTGGCTGTTGAGCATGACGCAACGCTCATTGGCCTGACGGCTGGTGGAGACTCCGTTATGGACTCGAAGATTCGCAAAGCCATCCTTGCGCGCGGCCCACAAGAAAACGTGGCCGTAAGGGACGATGCTCTTGATATGGCCGGATCTTTGAAGACGGCGCATGTGCTTGCCGCTGCTGTAAGGAATTTGGGTGATGTCGATCTTATTTTGTGCGGAGAAGGATCTGCGGACAGATATGCCCAGCAAGTGGGCATACAACTGGGGGAAGTTCTTGGGCTGCCGACCATCAACGGGGTAACTTCCATTGACCTCGAGGAGGGCGTTGCGCGCGTCGAGCGTGTTGCAGGCGCTGAAGTGGAGAGGCTGGAGATTCCGTTGCCGGCCGTTCTGTCGGTTGTGGCCGACATGAACACCCCGCGCATCCCTTCTATGAAGGACATTTTGAATGCCGGGAAAAAGCCTTCGCGCGTACTATCTCTTGACGAGATCGGATACGAGAACAGGGACGAATGCATCAAGATCATGAGCGTGGAGGCCCCCGAACGGCGCGAGCGCACGTGCGAAATCCTTGAGGGCAGTGACGACAAGACGATGCAAGAGTTTATCGCTCGCATTCGCGAGCGTCTTTAAGGAGGTTTCCGTGGTTAGCAAAAGCATTGTGGTGTTTGCCGATACCGTGGAGGCTTACGAGGAGCTCTGTTCTGGCGCACGTGCCCTCGACTGTCGGCCAGTTGCCTTGTTTGCGGGAAGTGCCGACGATGCCGAGCGCGTGTCGATGTGGGGTGCGCGTGTGGTGCATGTGGGCGAAGTTCCGGAGGGGGCGCTGTACGAAGACCTCGCAAGCGCATTCGAGCAGATCATTCGCTTCGAAAAGCCTGCGCTTATTATGGCGCGCGCATCTAAGCGTACGCAGTGCATCGCAGGGCGTCTTGCTGTTCGCCTGGGCGCTCCTGTGGTGAGCGATGCGCTGCGCATCGACCTTGATGGCGAGGTAGCCCGGTTCGTCAGCATGATATACGGAGGTGCTGCCGAATGCGTTGAGCAGGTGAGCGGGTTGGCTATCGTGTTGGTGGGCTCCGGGGTGTTCGAGGCCGGAGGGGCTTGCGACGGCGGTATGGTCGAGCATTCGGATGCGGCCTTAGAGTTTGGCCCCATCAAACTGATTGAACGTTGGGAAAAGCAGGAGGAAACGGTTGACTTGGGTTCCGCGAAACGTGTGGTGTGCGTCGGGCGCGGCGTTCAGTCAATAGGGAATCTTGAGGCTGCGAAGGAGTTCGCCACTCGAATCGGGGCCGAGATGGCTTGCTCTCGTCCTATTGTCGAAACAGAGGGATGGATGCCTCGTAGCCGATATTTGGGAGTGTCGGGAGCTGTGGTTAAACCGGATATTTACATTGGCTTGGGCGTGTCCGGACAGGTGCAGCATACGGTGGGTATGGCAGATTCCCAGTTTGTTGTGGCCGTGAACAAGGATAAGAACGCACCGTTGATGCATGAATGCGATTTGGGTTTGGTGGCCGATTTGGAAACCGTCCTTCCTGTGCTTTCTTCTATATAAGAGGTATGTTTGCGGAGGCGGGCGGGGTTCGGAAGCGATTCTGTCCCTCGCCCGCCTTCTCTATCCTTGCGGGGTGCTTTCCTTCGCTAAGATTCCCCGCTTGTAAAGGCATGAGATTTCTCGAGAAGAAAGGCCCATGCTCTTGAGTATTTCTTCGTTGTGCTGGCCGACGAGCGGCATTCCACGCCGTACTTTTCCAGGGTGCTTCTTCAAGCGGGGAACAACCGACACGCCCCGAATGGAATGGTCGTCGTAGGCGTTCTGCCATTCGGTAAAAGTCTTTCGAGCCTGATAATGGGGGTCGGCCTCGCCCATGGCAAATGTGTATACGCGTGAACACGGTATGCCGGATGCAAGAAACTCTTGCTCGACGGTTTCGGCATCGTGGGTTTGCAGGTAGTTCGCCAGTGCGGCCTCAAGTGCCTCTCCCGCTTCGGTATCTTTTCTCACTCCGCTGATTCCGTTTGGAAAAAGATCGCTTCCGTATGGCAGGTCGAGTATGGCGCATGCATGCTTGAGCACTCCGGATCCGAGCACCATGACGTAGAGCGATACGCCATCTCTGCATATATAGGTTCCCATTCCTGCGTTGAAAGTGACGCCTCGAGCAGGAAGGGTCTTCGTGTTGAGGTAATCCATTATGTAATACCCCGAACATCTGAGCATGGCCTCGAATTGAGCGACGTCGATGCTGTCTCCCTCTCCTGTTTTTTTCGCGTGGTGCAAAGCCGCCAACCCTCCGGTCAGTGCCATAAACCCTGCGTAGTAGTCGGAGACTTGCGGAAACGCTGGAAGAGGGGGTCTGTCGGAGAACCCGTTCATTTCGAGGAAACCGGAATACGCTTGGCCTATGCCATCGAAGCTGGCCCTTTGCACGTAACTCGATAGGCCTGTTTGACCGAATCCCGATATGTGGACAATTACGAGTGCGGGATTGATTTTCCAAAGCTCTTGATCGGAAAGTCCCCACTTGGCCAACTGTCCACCCCGGAACCCTTCGATGAGCATGTCCGAGGAAGAGAGAAGCTTTGCGAGAAGGCTCTTTCCTTCGCTCGATTTGATGTTCATGCAGAGGGAGCGCGAGTTTCTCCTGTCCATGAGGGTTCCCCATCCGGGATTGTGCGCGCCTGGCCTAGACGCGTCTCTCCCGTTCGGGTTCTCTATCCCGATGACGTCAGCCCCCAGGTCTCCGAGCATGCTGCAGGCGAAAGGTCCTGCAATGGCTTGGCAAAGACTAACGACTTTCACTCCCGTAAGTGGCCCATGCCAGGCTGTGTCGGATGAAGTTGGCCGAGCAGACATGTCCATGAACCTCCTCCTCTCTTTCGCCTCTGAAGATCAGCCAAAGTTGGTAAATGCAATTTCCATGCCGAAGTGTTAATATGGTTCATATTTATAATAAAAAAGTATAATTTGAAGGGTAAGCGTATGGGGGTCCGTTCATCTGTCGAGACAGCTGTTCGCCAACAAACGAAGCTTGCACCTGCCGCCATACGCGGATTGGAGATCCTTGCCTTGCCCACTGCCGACCTGATTGGGTATATATGCGGCGAGGCTGAGGAGAACCCACTTCTAGATGTGGACTTTCATCACGAATTGTTCTCCTGCGATCCGCTTCCATCCTGTTTCGAGGGAAAGGCGCTCGAAGGGTCTTTCGGCGGCTGCCGTCGGCATGGGGTAGAAGCTCGTGCGTTCGATTATAGTAGGATTGCCGATGCCTGTCGGGGGTGCGGACGTTTTTCCGGACGGCCTAGGCGGCCAGCCCCAGCCGCCTCCTGCGGCCGGCTATCGTATCGTACACCTTGCGCCCTCCCTCGTCGAACGCCTTCAGCCTCCCCTCCCGGTAC
>NZ_PPEL01000098.1 GCF_002899695.1 Rubneribacter badeniensis
CGCCCCAGCCCCGAGGCGAGCCTCCCCGCATGTGACATTATCCCCGTCCTTTTGTCACACTGCCCACCCACTGCCATGCTGCCGCATCCCCGCCAACCCGCCCCCAAACCGCGCCTTTGCCGCGTAGGTCGTTGATCGTTTCTTGACATTCTCGTGGTAGACTTCCCGCTCGCACCGTGCAAGCCGCACCACACGACCCGCATCGCAGGAATATCCTGCGCGGCAGAACAGCAAGGGAAGGCAATGGAGCAAAACGCGCGCCCTTCGCAGGGCACCATCCTCGTCGTGGACGACGAGCCCGATATCGTCTCGTTGCTAGAAGAGTACTTCTCCAGCCAGGGCTTTCGCGTGCTCACCGCGCTCGATGGCGAAACGGCCCTCAAGCGCGCCGAGCACAGCCCCGACCTCATCGTGCTGGACGTGGGCATGCCCTTCATGGACGGCTACGCCGTGTGCCGGCGACTGCGCGAGCACCTCTCTTGCCCCATCGTGTTCCTCACCGCGCGCGTGGAGGACGTCGACGCGCTCGAGGGCTTCGAGGCCGGTGCGGACGACTACGTGCTCAAACCGTTCTCGCTCGCCGTGCTGGGCGCGCGCGTGCGGGCGCACCTCGCGCGCGAGAGCCGCCACCAAGCGAAGGCCGAGGTGCGCTTCGACGGCGACCTCGTCATCGACTATCGGGCGCGCACCGTGCAGGTGGCGGGAACCCCCGTGGAACTGACGCGCCGCGAGTTCGACATCGCGGCGTTCCTCGCGAAGCATGCGGGCCAGGTGTTCGAGCGCGAACGCATCCACGAGCGCGTGGGAGGATGGGAGAACGAGAGCGACCCGCAGGTGGTGACCGAGCACATCCGGCGCATCCGCAAGAAACTGGCCGCCGCGGGCCTTGCGCACGATCCCATCGAGACGATCTGGGGCATGGGATACAAGTGGCGCGCCTGACGAACGAGACGCGAAAGGGCGGCCGTCCGCAGGAGGAGGCGGGCGCGAGCGCGCGGGCAGGATCGCAGCGGCGCTTCGCCCGTCTGAGAGAGCGCTGGCGCAACGCGTCGCTCAAAACGTCGTTCATGGTGTACATGCTGGGGTTTCTGGTGGCGGCGCTTGCGCTGTCCTCCGCGACGGCCTCGCTGTTCGGCGGTCTGCAAAGCCGCGTGACCCAAGACGAGAGGGAAGCTTCGGGGCTGTTCGTGTACGACGCCGACGACGGGATGCTGCATCCAGCGCGCAGCATAAGCCTCGACGGCCGGGGCGCAGAGCTGTTCGTCCAGGTTTCTTACGATGGACGCGAACCGCTTGACCCACGCCTCTTGGGGGCAAGCGCCCGCATCTTCGACGCAAGCTCCTATCCCTACGAGTACCAGCTTATCGACACGACCGGCGACGAAAATGCCAGCGACGGCACGGCCGGCAACAAGACCGCAGACGAGAACGACGGCGCGGGGGACGAAGACAGCGCGAACGACGCAGAAGACGGGGCGGGCAACGCGGACGCCTCGGAAACCGGCGCATTTGAAGTGTACCTCGAAGGGCACGATGAGCTGGAGGCGTATCTGAACGAGGACGGCACGCTGCCCATCGACGACCTTGCCGCCTACGACGCCCATGCGCGCGCCCTGTTCGCCGCATGGATAGCCGAGCATCCCGAAAGCCCCTTGGCCGCGTTCGCGGCCGACGACGCGCTCAACGAGGAAGGAACTGCGAGCGGGTCGGACGCGCGCGATGGGTCGGACGCGCGCGACGAATCGGGAGCGGCAACCGAGCGGGCTGCGCGCGACGAATCGGACGCAGCCGCCGGGTCGGGGGCAGCAACTGCGCAGGACGCATCCGACGGGTCGCCCGCGGCCGCCGGCTCAGACGCGCCGGGCGACCGCATGCCCGTCTCGCCGGTCGGCTACTACCTCTCTTCGTCTCCCAGCCCGAGCGCGGCGGCGCTCTCCGCGCTGTTCGGTCTGCTCTCGTTCGCCATGTTTCCCTTGTGGTTCGGGGTGTGCATCTTCGCGGCGGCCCGGCGGTTCTTCCGCACGCGGCTTGAGCCGGGACTTTCCACGCTCGACGAGGCGGCGTCGAAGATCGCCGACCGCGACCTCGATTTCCACGTGGAACACGACCGCGACGACGAGTTAGGGCACCTGGCCTCCTCGTTCGAGACGATGCGCGCGTCGCTGGCCGCGTCGCAGCGCGCGCTGTGGCGCACGGCTGAGGAGCGCCGCCGCCTCAACGCCGCGTTCGCGCACGACCTGCGCACGCCGCTCACCGTGCTGAAGGGGAAAGTGGAGCTTTTGGGCGCGCGCCTGCAAGCCGGCGACGCCGCGCCCGAACAGCTGGAGGCGTCGGCGGCGGCGCTCGCACGACAGGTGGAACGCCTTGAGCGCTACGTCGAAGCCATGAGCGGGCTGCAGAAGCTGGAGGACCGCGCTGCCGTGCCCGAGCGGCAGACGTTCGACGCGGTGGCAACAGGGATCGACGACATCGGACGCTCGCTGGCAGCCGTTGCGGGCAAGCGGTTCGCGCTGTCCGTCAGCCCCGCGTGCGACGTCGCTCGCCCGCCGCTGCGCGTCGACCGCGCCATCGTGGACGAGGTTGCGGAGAACCTTATCGGCAACGCGCTTCGCTTCGCCCGCACACGCGCGGACGCGCGGCTCGACGTGCGCGACGGGGCGCTCGTCCTGACGATGGACGACGACGGCCCCGGCTTCTCGGCCAACGCGCTTGAGCATGGCTGCGCGCCGTTCTTCAGCGAGACGCCTTCGGAGAGCCATTTCGGCCTGGGGCTCAACATCGCCTCGCTTCTGTGCGAGCGCCACGGCGGTTCGCTTTCGCTTGCGAACCGTCCCGAAGGCGGCGCGCGCGTTGTCGCCCGATTCGCGATGGATGCGCCCGACGAATGCGCCGGGAGTTGATCGCGCGTAGACATCTGCCCCGTACCATCGAATCGCACACACGACGAATCGAGAAACGGAGCACCCGCCATGAACACCGTCCCCGCCGAAGCCGCCGCCCTCGCCGGCGATCATGATCGCCGCTCCGCGCCGCAGAGCGAAGCCCCCTCTGCCTGCAGCGCGGCGCGCGGGCAGAATGTCGCGCCCGGAGACGGCGGGTCACCGGGGCGAGATAGCACCCCAAGCCCTTTCGGGACGTCGGAGCGCAAAGCCATTCCGACGAAGAACGAACCGGAGAAGAGTCCGCTGGCGAAGGGCCGCGCCCTGTCGGAAGAGCGCCTTGCCGGCGACGCCTCGCCCCAGCCAGCGGAATGCCTTGCTAGCAACGCTCCATTTCAGTCGGCAGAGCGCCTTGCTAGCAATGCTCCGTTCCAGTCGGCACGGTACCTCGGAACTGGCAACGCCTCGCCCCAGTCGGCGCGCCCAACCCACACAGCAGAGAGCGCCGTGGATGTTTCACGTGAAACATTCGCCTTTGAACAGGTTGAACAATGCTCGATGCCAGCGTCGCGCCATCGGAAGACGGCGCAAGACCACGCCGCCGCCCCGGATCGCGCCGCGGCACACACGACAGGCGCGGCGAGCGCAGAGCAGGAAGCGGACGCGCCGCGAGCAGCAAGCTCGATGCCACACGCACGAGACGCGAACCGATCAGGAGACGGCGCACGGACGCAGGACGGGACACGCAAGCGCCCCTCGGAAGCCAGCGCTGGTGTTTCACGTGAAACACCAGCTTCCTATCAGGAGAAACGTCGTATCCTCAGACGAAAAAGAGCCGTGGTGATCGCCGGATTCGCCGCTTTGTGCGCGGGCATCGTCGCACTCTGGGCTTCGTACGGCCCGGAACTGCTCGCGTTCGTGGCCGATGCGCCGCGCTTCCGCGCTTGGGTGGACGAGGCCGGAGCGCTTAGCCGCATCGCGTTCGTCATGGCGAACATGGCCCAGATCGTGATCGCGTTCTTGCCCGGCGAGCCGCTCGAGCTGGCCGCTGGCTACGCGTTCGGCGCCCTTGAAGGCACGCTGTGGTGCCTTGTGGCCAGCGCGCTCGGAACGGCAGCGGTCATGGCGCTCGTGCGCACGTTCGGCTTGAGGATCGTGGCGCTGTTCTTCCCGCCGGAGAAGATCGCCTCGATGCGCTGGCTGCGCGACGCGCGGCGCTTCGAGCTGCTGCTGTTCCTCTGCTTCCTCATCCCCGGCACACCGAAAGACCTGCTCACGTACGTGGCGGGCCTCGGAAAAAGCCCCGTTGTGCGCATCGTGGCCCTCACCACCGTAGGCCGCATCCCCTCCATCGTGTCCTCCACGCTGGCAGCGGGCGCGTTCGGCGACGGCAACTATCTGGGCGCGGCAGCGGTGGCTGCGCTCACCGTGGCGCTGGCGGGCATCGGCGTGATCGCCTACCGAAAACTTTCTAGCAAACATATATTTATTGAGAATGACTATCAATAAAACCCTTCGCGCGGGAAACGGGGCAAAGGGCATGCGGTGAGAATATCGGAAAGATCGCAGACCGCTAAGGAAAGAGGGGGTCCCTATGCCCAGCTTCGCCAACCCCTTCGCCGGAAACGTCGAGCGCAAGATGACCAACGCCCCCACCGTCGGCCCGTCTTTCGCGTGTCGCACCGCCCGACAAGCCGTCCGTCGCAACGCCGCGCAAAAGCGGGCTGCGCACGCCCGTATTACCTGATAGAGCGCGAATGTTTCACGTGAAACATTCGTTCGCACACTCTTCGCCACCGAAAGAGCGCCGCGGATCACCTCGCTCGCGAAAAGGCCGATTCGCCGGGTGATCTCCGAAAGCGCATCGACAACGGCATCATCGGTCCGTCCACATGCCCCCTCGTATCGTCGAGAGCAGACATCCAACAATCACCGCGCAGCCAACCCAAAGGCCGGCCACAGCGCACATCCTCTATCCTGGCTTCTTTTTTACCCATTCGCCCTCGGAATGGCATATTGAGTTAAAAATGAAGTATACTTTTAACTCAATAAAAGCACTTCTCCGCACAAGAGTTAAAAGGACGACCTATGACGTACCGCGATCTGAGAAAGATATTTCACAGCAACCCGCAAGCATACGACAGCGAGTACGCAGCCAGATTCAACTCCCCTCAAACGCGCAAGATCGGCTTCGACGTGTCCGGAAGCCCTGCGTTCTTCGTCATGACGCCCGAGATCTATCAAGCTGAGCTCGCCGCCGCAAGGCTCGACAAAGAACTCTACCAACTCTGCCTCTCCCTGCCCGGCAAAGCCATCGAAAGCTACCAAGAATCGAACCTCATCGATGAGATCGTCATCACCAACGAAATCGAAGGCGTGCAATCCACGCGCCGCGAGATCGGGGACGCGCTCGAACGTCTGGAGAAAAACGACAAACACGGGCGGTTCCACGGGCTCGTTCAGAAATACCGAATGCTGAGCCGGAGAGAAGCCATCCCCATCCTCACGTGCGAGGACGTGCGAAGCATATACGACGACCTGGTTTTGGACGAAGTCATCCGCGGCAACCCAAACAATGCCCCTGACGGAACCCTTTTCAGGGAAGGGCCCGTATCAGTGTGCGATGCGAGCGGAATCTCCATCCACCAAGGAGTGGAGCCGGAATCAAAGATCGTCCGCTCTCTCCAAACGGCGCTCGACCTTCTGAACAACACGGACATCGAGCCTCTCGCGCGCATATCGCTTTTCCATTTCCTGTTCGGGTACATCCACCCCTTCTACGACGGAAACGGCAGAACGAACAGGTTTATCAGCAGCTACGTCCTGTCGACGAAATTCGAGCCGCTCGTGGGGTTCAAGCTCTCCCGCACCATCAAGCAGCACATCCAGCAGTATTACAAAGGCTACACCGTGTGCGAGCACCCCTTGAACAAAGGCGATCTCACCCCGTTCGTCATGGCTTTCTCGGACATCATCGTATCTGCCATGGAAAGCATGCGCGACTCGCTCAGCGAGCTGCGAGCTATGTTGCAGCAGGGAGAAGAGCTGGTAGAGCGCGTTTTCGCACCGGACGAAACCATCAGGAAAGTCGGCTTCATACTGGTGACAGCCGCACTGTTCGCATTCGAGGGCATCACTATGAAAGAACTCACCAGCGCCCTCGACGCATCGCGCCAAACGGTGTACAAGAGGCTCGCTCCGTTCAAAGAGCGCGGCGTGCTCATCGTTCGCAACGTCGGTCGGAGAACCTATTACCGGATGGACCTCGACGCCTTGGAACGCATCGCCAACGAGTGAACGGCACGTCGGATGCCCTACAACCTCTCCGCGTTCTTTTGGCGGTGACGGATGAGGAGGTTGCGCCAGACCACGTAAGCGGCCAGCACGAACGCGCCCAGATACCCGAACACAGCGAGGAACGGCACGCCAAGGAACTGCGGATGCATGTTCGTCTGGGCAAGCAGGCTGGAGCCCACGAACAGGCCCGCGGAGATGAGCGCCATGGCCACCGTGCCGCTCACCGAGTAGAGCGCGGCGAGGGCGTCGGTGGGCATATGCAGATCGGCTCCCACGCTCACCTGGCCTCGGTTCACCATGTCCAGCGTGTGCGACGCCTGGGTGGGCAAGCGCAAGGTCGCATCGAACGAGGTCAGCGCCGTGGAAAACGCCTCGCGCGCCTTCGCTTCCAGCGCATTCGCCGTGCGTTCGCGGCGCTTCAGGTGGTCGGCGATGATGCCGATCACGCTTGCGTCGGGCGCGATGTCCACCAGCACGCCCTCGATGGTCACCATGCCGCGCGCGAGCAGCGTGAACGACGGCGGCATGGCCAGGTTCTGCGTGCGCAGCACGTCGAACACGTCCATGAGCGCCCGGCCCACGTCGATCTCAGCCAGGTTCACCGTGGCGTACGAGGCCAGCAGCCGGCCAAGGCGGTCGAGCAGCCGCCCGTGATCGACTTCGCCACCGTCGCGCGCGGCGGCCAGCAGGGCCTGCATGAGCGCGTACGGGTCGTTCTCGGCGGCGGCACGCAGCATCCGGCCCACCAAGCCGCGCTCCATCGCCGTCAGCTCGCCCACCATCCCCAGGTCGATCCACACGATGTCGCCGCCGTTCACGAGGATGTTGCCCGGATGCGGGTCGGCGTGGAAGAACCCGTTGTCCACGATCTGCGTGACGTAGCTCTCGGCCAGTCGGTGCCCCAGCGCCCGCGAATCGAGGCCGCGAGCGCGCAGGGCGGCCACGTCGTTGACCATAGGGCCTTCGACGAAATCCATGACCAGCACGTCATCGGTGCTGAGAAGCGGGTAGGGCCGCGGGCTTTCGATGCCGGGCTGATCGGCCAGAAGCGCCCGGAACCGCTCGAGGTTGCGCAGCTCCACGCGAAAGTCCAGCTCCTGACGGGTCGTGCGCTCCAACTCCGTCACCAGGTCGGCCAGCGAGAGCTTGATGCCGTCCGTGGCGCGCGTGAGGCCGACGAGCGCCACGGCTTGGCGGATGAGCGCAAGATCCTGCGTCATCTGCTCCACCACGTGCGGACGGCGCACCTTCACCGCCACCCACGCGCCAGCCGACGGGAAGGAGGAGGCGCGTGCGGCGGCAGCGGCAACCCCAGCGCGTGGAGAAGAAGTTCCTGCAGGGGCGTCGGCTGCGCGCGGAGCGCGGGCACCTGCGGGGACGTCGGCGACGCGCGAAGCGCGGGCACCTGCGAAGGCGTCGGCGTGTGGAGCGCGCACGTCCGCGAAGGAATCGCGCGCATCGGCAGCAGGAGCGGTGGAGCGATCGTCCGGGACGCCCGCAAAGGCATCGGCAACCGCAGCGCATGACGCGATGCGTGCACGGTGCACCTGCGCGATAGACGCCGACCCGAGTGGTTTCCGCTCGATGCACGAGAACGTCTCGCGCCACGGATGCCCGAACGCCGACTCGATGACGGCCACTACCTCCTCGTACGGCAGAGGCGGCACATCGGCGCGCAGACGCTTGAACGCCTCGGCATATGCAGGCGGGATGACGTCGCTGCGATTCGCCGCGATCTGCCCCATCTTCACGAACGTAGGGCCCAGATCTTCCAGAAGGCTCGTGGCTTCGTCAGGAGAAAGGCCCTTGAACACGCGATGTCGCCTGAGGATGCGCTCGATCTCTCGCAGACGCCGACCCGAGCCGGCGCCCTTGTCGCGCCGTGCCTCCACGGCCACCTGCGCCACCTCTTTCAACGTGGGCATGCCCACCTCCTCGCCTCGCATGATCGACCGCGCCGAAAACCAGGGCCGATGCCCGAGCGTAGCACCGCCGCGCCGCTCTCCGCGCTTTCGCCGCCCAGCGGTCATCGGCTGGAAAACGGGCCGTAAAACAGCTGCGGATTTCAAGCACTTCGCATCGGCTGCATCGAAGCTTCTAAATAGAAACTCCGGCATGCCGTAGCAAGTCGAACGATCGACGCCGAATGGCCGAGCATGAAAAGCGGGCAGGCGCATCATTCAGGGATGCAGACCCCTCCCGCCACCGTCAACCAAACACCCACGCCCCATCTTTCCATAACGGCTCCTATGCGTACGGTCGCCCTCCGGCCACAAGGCCGGAGGGCGGCGAACAGAAGGAACAACGCGGGGCACAGGGAGGGGAGGAAGCCCCGCGCGTCTTCGGAATAAGCAATGCGCCTCTCTGTTGAATCAAGACGACACGAACCCGTACTCGCCGAGTTTCGGAGCGCGATTATCCTGACCGGCAGACGCTACCCGATGGCTTCGGCGGCGTACTGCCCGGCCAAACGGCCGCCGCAGTAAGCGCACATGAGCGAATAGCCCTCGTAATCGCAGTACGGAGCGCTCATGAGCGTGCCGTTGTCCGCACCGGCCACGTACAGTCCGGCGATGGGCAGCCCGTCCCCGTCGATGGCCTGCAGGCGGTCGTTCGTGCGGATGCCGCCGATGGTCACCCACGCGCTCGGCTCGTACTGCATCGCGTAGAACGGGCCGGTCGCGATGGGCTGCAGGAAGCAGGCCGGCTTGTAGAACTGCTCGTCTTTGCCCGCAGCGCATGCGGCGTTGTACGTCTCGACCGTCTCGACGAGCGCGGGCGCGTCGATGGCCTCGGCAAGCTCCTCGATGCTGTCGGCCTTGAACACCCAGCCCTCGCTCTGACCCGCCTCGAGGCCCTCTTCCACCTTCTCGAGGGGCTTGTCCTTGAGGGTCATCATGCCGGTGCGCCAGTTCTCGGCGTCGGCGCCGCACAGCGTCCACGCATCCGTCCCCGACGCAAGCCCGTCGATGTACGCCTGGTCGACCACGGCGTAGTACTTCCCGCCCACCAGCGAGATGGCCCCGCCCAAAGCCAACGGCAGGTTCGCGAACTTGCCCTCGTTGCTGAAGCGACGGCCTTGGTTGTTCACCAGCAGGGTGCCGTAAATGCCGATGGTGAACGCAGCGTTGTTGCGCTCGTACAAGCCCGAGGCCAGCTGGTTGGAGCCGGTGAACTCGTTGCCCGCAATGCCCCACTGCGTGGACAGCTGGCCACCTGCGGCCTGCACCATGTCGATGCCCTCGCCGGTGGACAGCACGCTGCCGAGCGGGTTCACGAACGTGCCGAACTTCTCCTTCATCATCTCGACGTTGCCCAAGAAACCGCCCGTCGCGACGATGGTCTGCTTCGCCCTGACGTCGATGACCGCGTCGCCCTCGCATTGCACGCCCACGCACGCGCCGTCTTCCATGATGAGGCGCTTGCCAGCGGTGTTGAACAAAAACTCGCCGCCTTCTGCCTCGACGAACTCCTGCAGCGGCTTCATGCGCTCCTCGCCCTTCACCTGAGCCTCGGTGTCGCCCTGGAAGTTGGCGCGCACAGACGCGTGGCCGGCGCCGTAGTTGTCGGGGCGCAGGCCGGTGGGCACGCCGAACACGTCGGTGAACTGGTCAACCGTCTCGCCGGAGATCTCCACCGCCGCCTTGATGGCCGCCGCGTTCGTGGACCAGTGCGCGTACTCCATGATGTGAGTGAACGCCTCTTCCACGGTGAAGTCGACGCCGGCTTCCTGCTGCAGCTTCGAGCCCACCATGAACGGGCCGCCCGCCAACGCTCCGTTGCCCACGCCGACGTTGCCGCCCTTCTCGACGACGATGACGCTCTTGCCCGCGCGCACGGCCTCGACCGCGGCCCACAAACCCGCGCCGCCCGCGCCCACGACGACGATGTCGCACTCCCGCGTCTCGTCGGCAGTCTTCATCGTCGCAGCCTCGTTGGCGTCGGAATCGGCAGCGGCCTTGTCGGCGCTGGAAGCGGACTGAGGCGCGCACCCCGCGAGCGCGGCTGCGCCGCCGAGCGCAGCGACGCCGCCAAACGCCAGAAACGTGCGACGGGAAAGACCCTTCTCAATGTTCTCCATGATGAACTCCCTCCGTAGAACTCCAACATGCCGAAGGCGATGCGCCTGCGCGCGTCGACCACGTCTTGCGCACGTCGGCCACGTTCCGCGCGCATCGGTCTTCGATCTTCCGGTACCATCAGGTGACAGAGGGACGGGGATAATGTCACATCCCCAAAAGACCTGCCGTGTCCTGTCACCCTCCGCGCGCGTCGGCCTTCGACCCTTCGGTGCCATCATGCCCTGTTGCGCGCTCCTTGTCGCGGGTGAACCCCCGCAGCAAGGGGTGAATTGCCCGCTCACCCCCAACCTCACCCCTAGCTTCCGCAAACGCAGCGCTTCCCACATCAGCTCAAACCCGCCTCTGCGTCGGCGCTTGCAGAACTGGCCGCGCTCCCGCCCTCGCCCCCACGACGGTTCCAATTCGCCTTGGCAACCCCTTTTCCAACAAAGCCCGCAGCCTTCGCCAGCGCCGCCACCTCCTCCCGTCGCCGTCATTCCCGCTCCCACATGGCCGCCACCCGCGCCGCCCTTGCTGTCGCAGCCCTTCCCTCCCCCCCCCCCCCC
>NZ_PPEL01000099.1 GCF_002899695.1 Rubneribacter badeniensis
GCGACGGCAAGCGCTCGTCCCGCTTCGCGGCGAAAGCCCCGCACGGCGACGCCCCCGCCTCTCCGAACCCCAAGGCCCCGCGCGGCGGCGAGCGCGGCCCCGCCCGCTCCGATGCGGCCGGCACGCGCACGCCTTCCGGCTACGCGGGCCGTCCCGACCGCCCTCGGCCCCTGCGCACGAAGGCGACCCCCGCGCGCCTCGCGGCGCTGGCCGCCCTGCGCGAGGTCCGCGAGCGCAAGGCGTACGCCCAGGACGTCATCGCGCGGGACATCGACGACTCGTCCCTCACGCCCGAGGACCGCGCGTTCGCCACGCGCCTCGTGCTCGGGGTGGTCAGCTCGACGGGCACCCTCGACGAGGTCATCGACCGCGTGTTGGATAATCCCCACGACGTGAGCCCCCAGGTGCGCGACGCGCTGCGCATATCGACCTATGAGATATTTTTCCTCGACAAGCGCTTCCACGCCGCCGTCGACCAGGGCGTGGAGCTCGTGAAGTCCGTGGCGCCTCCCGCCGCGGGCCTGACCAACTACGTCTTGCGCCAGCTCGTGCGCCTGCGTGCCGAGTTCCCCTTCGCCGATCCGAACCGCGACATCGAGGCGCTTGCGCGGCTCCACGCGTTCCCGGCGTGGCAGGCTGCCTTGCTCATGAACGACCTGGGCCCCGAGGCCGCCTTCGAGTTCATGCGCGCCTCGAACGAGCCCGCCCCGCTGTTCGTGGCCGTCAACGCCGCCAAGACGCGCGACGAGCTGGTCTTGCGCGCGTTCGAGCGCGTGGGGGAGCAGGTCGAGCGCGTGGAGATCGAAGGGGGCGAGGTGCCGGGGTGTCTGCGTTTGGACGACCCGCGCACGCTGCTGCTTCCCGACGTGAAGCGGCTGCTCAGCCAAGGGCGCATCCTCGTGTCAGACGCGGCGTCGCAGCAGGTGGCGGCAAGCGTGCTCCCCGAGAAGAAGCCGGCGTCGTTTCTGGAGGTGGGCGCGGGCCGCGCCACGAAGACGATCCTCATCCAAAGCGGCGCGCTTCGCCGATGGGGCTTCCAGATCGAGGAGTACGTCGCGCTCGACAACCGCGCCTTCAAGAAGAAGGTGCTCGAGGAGCGCGTGGAGCGCTTCGGCATCCACGTGTCCGAGGCGCTTGTCGGCGACGTGCTGGACGCGGATGATCTTATGCCCGGACGTTCCTTCGACGCGGTGTTTCTGGACGCGCCCTGCTCGGGCCTCGGCACGCTGCGCCGCCATCCCGAGATCCGCTGGCGTTTGAAGCCCGACGAGATCGTGGACATGGCGCGCCAGCAGGTGGCCATGCTGCGGGCGCTCGCCTCCCATGTGAGCCCCGGCGGCACGCTCGCGTACGCCACCTGCACGGTGACCCGCATGGAGAACGACGCCGTGGTGAAGGCGTTCCTCAAAACCGAGGAGGGATCGCGCTTCCACCTCGCGCCCATCGCCGGGAAACCCTGCGTCTCGACGAGGCTTTCGAAAGGATCGCCCGACGCCCACTTCGCCGTGCGGTTCGTGCGCGCGGACGATACGGGCGGCGCGGACGACGTGGACGACGGAGGTGCCGGAGACGACGGGGACGCCTCCCGTTCGTAAGCCGAAAGGAGCGCGCGGCGCCGGCCGTTGCGCGCGCGAGCCGGCCTTGAGCTCGGTCGCGCAAGCGTCGCCGTACTGCGAGCTCTGCGCCGGCTGTTGCGCGCGAGCCGGCCGCGCGTCCGACCGTGCGCGGAGTTTTCCGTGCTTTTCGCTCCATCTCGGCCGGTTTGCCCTACAATAAAACGACTTTTCCAGAAGAGGGCAGTGCGGCAGCGAAGGAGGTCTGAGGTCATGGAGCCGAACATCGAAGAGGTGGCGGGGCGCATCCGCGCGCTGCGCGAGGACATGGGCCTGACCATGCAGGAGATGGCCGACGCGACGGGCCGCTCGGTGAGCGAGTACGCCGCGCAGGAATCCGGCGAGCAGGATCTGTCGTTCACGTTCCTCTACAAGTGCGCCCAACGCCTCGGCGTGGACGTCATCGAGCTGCTCACCGGCGAGGATCCGCATCTGTCGGGGTACTCGCTCGTGCGCGCCGCCGAGGGGCTGTCCATCAAGCGCCGTGCCGGGTTCGAGTACCTGCACAAGGCGCCGCACTTCAAGAACAAGCTGGCCGAGCCGTTCCTCGTCACGGCGCCGTACTTGGAGGAGGAGCAGACGCGGCCCATCCATCTGTCCTACCACGAGGGCCAAGAGCTCGACTTCGTCATCTCGGGCAAGATGCGCTTCGCCTACGAGGGTCACGTCGAGGAGCTGGAGGCGGGCGATCTGCTCATGTACGACTCCGGACGGGGCCATGGCATGATCGCGACGGGCGGCGAGCCGTGCGTGTTCCTCGCCGTCGTGATGAAGCCGGGCGGGGAGATTATCTAGGCGCATGCGTCCCCGCCGCGCCCTTCCGCGCGAAGCGGCGGGGACGCATGCGCCTCTTCCCCTTCCGACGACATCATCCGCCTCGCGGCGGGCCCGCCCGCCGCAGCCTGCGAGAAAGAGCCGCATCCCATGCATACCACGAGGAACATTCATCTGCGCTACGTCCGCGAACGCTATGACGAGAACGGACTTCTAACTGATTTCGCCGTCGATTGTCCCGACGATTTCAACTTCGGCTACGACGTGGTGGACGACATCGCCGCCGCGGAGCCGGATCGTCGCGCCATGGTGTGGTGCAATCCGGAGGGCGAGGAGCACGTGTTCACGTTCGGCGACATGAAGCGCTGGTCGGACAAGACGGCGAACTTCCTGGCCGCGCAAGGCATCGGCCGCGGCGACATGGTCATGGTCATCCTGCGCCGCCACTACCAGTTCTGGTTCGCAGCCACGGCGCTCGCGAAGCTCGGCGCGGTCATGGTGCCCGCCACGTTCATGCTCAAGGAACACGATCTGGAGTATCGCCTGAACGGGGCGTCCATCAAGGCCGTCATCGCCACGTCGCTCGGCACCATCGCCGATGTGGTGGACAACGTGGCCGACGCGTGCCCCACGCTCCAGACGCGCATCCTCGTGAACGGCGCGGGCGGCGGCCTCACCCCGGAGGATGCGGACGGCAACCTCGTGTTCCCCGACGACGGCGAGCCGCTCGGCGCGGCGCTCTCCGGGCCGGAGGGCGTGTGCGCGGCGTCTGCGGAGCGCCAAGGTTGGATCGACTTCAACACGGGCGTGCGCGCGGCTTCGGATGATTTCGCGCGTCGCGAGACGGCCGCTGCCGACCCCATGCTCATGTACTTCTCGTCCGGCACGTCGGGCAACCCCAAGATGGTGCTGCACGATTCCGAGTACGCCATCGCCCATTTGGTCACGGCCAAGCACTGGCACAACGTGGAGCCCGACGGTTTGCACTTCACCATCGCCGACACCGGCTGGGGCAAGGCCGTGTGGGGCAAGTACTACGGCCAGTGGCTCATGGAGGCGTGCGTGTTCACGTACGACTTCGACCGCTTCCACCCCGCCGAGATCCTGTCGCTCATCGGGAAGTACGGCATCACGACGCTCTGCTGCCCGCCCACCATGTACCGCATGATGATGGGCGAGAACGTCGACGCGTTCGACCTCGCGTCGCTCAACTATTCGACGACGGCGGGCGAGGCGCTCAATCCCGACCTGTTCGATTTCTGGAAAGAGCACACGGGCCTCACCATCTACGAGGGCTTCGGCCAGACCGAGACGCCGCTCACCATCGCGAACCTCACGGGATCGACGCCGCGCCCGGGATCGATGGGCAAGCCGGTGCCGCTGTACAACGTGGAGATCCAGCGCGCCGACGGCAGCCGCTGCGACACGGGCGAGACGGGCGAGGTGTGCATCGACATCCACGAGAAGGCCGCCGGCATCATGCTCGAGTACTACCGCGATCCGGCCAAAACCGAGGCCGCCATGCACGACGGCTGGTATCACACCGGCGACACCGCCTGGTGCGACGAGGACGGCTACTTCTGGTACGTCGGGCGCAACGACGACGTCATCAAGTCGAGCGGCTACCGCATCGGCCCCTTCGAGATCGAGAGCGTGCTTCTGGAGCACGAGGCCGTGCGCGAGTGCGCCGTCACGGGCGTACCCGACCCGGTGCGCGGCAAGGCCGTGAAGGCCACCATCGTGCTGGCTGAGGGCTTCGCTGGCTCCTCCGAGCTCACGCGCGAGCTCCAGACCTGGGTGAAGAAGCGCACGGCGCCCTACAAGTACCCCCGCATCGTGGAGTACGTGGACGCGCTGCCGAAGACCGTGAACGGCAAGATCCGCCGCGCCGCCATCCGCGAGACGGACGAGGCTGCGAACACCCCTGAAGGACTTGTGTGATGGGGCTCCCGTTGGCGATGCGCGCTCTGCTCGACGCCCCCGTCCTCGTCGTCACGGGGCACTACGGCGTGGGCAAGACGAACCTCTCGCTCAACCTGGCCTTCGACGCCGCGGCGCGCGGGCGGCAGGTGACGGTGGTCGACCTGGACGTGGTCAACCCGTTCTTCCGTTCGAGCGACTACCGCGACCTGCTGGGGGAGCGCGGCGTGCGCGTCATCGCGCCCGTGTTCGCGGGCACGAACCTCGACGGCCCGAGCCTGTCGGGCGCCATCGTGCCTGCGATTGAGCAGGCGCAGCTCTCGTGGCTGCCGACGCCTGCTTCGGTATGCGGGCCGAGCGATCCGGCACCTGTCGCGGAATTGCGGCAGCGCCACGTCGTCATCATCGACGCTGGCGGCGACGACGTGGGGGCGACCGCGCTCGGGCGCTTCGCCAACACGGTGGCCGCGGCCCCCTATGAGCTGCTGTACGTGGTGAATCGCAGCCGCAACCTCACGCAGGAGCCGGCTGAGGCGGTGGAGGTGCTGCGCGAGATCGAGGCGAAATGCCGCCTTTCTGCCACCGCGGTGGCGAACAACACGCATCTGCAGGGCGACACCGACGCGGAGGTCATCGAACGCGGTGTTCCCTTCGCCGAGGCGGTGGCGCGCCTCGCGGGCCTGCCGCTCGCCTTCACCACGGTGCCGGCGGAGGCGGCGGGGAAGGACGGGCTGGTCGCCGACCGGGAAAATCCCCACCTTGGGCCGAATGCGGAGGCGGTCACGCGCTATCCTGTGCGAGTATATGTGAGAACTCCCTGGCAATAAGACGAGAGAGCAGCGCGCATGGCGCCCCTTCGGCGACCCCGCGCGCATGCGAGAGCGAGACGAGGAAGGCAGATCATGGCGAGAATCAGCGTGGACGACACCTTCTGCAAGGGGTGCGGCCTGTGCGTCGACGCGTGCCCCGTGCATATCATGGAGCTCGACGACGGCAAGATAACCGCGAAGGGCTACCACCCCGCGCGCTGCATCGACCTGGATGCGTGCACGGGCTGCGCGTCCTGCGCGACGATGTGCCCCGACGTGGCCATCACGGTGGAAAGGTAGGCTGGGCATGGCAGAGAAAGTGCTCATGAAGGGCAACGAGGCGCTTGCCGAGGCGGCGATGCGCGCCGGGTGCCGCTTCTTCTTCGGATACCCCATCACGCCGCAGACGGAGCTCGCGGCGTACATGTCTAAGCGCATGCCCAAGGTGGGCGGGACGTACCTGCAGGCCGAAAGCGAGGTTGCGGCCATCAACATGGTGTACGGCGCGGCTGCGGCCGGTGCGCGCGCCATGACGTCGTCCTCGTCGCCGGGCATCTCGCTCAAAGGCGAGGGCATCTCCTACATGGCGGGAGCCGACCTTCCGGGCGTCATCATCAACGTGCAGCGCGGCGGCCCGGGCCTCGGCGGCATCCAGCCCTCGCAGGCCGACTACTGGCAGGCCACGCGCGCGCTTGGACACGGCGACTTCCGCGTGGTGGTGTACGCGCCCTCCACGGTGCAGGAGATGGCCGACTACGCGTTCACGGCCTTCGACGTGGCAGACAGGTACCGCACGCCCGTCATGATCCTCGCCGACGGCATGCTCGGTCAGATGATGGAGCCCGTGGTCATGCCCGAGCCGCGCGACGAGCGGATCGAGAAGCCTTGGGCCACGACCGGCCACAAGCACCAGCGCGCGCACAACGTGGTGAACTCGCTGTACCTGACGGCCGACGAGCTGGAGCGCTTGAACGTGGAGCGCTACGAGCGCTACGCGGCCATCGAGCGCGACGAGCAGCGCGCCGAGACGTTCCTCGTGGATGACGCCGACGTGGTGGTCGTGGCGTTCGGCGCGAGCGCCCGCGTGGCGCGCTCGGCCGTGGTGGAGGCGCGCGCGAAGGGCGTGAAGGCGGGCCTCGTCAGGCCCGTCACGCTGTGGCCGTTCCCGAAGGACGCCCTTGAGGCCGCCGTGCCCACCGCGCGCGCGTTCCTCTCCGTGGAGATGAACATGGGCCAGATGGTGGACGACGTGCGCTTGGCCGTGGCGGGACGGCGCCCCGTGGAGTTCTTCGGCCGCACCGGCGGCGTCATCCCGACGCCCGTGGAGGTGCTGGCCCGCATCGAGGATTTGGACGAGCGCATGAAGAAGGGAGGGGAGTAGCCCATGACCGAGAAGGAAACGAAGGTCGTGTTCGAGCGCCCGCACGCGCTTTTGCCTGTGGTGACGAACTACTGCCCAGGTTGCACGCACGGTATCGTCAACCGCCTCGTGGCCGAATGCCTGGACGAACTGGACGTGGAGGGCGACGCCGTGGGCGTGGCCCCCGTGGGCTGCACCGTCACGTCCTACGATTTCTACGGCTGCGACATGATCGAAGCCGCCCACGGCCGAGCGCCGGCGGTGGCCACCGCGGCCAAGCGCGTGCTGTCCGACGGCGTGGTGTTCGCCTACCAGGGCGACGGCGACCTGGCCAGCATCGGCATGGCCGAGACCGTGCATGCGGCCACGCGTGGCGAGAACATCACCGTCATCTTCGTCAACAACGCCATCTACGGCATGACGGGCGGCCAGATGGCCCCCACGAGCCTGCCGAACCAGGTGACGCAGACGTCGCCCTATGGCCGCGACACCGCCACGGCCGGCTTTCCCATCCGCGTGTGCGAGCTTCTGAGCTCGCTCGACGGCGTGGCGTACCTCGAGCGCGTCACCGTGGATTGCCCGAAGAACGTGCGCAAGGCGAAGAAGGCCATCAAGAAGGCGTTCCAGACCCAAATCGACAAGCGCGGCTACTCGCTCGTGGAGATCGTGGGCACCTGCCCGACGAACTGGGGCATGACGCCGCAGGACGCGTTTTCCTGGATGCGCGAGAACATGCTGCCGTACTACCCGCTGGGCGTGTACAAGGACGTGGTGGCCGACGGCTACGCGAATGCGGCCGAGGCCGCCGCGGCCCGCGCTGCGGACTGCCCGATCGCGAACCCTGCGCCGCAGACGGAAGGGGGTGCGCGATGAGCCGCTCCCTCAACATCGTGCTCGCCGGCTTCGGCGGCCAGGGCGTGCTGTTCGCCGGCAAGCTCATCGCCTACGCCGGCCTGCTGGAGGACCGCGAGGTGTCGTGGCTGCCCTCCTACGGTCCCGAGATGCGCGGCGGCACCGCGAACTGCAGCGTGTGCCTGTCCGACGATCCCATCGGCTCTCCGCTCGTGCTGGCGCCCGACGCGCTCATCGCCATGAACCAGCCCTCGCTCGACAAGTTCGCGGGCGTGGTGGCCGAGGGCGGCGTCGTGGTGGCCGACTCCACGCTCATCGCGGACATCCCGGACGTTCCGGGTGTTGCGATGTGCGCCCTTCCCGCCACGGCCATGGCCGAGGAGGCCGGCTTCAAGAAGCTCGCCAACATCATCTTGGCCGGCAAGCTGTACGCCGAGACGGCGTTCTGCGCGGAGGACACCCTCTGGAAGGCCATGGAGAAATGCGTGCCGGCCGGCAAGGCCGCCATGCTGGAGATGAACGAGAAGGCGCTGCGTTTGGGGATGGAGGCGTAGTGTTCCGCCAGCCTGACGGCTGGCGGAACGGGTCGACGCTGCGGCTTTCCGTGGTGCCCGATCTCGTCCCTTTGCCCTGCCGCAGCGAAGCTGCGCAGGGCGCGCCCGCTCGGGCGCAGAGCGTGGCACTGAACAAGCCATCGGCTTGTTCGGCATGCGCGAAGCGCGCTCGGCTGCGAAACGGGGCGATCTCGGGCGCTGCGGGGAGCCTCGCTGACTGATATGGACCTATGGAGCGGAAAGGGGTTCGCATGGTAGCTGAACTGGCCGAGATAGGCCTGCGCATCAAGGGTCTGCGCGAAGCGTGCGACGTGCGCGCCGAGGACATGGCGGCCGAGCTGGAAGTGCCGCTCGAGACGTACCTGCGTTGGGAGGAGACGGGCGAGGACGTGCCCATCAGCGCCATCTACCACATGGCGCACCACTTCGGCGTGGAGTTCACCGAGATCCTCACGGGCACGGCGGCGAAGCTCGACACCTACCAGGTGGTGCGTTGGGGCGAGGGCCGCGAGGTCGATCGCAATCCCGAGTACCACTTCGAGGACCTCGCATGGCGCTACACCGGCAAGGTCATGCAGCCTCTGCTCGTGGTGCTCGACCCCTCCGACGCCCCTGCGAAGCTCGTGTGCCACTCGGGGCAGGAGTTCAACCTGGTGCTCGAGGGGACGGTCGTCGTCACCTGGGGCGACAAGGAGTTCGAGCTCAATCCCGGCGACAGCATCTACTTCAACCCGGAGCACCCGCACGGCCAGCGCTGCGGCAGGGACGTGCCGGCGAAGTTCGTGACGATCATCGCGGAGTGATAGGTTCCGCCGTTCTCCGAACGGCGGAACCGGCCGACGCTGCGAAGCGTTGATGCGCCCGATCTTGCCGCTTTTTCGCTTGCCCTCACGTGCAAAGCATGCTCGGCCGCGAAACACGGCAATCTCGGACACCTCAACGCTTCTCGCTGACTTTGCTGGACCGGTAAGGCGTGAGAAAGGAAAGCGCGACAAGTGGACCACATCCTGAAGAAATACTGCCCCCGCATCGAGTTCGACTCCTACGAGGACTTCTGCGAGAACTTCCGCATCGACGTGCCCGAGGCGTTCAACTTCGGCTTCGACGTGGTGGACGAGTGGGCGCGCGTGGAACCCGGGAAGCGCGCGCTCGTCTGGTGCGACGACGCAGGCGAGGAGCGCGCCTTCACGTTCTCCGACATCGCGCGGCTGTCGAATAAGGCGGCCAACGCCTTCCGCAAGCTCGGCATCGGCAAGGGCGACGTGGCGATGATGATCCTGCGCCGCCGCTGGGAGTACTGGGTGTGCGCCGTGGCGCTGTGCAAGCTGGGCGCCACCATCATCCCCGCCACGCTGCAGCTCACCTCGAAGGACATCGCGTACCGCGCCAATTCCGCGCAGGTGAAGATGGTCGTCTGCGTGGACGACGACTACGTGTGCGGCCAGATGGACCGTGCGCTGCCCGATTCGCCCTCCATCGCGCACCGCGTCGTGGTGGCGGGGGAGCGTGCGGGTTGGACGGCGTTCGACGCGCTCATCGCGGACGAGCCGGAGGAGTTCGCGCGCCCGGTGGGCGAGGCGGGGGTCACCAGCAAAGACACCATGCTCATCTACTTCACGTCCGGCACCACGGGGCTTGCGAAAGCCGTGTGCCACAACTTCGCGCATCCGCTGGGGCACATCCTCACGGCGCGCTACTGGCAGCAGGTGCGCGAGAACGAGCTGCACATGAGCGTGACCGACAGCGGTTGGGCGAAGTTCGGCTGGGGCAAGATCTACGGCCAATGGATCTGCGGGACCACCGTGTTCGCCTACGACATGGACAAGTTCGTGCCCGTGAAGCTGCTGCAGAAGATCCAAGACTACCGGCTGACGACGTTCTGTGCGCCGCCCACGATGTACCGCTTCATGCTGCAGGAGGACGTGGCGTCGTTCGATCTGTCGAGCGTGCAGAACTTCGCCACGGCGGGCGAGCCTTTGAACGCCGAGGTCACCATCCAGTGGGAACGCCTCACCGGCAAGAAGATCCGCGAGGGCTTCGGCCAGACGGAGGGGCCGGTGCTGTTGGCGACGTTCCCGTGGATCGAGCCGCGCCCCGGCTCGATGGGCAAGCCCTCGCCGCTTCTGAACGTGAAGCTGCTGGACGAGGACGGCGCCGAAGTGCCCGACGGCGAGGAGGGCGCCATCTGCGTGACCGGCTTGCGCGAGGCGTACCCGCCGGGCCTGTTCACGGGCTACTACCAAGACGAGGAGCGCACGCGGCAGGCCGTGGGCGGCGACTACTACAACCTGCACGACATGGCGTGGCGCGACTCGGACGGCTACTGCTTCTTCGTGGGCCGCAACGACGACGTGATCAAATGCTCGGGCTACCGCATCGGCCCCTTCGAGGTGGAAAGCGCGCTCGTGGAGCATCCGGCGGTGGTGGAGTGCGCCGTCACGGCCGCGCCCGACCCCATCCGCGGCAAGGTGGTGAAGGCCACCGTCGTGCTGGCGCGGGGCTGGGAGCCGTCGGACGAGTTGGTGCGCGAGCTGCAGGAGCATGTGAAGCACACGACAGCCCCCTACAAGTACCCGCGCATCGTGGAGTTCACCGACGAGCTTCCCAAGACCATCGGCGGCAAGATCAAGCGCAAGCTCATCCGCACGCGCGACGGCATAGAGGATTAGAGGCGGGGGCGTTTGCGGACGCCCTCGCTTGCACCGGCGCATTGTCGCCCGAAAAACACGGTTCGGGGGTGCGGACGTTTTTCCGGACGGCCTAGGCGGCCAGCCCCAGCCGCCTCCTGCGGCCGGCTATCGTATCGTACACCTTGCGCCCTCCCTCGTCGAACGCCTTCAGCCTCCCCTCCCGGTA
>NZ_PPEL01000100.1 GCF_002899695.1 Rubneribacter badeniensis
CCCCGCACCTTCGCTTGGCCAAACGCCCCGGCCGCCCCGCACGCTCACGCCGCCAATCAAGTGCGCTTCGCCATCGGCTCTGCGGGCGAGCGCACGCGCCCGCCCGCCTTCACGGCACCGCCCTTCGGCCGCCGCCCTCGTTTCGCCCCGCTTTCGCCGCGGTCGCGCCTTCCCAACGGACGCGCACGGCCCGCGACGGCACGTCGCGGCGTCCCTATCATGCGAGCGAAACGCCGGGGCGCGCCCGCGCCCTCTCGCGAACCCTCGAGAAAGGAGCGCCATCATGGCCCACACCGCATTGGTCACCGGAGCGACAAGCGGCATCGGGGAAGCCCTCTGCCTTCTGCTCGCCAGCGACGGCTACGATCTGGTCACCGTAGCCCGCGACGAGAAGTCCCTTGGCAAACAGGCTCACGACCTGCGTCTGCTCGGCATCGACGTGCTGCCCGTGTCCTGCGACCTGTCCCATCCCGACGCCGCGCGCACCATATTCAAGCGCGTGCGCGAGGCCGGAAAAGAGATCGACATCCTCGTGAACGACGCGGGCTACAGCCCAGCGGGCAGCTTCTCGGAGCTTTCCGTGGCCGACATCCGCGCGATGATCCAGGTGAGCGTCACGAGCCTCACCGAGCTGACGAGCGTGTTCCTGCAGCCCATGCTCGAACGCGGCCACGGGCGCATCCTCAACATGAGCTCGATGATGGCGAAAACGCCCTGCCCTTACAACGCGCTCTACGGCGCGGCGAAGGTGTTCGTGCTGTCGTTCTCCACCGCGCTCGCACGCGAGCTGCACGGCACGGGCGTCAGCGTGACCACCGTATGCCCCGGTGCCACGCGCACGAACTTCTCGCGAAACGCCGGAATCGAGGGCGCGCCCGCCTGGAAGTACTTCTCCATGAGCGCCGACGAAACGGCCATCCGCGTGTACCGTGCGCTCATGCGGGGCGAACGGTGCGCCGTCACAGGCTGGGTGAACAAAGTGGGCGCGCTCGGCGTGCGCTTCATGCCGATGGGCTTTCAGCTTCGGGCCGGCGAGTGGCTTCTCGGCACCCGCAAGCACCCCCTCGGCCATGAGGGGACGCCTGAAGGGGTAGGCGGCGCTCACGACGGCGGGAGCAAAGGCGTGCGGGCAGAGCGAGCCCCTGGCGGCACATCCGGGAAGGCGTGCGGCTGCGGGGAGGCCGGAAACGACGCCAACCACGCAAACGACGACGGGCAGACGAACGCGGGCGCAGATCCGACGTCCGATGCCCGAGCAAACGCAAAAGGCGAAGGCGGCGCGCAGACGAACGCAGACGTATTTACGCGCAAGATTACCGATAACGAGCGATCCGAGCGGAGCGCAGAGGGCACACACGACGAGGCGAGAGCCGCGGCAGACATGCGCAGCGACAGGAGGGCGAACGATGCGGGCAGCATCTGGCGCTTTGACGAAAGCGCAACCAGCGCTGGTTCCGCATCTTGCAAGATCAGCTGGATGCCCTGGTAGGCACCACGATCGAAAGAGCTGCCGATCCGCGCTCCGCGCCTTGGCGAAAAGACCGGAGCGCGGGGGCGCACGCCATGCACGCACGACCCGCCCTCGCGCAGCCCGCCTCCGTCCGCGCTCACACGGCTCGCTTCGCATCCATGTGCGGCACGCTCGCTCGCGCACGAAACGACGCTGTCCGCACGGCGCGTCCCGCCCCGACCGACCGCCTGCCCTCTCAGACGCTCCAATCGGTTGAGCCGACTTCGCCCAAGATGAAGCGCTCGCCGTCGTAACCGATGCGCGTGACGCTCGTGTTGGGTATCTTCACCGGATCGTTCACGCGCGCAGGGTCGATGAGATACACGAGCGTGCGCACGACGAACGAATGCGTGACCACAAGCACGTTGCCGCCTCCCGTCGAACGGACCGCATCGCCGGCCTCGGAAAGAAAACGCACCAGACGGGCCTCGATCGCGTCGAATCGCTCAGCGCGGCCCGAGGAATCCGCGTTCGCGATGACGTCGGCCACCTCGGGCAGCCGACGGTTGTGCTCCTCGAACGACAACGACCTGCCAAAACCGGCGTCGAGCACGGCATGCAAGAGTTCTCCCGGCTCGCCCTCCAACTCTCCATAGCACCATTCGCGCAAACGCGGATCGGGCACGGCCGCAAACCTCGCTTTGGCCGCCTCGCCCCGAACCCGGGCGCGAGTTTCAAGCAGCGCCGACGCCGTCTGCACAGCCCGACCACTGTCGCTTGAGAACACGCGGACGAACTCCACATCGGCCAAGCCCCGGCCAAGCGCCTCCGCGCCCGCCACGCCCTCCGGCGTGAGCGGCGTGTCGCACCAACCCTGCACTTTTCCCATGACGTTGAACAGGGTCTGTCCATGGCGCACCACGTAAAACGTCACGGGAGCGTCATCGAGCGAGCCCGAAGCCGCCGAAGAGGCGAGCGCGGACAAGGCAGCCGGCGCATGCGGCGCAGCAGGCGTGGTTGGCGAGACGGGAGGCGCAATCGACGCAGCCGGCGAGTCGGGCGCATCCGACGCACCTGGCGCAGCCGGCGCATCCGACACGGCAGGCGCAACCGGCGAGTCGGGCGCGACCGGCACGGCTGGCACGGCTGACGATCCGGGCGCAACCGCCGAACCCAAGGCAGAAGGCCCCGCAGACAAGAAGGAGCCGTCCGGCCTCGTCGCGCCGACGACCGGATCGCACGCCCGACCGACCCCGCCCCTCATGGCAGCTTGCACACGTCAACCCACGTGCAGGGCTCGGCGCAGCGGGCAAGCTCGTCGGGCGAAAGCCGCACCGCGCTCGAAGCGCTACCGGCTGCCGGATACACCACGTCGAAGCGCCGCAGCGATTCGTCGAGGTACACGTCCACGGCGTCGTTCACGGCGAACGGGCACACGCCGCCCACGCCGTGGCCGACAAGCGGCTCGGCCTCCTCGGCCTTGAGCATCTTCGCCTTGCAGCCAAAACGCGCTTTGAACTTGGGATTGTCGATGCGCGCATCGCCCGCCGCCACCACGAGCGCCACCCGCTCGCCCACGTGAAACGACAGCGTCTTCGCGATGCGCGCCGGTTCGCACCCCACGGCCTGAGCGGCCAGATCCACCGTCGCGCTCGACGCCTCGAACTCGAGCACGCGATCCTCCATGCCGAGCGCGCGCAAATGCGCCCTCACCCTGTCGATGGCCATAGCCGCCCACCTCGCTTTCCGAATACCGACCGCCTTTCAGTATAGCGCACGGCCCGAACTCGAAGGATGAAAGGCAAACAAGAGGACGAGGCGGCCCGACGGCGTTTCCACCGCCCAACCGCCTCGCACAAGAGGGCGAGCAGCGCCGTGCGCTTAGCCGATCAGCCCCCTGACCGTCTCGGCAACCACGTCGGCGTGAACGCCCGCCGCAAGGATCAGAAAGCGCAGTTCGCACCCGCCGACGAGCGCGCCCGCGGCGCCTATCGCCATCAGAACACCACTTCCATGCTGCCCCGCGCCGGGCTTCTTCTTGGCGCGTCCGTGCAGCACAAGACCCGCCACAGCCATGACCAGGGGAAGCGCCAACCCGCATGCCACCACCATGCCCCAGAAGCACACGGCCAGACCGCCCGACACCAAAAGCGAGGCCGACGACGCAGCCGTCGCGCCGATGGCCGTTTGCGCATCGCCGCCCAGCATGCTGGCCAGAAACGCCGCCATCACGACACCCTCTAGCAGCACGAGCACCACGACGATCCGCTCCATAAGTGTGCGGGCCTTCGGTGCCAGCGGGTCCTTCTTCGAAGCCAGCACGGCCACCAACTCCACAAGCGCCACTCCCGTGTCGAAAGCCGACACGGAGAACAAAACCGGCAGCAGCGGAGTGTTCCACAAGGGCACGTTCTCGGCCGCCATGAGCAGCATGCCCGTGTACACCGCGACGAACGCCGCCAGCGCAATGCCGACCACGGCCAGCGCCCGACGCAACGCCATACCGCGCTTCTCGAACCACGCCCACTTCTTCGCCAACCGCACGTCCACGGGGCGCGTAGCCAGCAGCGCCGATGCTGCGAACACCGCCATGGCCGCGAACGCGCCCCACGCGCCGTACGTCATCCACGAGGTGAAGTGGCTGAAACTCTGCCACATCAGAAGTCCGCGAGCAGGCTGCACCAGCTCCGAAAGCAAAAGCAGCAAGCCCGCCGCAAGGCTCGCGAGCGCCGCCCACATCGACACGCACACGATCAAGCGATGGCGCGTTTGGTCGATCAGGAGCAGCACGGCGGCCATGATGAACGCCCCGGCGCCCATGCCGCCCAAGAACAGATAGAGCGCCGGCTGCCAGCCCCACATCGTCTGAAGCATGAAATCACCTCCCCTTTAACCGCGAACCAGACACGACGGATCGTTGATAGACGCGATGACCACCGCATCGGGCTCTTGCTCCTTCAACTCCTCAAGGGGGCCGTACTTCAGCGCGTTGAAGATGCACGCGCTCACGCAATACGGCGTTTCGCCTGGTGCGACGCCCGCGCCCAAACAGCAATCGCACTTGTCCATAGCAACCGTGTTGTAGCGCGGCACATCGTAAGGGCACGCCTGGTAACAGTACTTGCAGCCGATGCAGCGATCCGTGTCCACCGACACGATGCCGTGCGAGCCCTTCGAGATGGCGCCCGCCGGACACACGCGCTCGCAACTCGGCTGGGCGCAATGCATGCACGACGTGGACACGCTCAACTCCCCGCCCTTGTCATTGCTGACCACCGTGATTCGGCGACGATCGGGCGTATCATCCGACAAGCCGTTTCCCTGGCGACACGCAGCCACGCATTTCTCGCAGTTCACGCACTTCGATGCGTACACGAGAAAGCCATACTGGACATCGGCGTTCGCCCCATCGACCGCGGGAGACTCGCCACTCGCCAGCGCGCGACGAGGAGCCGTGACGCCGCCCACAATGACCGCCGAGGCGCCCAAAGCAAGCGCGCCTTTCACCAGCGCCCTACGCGAAACATCCGTGGTTTGTCGCATGTCCTCCCCCTCCTATCGTATATCGAACTCGACGAGAGCGGGCTGCGGGCTGGCTTCGCCGCGCTCGTTGACCGAGCGCACATGCATGCGGTACGTGCCCGCACGCGGCGGCGTGAAATCAAGCGTCCAGACCACGTTCTGATAATCGCTCGTGCCTTCGGTCGGACGCGTGGTCCAATGCTCGCCTTCGTCAAGCGAGAACTGGATCGCCGCGATGCGGTGACCAAAATCGTACGCCGTGCCCTTCAAATGCAGAACCTGGCCCGCTGCACCTTGCACCGGAGGTATCATCGAACTTCCCCTCCGAGCAGCACGCCCACGTTCGGCAGGTTCTGATACGCCGCGCGCGCTTCGTCGGAATGAGGGCTCGGCGGCGGCGTTTCACGCTCTTCGAGCGTGATGCTCACGATGTCGCGAGCGAAATAGCTCGCCGCAGTGGAGCCCAGCCACAGCTGGTTCGCACCGCCCATCACATCGGCGATGGGCGATCCGTTCACATCGAACACGAGCGGACAATAGCGCATCTTAAGATAGCGCAGAGGCAGCGCGACTTCGTAGCAGTCCGACGACGAGAACACCACCGTGTTCACCTCGGCAGAAGGTTGGGCCAATTCGACGATTTTCAAAACGGAAATACCCGTGACTTCGGCATTGGCGACGGCACGTCCATCGGCCGGGTTACCAGCGCACGAGCACCCCATGACCACCGTTTGAAGCTCCTCCTTCTCGGAAAGCTCCGCGAACGTCGCCGTGTAGGCATTTTCAACATCGCCCTGCACGGTAATCGACCAGTCTTCTACCGATACGGCCTCCCCGTCGCCCGTCGGATTCGCGCCGCACAAATACCGGGAAGCTTCGCCCAGGTTCTTCTTGATATCGTCGTTGGACGTCACTTCGGATTGCGTGAAGGCGAACTCGCCTTCCACCTTGTCCATGCGCACGATGAAATCATCGACGGAGACGCCTTCTTGCTGCGCCGTCGCCTGAGCGTCAGACGCGGACTGCGTTTCAGTCGAATCGGTGGCGGCTAGCGCAACGCCGCCCATACCCGTGACCGCGAGTATCGAGCTCGCCCCCATGGCAAGCGTCTTTTTCAAGGCATCCATGCCCCACCTCCTTACCGGGCACCCGCTTCGCGAGCGCCCGGGTTGCATGCTTACGACATCTGCTTGACGTTGACCATGACCTGGTCGGGCTCGTAACTCACGCGACCGTTGTCGGTAGTCGCACGCACCTGAAGCACATAACCGCCCGTCTCTTTCTCGGGAGCTGTCCAGGTGAAGTGCCAATACACCCAGCGGTACTTGTCGGAATCGGACGTGTCGAAACTCGTCCACGTCTCACCGCCGTCCATCGAGAACTCGACCGAGGTGACCTGCTCGTCCATAGCGTAGGCGTAGCCTTCGAACTCGTACTTCTCACCGGGAGCGATGATCAGGCCCTCGGGAGTTCCCATGATGCCCGTGACGGGTTTGTTGGCAAAACCAACATCTGTTTCTTTGCTGGGATGCCAATGCCCCGCTGTGGACGGTTCGCCCTTCAATCCCTCGCCGTCGAGGAGGTGGTACGGATCGTTGGAAATATAAATCTCGCTCACCCAGCGTCCGCTGTTCGAGATGGCGTGCCCCGGCCACCACATGCGGCACGGGAACCCTTCGGCACGCGTGAGCGGTCGTCCGTTGATCTCGTAGATGAGCAAACCTCCCGCTTCGAGGCAGTCCTCGATGGATGTGCCGCTTCCGTAGCTGGTGGGGCCTTTGGTTCCCCATCCTTCGGCATCATGAGCGGTGATGGTAGTGGCACCTTCCTGCACACCCGCCTGTTCGAGGATCCATTCGATGGGAATGCCCTTCACCTCGGCGTTGACGATCCACTCGCTACCGGTGCCACTGATGTTGCACTGCATGGTACTGACGGTCGTTTTGCTGGGGGCCTGTTCGATCAGCTCGGCAAGCGTCCACTCTTTCGGATTGTCCAGCATACCCGTAACGGCGATGGACCAATCTTCGTACTCGGACGTATCGACGGGCTCTTCCTGATAGGCTTTGTCCAAAGGCTCACTGTCAGGGCCAGCGTATTTCGTCATCTCGACGGTATCGCCCGCGATGGTGTCCTGATCGTAGGTGAATTCACCTTGAACGTTCGCCACATCGACCATGCCGTTGAACGCATCGTATTTGGCCTCTTCCCACAGCTGCATACCCGTACCGTCCGAAGTGACGGCATGGCAAGTCATGCAATCCCCCTTGAAGGATTCCTTGCTATGAATGCCGTGTATAAGGTTGCCGAATTGATACGGCCCCACAAGCGTCTCCCCTGTGGTTTCATCGTGGCAAATCACACAATTTGTGACGTCGGTATTGGTGTCCAGCCCGTTTTCAAGATCCCAGTGACGAATAGGGAGCTTCTCCAAAACATCGATAAGGCCATCTTGGTGACACGACTCACAGCCCCGATTCTCAGCATTAAGGTAATAGAGGTTGTATGCGGTCGGGAATGCCCAGAACGCGCTTCCACCAGCATCGTCAGGAACCTTTTGCACCTGGCGACCATCCTCAAGCGTCTCTATCGTCGGAGCGTACTCCTCGCAGAGGTCGGTCATCTCTTCTTGAATCTCCTCCAAACCTGCGGCAGGCTTTTCGCCTCCTGCAAGCTCGACCGCGCCACTCTGAGACGACTCAGTCGTTTCTTGCTCCACTTCGGGAACACATGCGGCGAGGGAGGCCCCCAAAGCGCAGCAACAAAGCGTTGCGCCCCATATGGCCGGTTTTCGCATCGCCATCGCCCTCTCCTTTCCTCCATTTGGAATTCCCCCGGATGTCGGCACCAGACACGATGCCCGATCATCACCCGTCTTCTGCATAGTATCATAAATCATATAGATTTACGATACTTGTCTTACAGTTGTATGATTCTTTTTCAAGAATAGAGGAACGCCGGAGATGCGCCGAGATGCGTGCCACAACCGATCCTTTGAGGAATCCCCGTCGTTCGCTCGATTGCAGCCCATAGCCAAACCGCATGCTACGCGATCATTCGGGCTGGTCGAAAGATCTGGGCCTGATAGGAAGGCGGGGGTTTTTCTCTGCCACTTCTTTTTGAAGTCCCGCTTCTACATGCCGCAGTTATGCTCGGTTGCACTGAATGTCTTCCGTCTTCCGTGCGAAAAAATACGAGGTTTTTGGCCACGAAACCGCATTCTGGCACGAAATCCGCCCGCTTCCGAGGAAAAGGACATTCTCCTGCAGCAAAAGCCCAGGTCGGCGAAATCGATGCCCGTCAAAATGTGGCAAATCGTGCCAGAATGCGGTTTGGTGGCCATTTTCGGGCCGATTCTGGCCACGGAACCGCGCTCTGGCACGGACCGACCTCCGCAGGAGCGCGTCCGAAAATCGCGACCTGGCCTTTTGTCGGAAATTCCCTTCACGAGGCTCCCGAACCTCGCTTTTTCGTGCCAGAACGCGGTTTCGTGGCCAAAAATCGCGATCACGCCAACATGGAAGGGCGTGCAGCGCGAAAAAAGCGAAGAGGGCGAAAGGGGCGAAGGCCGCAATGCATCAACCACGACCTCGCGCCCAACGATATGAGGTTCTTCAAGAGCACGCAGGAGTTCACGAAAACGTACCTCAAGAAGATTCGCAAGAAGCGCTTTCCGAGCGATTAGCGAGCGGCTCGCGCTCCCCTACCCCTTCTTCGCAAGGCCCTCCAGCCCCTCGAAAGCCTCCGATAGGGCGCTCGGGATGACGACGAGGCCGCCCTTCTCCTTCACGCTGTCGGACACGAAGCTCATCGCACGCAGCTGCAACGCCGCATCCTCGCGGCCGTAGGTGCGGGCGGCGTCCACGAACATCTCGGAGATCTCCTTCTCCACCTCGGCCAGGATAACGCGCGCGTTGTACTCGCGCTCGGCGCGCGCCTCGGCAGATAGCGATTCCTGCAATTCGTCGGGAATCTCGATGTCGCGGATCTCCACCGACACCACGGTGATGCCCCACTCGTTCGTCTTGCGCTCGAGGATGTCGGCCACCTCGCGGTCGATCTGCTCGCGGCGCGTGCTCAGCTGGGCGATGTTCACCGCGCCCATCACGTCGCGCAGGGTGGTCTGCGCCACCCAGTACACGAGCCGCACGAAGTTCTTGACCTCCGAACAGGCCTTTCCCGCATCCCACACCGTCCAGAACAGCACGGCGTCCACGTTCACGGGCACAAGATCGGCCGTCAGCACATGCTCGGCCTTGAACGCGGTGGAGCGCATGCGCATGTCCACGGTGGCCGCCGAGTACTCCACGAGCGGGATCATGAAGATGAGGCCGGGGCCCGCCACGCGGTTGAACTTGCCGAACCGCAGCACCACGGCGCGCTCCCACTCCAACACCACGTGCATGCAGCTGAACAGCACGACGGCCCCCAACGCCCCCGCAACGGCCAGCGCAGGAAGGCGCAGCACCCAAGCCGCCAGCGCGAACAGGGCGAACACGGCCAGCGTGATCACCCAACGCAAGGACGTGGCGCCTACGCGGCTCGTGACGGCCTCGTCGAACTGCGCCTCCGTCGCGATCACCGCATCGTCGGCGCTCGCATCGAGCTCTTCGTCGAAATACGATTTCTTCTCGCCCATGGCCCTTCCCCCGTCAGTCTTCGAGCGTCGCCAGCGCCTCTCCGATTCGCGCCAGCGCATCTTCCCTCGTCATCCCTGTCTCCCGCACCACCCGCACCAGCTCTCCGATCACCGCGTCCACCGGAGAATCGGGCAGCGCAAGCGCTTCGCGGTCGATGTCGGCGATAGTCGAGCGCTTCCCCCGCCCCGAGAGGACAAGGCCGTCGGTTTCAAGGTCTTGGTACACCTTGTGGATGGTGTTGTAATTCACCCCCAGGCGAACGGCCAGCTCGCGCACCGTCGGCAACGTGTCCCCCGGCCGCAACTGGCCCGATCGGATGAGGAACAGCATGTGGTTGCGGATCTGTATCCACACGGGAACGCCCGATGCATCGTTCACCCGCAACGTCTCGAACACGCGCTCCCAGCCTTCCGTCAAAGTATCATCCGGTCGTATGATAGCATAAGCGTACGCGAACGGATCGCCTCAGCAAAAGAAGAGCGCGGTTGCCGCGTTGACAACCGCGCTCGATCGACGCGCTTTTAGGAGCCCGACAGTTCGAGCGCTACGCCAAGTCTCCCGCGGCCTTCACCTTCACGCGGTTCGTGTGGCCCGGATAGTACGCCAAGGGCACGTCCTCCGCGTCGATGACCTCCACGGTCTCGCGCACCGCGCCCGCCTCCACGGCGGCCTCGACGGCGGCGGCGCGCGCGGCGGCCAGCGCCTCGTCGCGCGGCGTGACGTCGTAGTCGACAAGCGCCTCGTAGGCGCCGCTCACCTTCGAGATGGCGCTGCCGATGGCGTTCGCGCAGCCCGCGTGCTCGGGGCGCTCCACGCCGGCC
>NZ_PPEL01000101.1 GCF_002899695.1 Rubneribacter badeniensis
CTCGGCCGCCTCGGTCAGGCTGAACCCCGCCGCGACGGCCTCCACGGCGAGCTCCCTGGTCTCCAACGGGTACATGCGGACTCCAATCCGGACACCGGAGTGTCCAACTTTTTGTCCGCACCCCCATTTTGTCGCAAAACACGAACTTTTGTCCATTTGTTTCGCTTTTTCGATAAAATATCGCGAAAAATCTTCGATTCCATTACCGTAGCAGACAACCGCTTCGAAAACCGCTTCGAAAACCCGGAGCTGCCGGTCCGGCATGCCAAATCCGCAGCGACTTCCGCAAAGCATCGTCGGCGCGCGGCTCGTCGATGCCCATTCGGTCCGGCCAGCGCCACGCCTCAAGCCTCGGCGCTTTCGGAAGGACTCGGATGCACGGAGCGGCAGAACGCACTTGAAGCCCTCCTTGCGTCGATCTGGCATTTGTACCCCAAAGCGCCCTCCGCATGCGCGGTCTGCCTGTTTGCAAGGGGGGGGGTTCGGGGATGGCAGACCGCGCATGCGGAGGGCGCTTGAGACGACACGGGAAGAAAGAGGCCCCGCCCCCTCCTGCAACTTTTCGGCGCAGGAGGGGGCGCACGGCCTTAGTAGAACATGAACACCGACAACCCCAGCTCGTAGAACGCGACGCGCAGGCACACCGCGCCGACGAGGGCGCAGGCCACGCCCACCGACCCCCAGACCTTCCAGGCGCCCGCCGTGCCGCGCCTGCGCCCGAGGAAAGCCGCGACCAGCGGAACCGCCGCGCCCACGGCCACGGCCCCCAGCCACAGCAGGCCCGCTTGGCCACCGACCGCGCCCTCCGGATCGGCCATGGCCGCCGTGGGATGGGTCGGGTCGAAGTAGTAGCCCACCTCGACGAAGGAGCCGCCGGAAGCCTGCAGGAAGGCCGCGTAGGCGACGATGCACACCGCGCCGATCGCCGCGCCGGCGAGCGCGAGCGTCCCGCAGGCCGACACGTCGTCGCCGCGCAGCGCCATGACGACGGCGACGGTGGCAGGTCCCAGAATGCACGAGGCTCCGACCACCGACAGCACCTCCAAAACGCTGTCCCACGCCGGACGCGCCGCCATCACGTAGCTGTGGGCGCACACGGCGACCAGCACAAGCGACGCGGCGACGGCCAGCACGGCGGCCCACTTGGGTACCGCCCCCTCGCCCGAGCGCCGCAGGCACGCAAAGTACGCCACGGCCACCGCGGCGAACGCGACCACCGCGATCAGCTCCTGCGTGATGCCAGACGAAAGGTGCCCGAAGCCGTTGAAGATGCGCTCCCAGTGCTCGAGGTGGAAGAACACCGCGATGCCGGAGAGGGCCAGCAGGGCCGCGCTCACCACCACGAGCGCGGCCTGCGACCTTCGCGCCCCGCCCCTCAGGGCGAGGATCCCCTGCGTCCCGAACGTCCCCGCGCTCCACGCCACGAGCGTGGTGAACAGGATCAAAGGCCACTGCAGCTCCATGCTACTCCCCTCCTTTCCACTCGCGATCGCGCAGAATGTAAGCGAACTCCGGGCCGTTGCCCACGTCGGGCAGACGGTGCAGCTCAGTGGCCTCGTCGAAGTCCTGGGCCAGCTCTCCCAAAGTCACGCGGTTGCCCGTGTAGAGCGCATCGTAGGAGCGGTCGGCGTCGTAGCCCACCGCCGGCGCCTCGAAGCCCTCGATCCCCGCATCCATATCGCCGAAGAACCGGGCCCGCCCGCCGCACTGGATGACGCACTGCGGCAAACCGCCCTGCCCCGTGATCTGCTCGCAGAGGGTGCATTTCTCCACCACGCCCTCCTCCTCGTTGAGGTAGCGCACGTTGTAGGGGCAGGCCATGGCGCAGAACTGGCAGCCGATGCACTTGGACTTGTCGATCTGCACGGTGCCGTCCTCGAGCTTGTGCGAGGCTTCGGTAGGGCACACCTTCACGCACTCGGGGTCGGCGCAGTGCTGGCACTGCACGGGCAGGTAGTACATCTCCACATCGCGCGAAGAAGTCGCGCCCTTCTTCAGAGACGGGCCGATGCGCAGCACTTTGTTCCAATAGGATCCGATGGGCACGTTGTTGACGGCCTTGCAGGCCACCATGCAGGCCAAGCAGCCCACGCACCGGTTCAGATCAGTGACGATAGCATACTGGGTCATGGCGTCACGCCTCCCTTCCCATTCCCGGTTCCGGGCAGGCAGGTCGCCCGGAACGCGTCGCGGCGACCGACGCGCCGCTTCCGATAGAAGCCGAATAAGTCACTGGCTCACTCACCCTCTCGTATCTCGTAGTTCGGCAGCCACGCTTTCAGGCGCGGGTCGGATGCGTCGTAGATGATCTCGGTGCCGTCCTCGGGCGCACAGGGGACGACTTTGCCGTCCGGGCAGTTCTCGGGCGTGGCCTTGTAGATCTTCACCGGCACGCCGCGCATGTGCGACGACCCGATGTGCGTGTCCTGCCCGTGCGGATCCCAGATGCAGTCGATGCACGAGAGCGTGAAGCCGTGCGTGGGAGCGGGCAGCTCGGGGAACCACCAGGCGTGCTCGGCGTTCGCCCAACCTTTTGCGATGCCGTAGTACAGATCCACCACCTGGCGCACCTTTCCCCACTCGGTCTCGATCCAAGCCCAGTCGCCCTGCTTGAGGCCCAGTTCCGCAGCATCCTCCGGGTTCACCTCCAAACGCGGTGCGGGCCAAAGCTCCCGGCACCACGGCAGCTGCCGGTGCTCGGAGTGGAAATACACCGGGATGCGGCGCCCCGTGGTGAGGATGATGGGGTACTCGCCCATGTCCACATCGCCCTTGGGACCGGACGCCGGTTCGTCGTAGTGGGGAAGCATCTCGTGAAGAAGGTCGTACTTGCCCGGCTCGAACTCGTTGGCGCGATCGACGGCGTACGCTTCGAACAGCATCGGCCAGAACTCGGCCAGCGCCGTGGGCGTGGGGAAGCCGAAGTTGTTCACCGGCTCGCCCGTCTCGTTGTCACAACTGAACAGCTTGCCCGTGCACGCGTCCTTGCCCATGCGCATCCAGCCCGTCTCGAAGCGGCGGTACGTGCCCCATCGATCAGGCTCGATCTCCTTTGCGTTGATCCAGCCGTTTTCTTGATAGTAGTCGGAGAATTCCTGCCAAGACCCCCACGTCACCTTGGGGTTGGCGGCGCTGTTGGCGGCGAACCACTCGTCCATGCGCTCGTCGCAATGATCCGGCGCCGGCTTCGTCGTGTCGATCAGCGAGTTCCATGTGGCGTTCGGACCACCGACGGCATCGAAGATCAGGCGGCTGATGTCGTGGTCGAACTTCGTGTCGCTCGGCGGCTCGACACAGCGCACCGTGGCCCCGATGCCGCCGGAAGCCCCCTGCGACACGCGGATGTTGTTGATCTCCAGCCAATGCTGGCATGGTAGCAGGATGTCGGCCATCTCGGTGCCGGGATGGTGGAACATGTTGATGTCCACCCAAAAGTCGAGAGCCTTGAGGCCCTCCCACGCCAGATTGGCGTTGGACATGTTCATGAACGAGCCGGACTCGTTGATGCCCCCCTTCAGCGGATACGGGTCGCCTTCAAGGCATGCCTCCCAAATCATCGTCGCATCCGACCACTCGTTATAGTACGCCGTGAGCGGGAACTTCTCTGCGCCTATCATATTGGACAGCGTGTCGATCTTGTCGGGCAGGTTCGTCGGATCGGGCGTGACCCCTTCCATCGGAATAGTGCCCAAGGCAACGAGCTGGGCCTTCACTTCCTGCGGCATGTTGGAGCCGGGAACCGACATGGCCTGCTCGTCCAAGGGGGAGCGCGTGAGGCCGCGGTTGCCGGCGGGGCCGTCGAGATTGCCCGTCATGTACATGAGATGGATGACCGCGCGCACCGTCTGCGTGCAGTTGCCGATCTGGTCGGGCGCGAGGTTCAAATGGATGCCGCCGTTGCCGTAGGTCTGCCCTTCAGGACGCGTCGCCCACACAAGGCACGCCTCTTCGACGAGCTCCGGATCGAGCCCGGTGATCTCCTGACACCATTCGGGCGTGCAGTCGGCCACCGACTCCTCGAGGTAGGCCCACACCGGCTTGGCCGTATGGACGCTGCCGTCGAGCAGCGTCACCTCGTGCGACTCGCGCATGTCCAGATCGATGCCCGCATCGACCAGCTCGCCGTACGAAAGGGGCGGCAGGTAACCCTCTTGGGACGTGCCCTCGTACACCACCTCCATTTGATCGCGCGTGGGCGCCACATGGTTGCAGCCTTCCCATTGGGTGGCGTCGGTGTCCCAAAACACCAAACCGCCAGCGCCGTCGTTGGCCAGCTTGTTCCATGCGTAGAACCTGCGGGGGCTGCCGCCCTCCACCACGTCCGACTCCTTGAGCAGGCGCGTTTTCAGCTTCGTTCCCGCTATGTCCGCCGGCGGAGCGGGAGAGCCCGCCGTCGAACCCGCCATGGGCGACGACAGCTCGAAGTAGCGCCCGCCCGTGGGCTCCATGTCCTCCACCACGAGGAAACTCGCGTTGGTCCAGCGCTTCACGAACTCCCAATCCACCAAGTCGTGCTCGATGATGACATGCTGCCAGCACAAAGCCAGCGCGCCATCGGAGCCGGGACGCAGGTTCAGCCAGTAATCGGCCTCCTTGCCGGAACCGGACAGGCGCGGGTCGATGCAGATGTGCACATCGGCCTCGGTCATCTTGTCCACGAGGTTGCGGCAGCTGTCGTCGTAGTTCGAGTTCTCGGGCGCGGTGCCCCACTGCACGTACACGCGCGGACCATCGCGCAACGCCATCCACGGCGCACCGTCCACCGAGCTGATCCAGCCCATCAAACGCCGCGGGCCTTTGCAGATCTCCGAAGCCAGATGCGCGTTCGGCGTGTCGAACAGCCATTTGTAAAAGCAGTACGGCGCGTACACCCACTGACGGGACGTACCGCACATGTTGAAGATGGCCTGCCCGCCGTAGCGCTCCATGATCTCGTTGAACTTCTCCCCGATGGTCTGCATGGCCTCGTCCCACGAGATGCGCACCCAACCCGGATCCTCGCTCTTGGGGTTCGTGCGCTTCATGGGGTGGTAGATGCGGTCGGGGTGGTACGCCGCCTGGATGGACGACTGCGACTTGCCGCAGCAATTGCCGCTCGACTGGAACGACGACTGGTCGCCCTCCACCTTCACGGCGCGTCCGTCCTGGACGGTCACCCACACGCCGCACTCCATCTTGCCGCAGCCGCGACAGCACGTGCGCACGCGCTTGACCTCGCCGCCGCGCGCGGCGGCTCCGGCGTCTTCCGCAAGCGCCGCGTTCGGCGCGGCGGCCGAGCATGCCAAAGCGGCGCCCGTCGCCGCGGCGAGCTTCGCGAACGTGCGCCGGGACAGATTCAGCCTACCCATTCCTCCTCCTTCTCGCTTCTCTCGTCTTGGCGAGAGACGGCCAAAGCCGCCCCTCCTTCGGCTCCCTAGTCTGCCCGACGGCTGCGCGAAACGCATCATGCGTTTTGTCGAAAAATCGCCTCGGATTCACGGGATTGGCATCATGCATTTCCCATGATTTTTGAAAACACCTGGTGAGAAGCTTGCCAAGGAAAGCGAACTGCGCAAGTGCCTCACCCCCGAACTCGGCGGGAACGCTATAATCTCATTCACGGGGATCATCGAATCGGGGGGATTCAAGATGACGCAGCCACACAATCCTTCGCCTTTCGCCGTAGCCCGAGAGCGCATGCGCGGCCTCTCATGGAAGAACTTCCTCGGCCCGCGCACCATCGGCTTCGCCCTCGCTCGCGGCTGGGTCTACCTCATGTTCTTGGGCGCAGCCGTCAGCTGCGTCACGTGGAACGGCCAACCCGTGCCCGGCATCGTGTTCACCGGGTCGACCGTCGCCCTGTGCGCGACGCTGTTCGCCAGCGCGTTTCTGGGCGAGCACCTCGAAGCGCTCGCGAAACGATGGCGATTCCGGCTGCTGGGGCCCGCCCTCACGATGGCCGGAACGCTGCTCATCTCCTCCATCACGCTGCCAGGAGCTGCACAGGTGCCCCTCGGTGCGGCGGGCGCGTTGTGCACGGGAGTTGGATCGGGATTGATCGACCTCGGATACGGCGAGCTGTACCGCAACGTTGATCCGCAGAAAACGGCTTTCGAGGTGCCCTTCGCCTTCTTTCTTGCCGCGCTGCTGTTTCCGCTGGTCATGTCTCTTCCCTCGGCGGCAGCATGCGCAGTGACATCGCTTTTGCCCCTCGCATCGGGCTGGATACTGTTCGTCCACCTGAAAGCCTGGTCGCCCCGCCTTGCCGCCAACGTGCAGCCCGTGAGCATCCATCTGGGAAGGTTTTCGTGGAAGATCGGCGCCTGCGCCTGCCTCATCGGACTGGCCGACGGCGTGGTGCGCGCCGTGTTCATCGCGGCGAATGAAGCGCCCGTCGAAAGCTTCTACCGCAACCCCATCGTCTGGGCGAGCGTCCTCACCATGGGCATCGTCTACGGGTGCATCCTGTTCTCGCGCGAAATCGGGCTTCGGCAGGTGTACAAATCGGTGATGCTGGTCATGGCGGTGTTCTTCATGCTCCTGCCCGTGTTCACCGGCTTGACAGACGTTGAGAGCACCATCGCCTTGGCCGGCTACGGCACATTCAACGTGCTCATATGGGTGCTGCTGGCCGACATCTCGTTCAACTTCCGATTCTCGTCCATCACGGTGTTCGGCATCGGCTGGGGCATGATCACGCTCGGCGTGCTGCTGGGATCGGTGGCGGGCCAGACCATATCCCGGCTGGCTCCGTTCTCGCCGCAGACGCTTTCGCTCATCGCGCTTCTGGCGACGCTGGCCATCCTGGCGTCGTACATGTTCGTGTTCCGCGAAAGCGACCTCATCGCGCTGACGAAACCAGACGACGCGCAAGCGGACGCAGAGGAGCCGCGCAGAAGGCGCTTCCACGATCGCTGCCAAGACGTGGCCGCCGAATACCGGCTCTCCCCGAAAGAGACCGAGATCATGATCCTGTTCGCGAAGGGCCGTTCGAGCGCGCGCATCCAAGAGGAGCTGTACCTGTCGCGCGGCACCGTCACCACGCACTTGCGCCACATCTACCAAAAGATGGACGTGCACAGCAAGCAGGAGTTCCTCGACGTGATCGAGGGGCGGCAGGAGGGACGGCAGGGGTAGCGGGGCTTCAAAGCGGCCCTCGCCGCCCCACAGCTGAAAAGCTGATGCAAGGTACCAGCCGCCGTCAGAATGCACCGACTGAAGAAGGCGGGGGACGGACGCAAGCCGACGACGCTTCGGCGTGGTGCCGTGCCTCTCCTCGATTGCGAAGAGCCGCATCTTCAGAGCCTGCCACCCCGTTGCCTTGTGCGGATGCTCCCGTTTTACCGCCATTGGCGGTAAAATATTGGCGGTAAAAGATTGGAGCTGCTTATGCCCTACGAACCGCCCTTCGAGATAACGCCCGACATTTCAACCGTCGCACTCGAAATCGCCGAGATGGTGGGGAGCCTCTCCCCCGCTTCCGACCTCGCCGCCTCGCCCACCCTGCATCGTCGGCTGCGCATACAGACGATCCACTCCTCGCTTGCCATCGAGCAGAACACGCTCACCGAGGAGCAGGTGACCGCCGTTCTCGAGGGAAAGCGGGTTCTCGGCCCGCCCGACGACATCAGGGAGGTCGAAAACGCCAAACGAGCCTACGACCTCATGAACGAGCTGAACCCTTTCAGCCTCGACGACCTCCTTCGAGCCCACGGAACGATGATGGAGGGACTTGCGAAAGACGCGGGCAGGTTCCGCTCGAAGAACGCGGGCGTGTACGACGAGCGGGGCGTCCTCGTCCACGCGGGCACGCCGGCCACCTACGTCCCCGGAGTCATGTCCGATGTGTTCGCGTGGCTGAAGGGTACCGAAGTGCCGCCTTTGATCGCTTCCTGCGTGTTCCACTACGAATTCGAGTTCGTGCACCCCTTCTCCGACGGAAACGGCAGAACGGGCCGGCTCTGGCACACCCTGCTTCTCGCCCGATGGCGACCCGTACTGGCATGGCTTCCCGTGGAGAGCATGATTCGGCAACGTCAGGGCGGTTATTACGCCGCCCTGAACGCATCCAACGCAGACGGAGCCTCCACCCGGTTCATCGCATTCATGCTGAGGGCCATCCGCGATGCCATAGCACCCTACTGCGCGTCCGCAGACCCATCCCGCCGGCTTCGCCTCGCCGTGATGGACGCGTTCGAGGAGGATCCGCATGCCACCGTGGACGACGTGGCCGAGCGCATCGGCGCGTCGAAGCGCACCGTCGAACGAGCGATAGCGTCCCTGAAGGACGAAGGGCGCGTGCGACGAATCGGAAGCCCGCGCGCAGGGCACTGGGAGGTGGAGCGAACGTAGCGAAGAAAACGCGAGCGACCGCGTTTCGATTCTCCCTTTTGGGACGCCTCTTGCACGCGCACGCCGCGCAATCCCCATCGGGAACATTTCGAGCCGAAGGACGCGTGCGGCCATGGCGCAGCGGAAAAGCGTTGTGCGCGATTCACGGGAATTGGGACATGCCGCTCACGCGCGGCACAAGAAGCCCGGTTGCGCCCAAGTCGAGATCGCGCGGTTCGGCAAATGCGGTATCCGGTTCGTCAGCGATTTGGAACGCGTCAAGGGAGGCATCGACCAAATCGTCCGCATCATCCACATCACGAACGATATCGGCCTCGACCTTGCCGCGCTCGAAAAGATGGAAATGGCGAGCGGCGAACGAAAGAGACATCCCTTTTGCTCGACCGGGACGACCTGCGGCAAAGCGCAACATAAGCATGGTAGAATAAGCGGCAACGAACGTCGAAAAAGCGAAGGAGGCGAACATGGGCGATACCGTCGTGAGCTTGGCGCAGCTCGAGGACGAGCTTAAGCGGCTTGTTGGAAAGTACCACGCCCAAGCGGCCTACCTGTTCGGCTCCTACGCGCGCAGCGAAGCACATCCCGATTCGGATCTGGACGTGCTCATCGTCGGCGGGCCGGACTTCCACGCTCCCAACGTGTTCGCCATAGCCGAAGAGCTTCACTTGCGCTTTCAAAAGCCCGTCGACGTGTACGAGATACGCGAAATCGAACGCGAGTCGCTCTTTTACGGCTCCGTCATGCGGGACAGGTTGCGCGTGGCATGGTCAAAGACGACGCCTACCGCCTCGCCGCCATCCGGCGCATGGGATCTGAGCTCCTCTCTTATGTGCGAGAATACGGGATAACCGCGAACAAGATCATGTCTGATCATGTGGTGCAGTGGACGCTTGCCACGCCCCTTTACAACATCGGAGAGCAGGTTCATCATCTTTCAAGCGAGCTCAAAGAGGCCAATCCGGATATCCCCTGGTTCAAGATCGCTGGAATGCGCCATCGGCTCGTACACGATTACGAGAGCACCAATTGGATGATCGTCGCCCAGACGGTGCTCGAAGACATCCCCGCGTTCCTGCAAGATATCGAACACGTCGTCTTGCCGAGAAGCCCCGAGGAGTAGCCGCTTCGATCCCAATCCCAATCGGGGCTTCCACCGATCCCGGTTCGGACAACCTGCGCCGATTGTCCAACGGCAGCACAATCGAACGCGCCCATTCGGCCCGAAAGACACGAGGAACCTCAAGCGCCCCGCGCGGATGCGGCTCGCCCGTTTGCAAGGGGGTTCGGGGAGGGAGAGCCGCGCCCGCGCGGGGCGCTCGGGACAACCCACGCCCTCAAGGGAGGCATCGGCACGGGGGGCCCTTCCGCGCCGAGCCGCGCGGCCATCGCGCGGCGGCCTGCGCCCGCAGGGCTGCGGCGGCTTGGGAACGCGAGGGCCTTCCGGAGCGGATCCTGCGCGCGAAGCCCCCTCGCGCGAAAGGCGGTAAGGGATCTATGGAAAAATTTCCATATGTTACCGAACACAGGCCCATCAACCTCCCGTTCGCATGGGACGGTAAAGAATCGGGAGATTTTCCCCGATATGTTACCGAAATCATCGAATCGAGCTCCCGGATCAAGCCCCGAACGCCCCTTTTCAGCCCGCCTCCCCCGCATCGCGGTACAATATCGGCCGTTTTTCCCAAATCCATTACCGAAGCCCCTTCGCATCCCGGCCGCGGACGGGAAACGGCGGCGAGGGAACGCCCGTCCGGGGCGAGCGCGGCAGAGGAAGGCCCGCCTCGCGGCAAAACGCCAGCGGAAGGGCGCCGCTCGGCAGCAAGCGGCGCCCGCTTCTCCACGCGGCACCCGAAAGGAACGGGATCCGCGCCCGAGCGCCCCGCGCGGATGCGGCTCGCCCGTTTGCAAGGGGGTTCGGGGAGGGAGAGCCGCGCCCGCGCGGGGCGCTCGGGGCTGGGG
>NZ_PPEL01000102.1 GCF_002899695.1 Rubneribacter badeniensis
GGGGGTCGCTGTTCGGCGCAAAAAGGGTTCGTGCCATGTGGGCTTCGACCGCTTCGGGCCGACGGTCACCCAGGCGAGGAGGCCGAGCAAGCGAGTGCGAGCGCGATGCCGGTGTTCATGACGGCGGTGATGACGCCCGCTGCCCACAGCACTCTGCGCCCGTCTTCCGGGCTTCCGACGCCGTGCATGGCCCCTGCCTTGAACAGCGCGTCGGCCTTCCAATAGAAGACGGCCAGCATCACGTTGACGGCTGCGAGGAGGGGCGCTGCGGGCAGCATCTCGTACTTCGAGCCCCAGCGGTCGGGCTTGCCGTCGGGGCCGGAGTGCAGCGCTATTGTGTCCGGCAGCACGCTCAGCGCGACCGCCAACGCGATGAGCGGCGCGGCGCAGAGCGCAGCCCATGCGATCGCGTCCCGCTTCCTCATCTGGCCTTCTCCTCTCTGGCGTCCGAGTTGGCGCAGACGGCTTGCAAGGGGCTTTCCGGAGCGGAAAGGGCGCCGCGCTGCCTTCCTTATGCCGCTGCGAGGGCGGTGGAGACAAGGAAGATGCTTGCGCCTGCGGTGAGCACGGCGATGAGGGCCCCCGTCGCCCAAAGGACGATCCTTGCTCCCCGGATCGTTTTGACGCCGTTCACCAGGCCCATCGCGAAAAGCGCTTCGATTTTCCAGTACATGAGCGCCATCACAAGGTTCGCGCCGCTCATGATGCCGCCGATGATAAGAAGCTCGTATTTGGAGCCCCAGCGGTCAGGCGCGCCGTCGAGGCCGAAGTGCATGGCCATGGTGTCGGGAAGCGGCAGCGCGGCGAGCATCGCGAAATCTATCGCGAGGGGAAGCAGGACGAGGGCGATCCAACCCAGCCATTCTCTCGGTTTCATTTCGCCGCTCCTCACTTCAGCTGCTTGCCGTTCGTGTCCCAGTAGAAGCGCTTGAACTTGCGGATTTGGTTCGCGTGCATGATGCGCGCCCACAGGTTGTGCATGAAGGAGTCGGGCGCGTAGTGCAGCGGGTAGGGCTCGGCCGTGCGGCCCATCACGTCGAGGGCCTGCTGGAGGCGCGCGCGGTTCTCCATGCTGCGGTCGAGCACGTAGCGGGGCACGCAGCAGTAGAGGAACGGCTCGTACGCCTCGCGGTAGGGCGTCTTCTCGCCCAGCACGAACTCGCGCACGATGAGCTCCGCGAAGTTCTGCCCGCCGAGGCTCAGGTAGTAGGTGTTGCGGCCGCAGCGCGTGTTCACCTCGAAGAAGCGGAAGGTGCCGTCGCGTTCGTCGTACTTGATATCGAAGTTCGCGAAGCCGCGGTAGCTCACGTGCGAGAGGAAGCGGCGCGCGCAGTCGATGATGGCCTCCTCGCGCTCGCCCATGATGCAAAGCGGGTTGCCGAGCGCCGTGGGGTCGTGGTCCTGCAGGCACACGACGCCGCCCGACACGACGCGCAGCTCGCCTGCGGCGTCGGAGAACGTGGTGAGCGTGCGGATGGCGTCGTCGCCGCCGGGGATGAAGTCCTGCAGCACCAGCTCGCCCGCGTACTTCGAGTTACGGATGCTGCGCCATACTTTCGCCAGCTCCTCGGGGCCTTCGATCTCGTAGATCTTGCGCCAGCCCTCGATGGTGTCCGCCGCGTCTTGGAACTGCGCGGAGTTCGACGGCTTGGCGATGAGGGGGTAGGGGAAGTCGCCTGTGGGCAGCTCGGCGGGGCCGTCCTCGCCGCAGCTGAAGTACCACGTGCGCGGGTAGGGGATGCCCAGCTCGTCGCACAGGTCGTAGAAGCGGCGCTTCTGCGTGATGTCGTCGAGCAGGGGGAAGTCGATGTAGGGCACCGCGTAGCCCGCCGCCTCGAGGCGCGCCTTGCCGGCGGAGAGCATGCGCGCATGGCAGTCGTCGCAGCCCAGCACGAGCAGCGCGCATTCCGGGCGCGCCGCGCGCTCCTCGGCGGCCACGCGCTCGAGCGCCTCGTACAGCCCTTCGGGCTTGTGGATGTGCGGCTCCAGCCGGTAGTCGGTGAAGCGGCTGGTGGAGAGCATCTTGATGTCCTGCGTCGCCAGCACGATGGTGCGCTCGATGTCGAACGCGCGGTGCAGCTCGCGCACGTAGCTGTACGCGAGGATGTCCCCGCCCACGACGACGGGCTGCAAAAGGCGCGCGACGTCGGCGGGGGAGGCGATGCGGGGGTTTGGGGTTGTCATGGGGGACGTCTCCTTTATGGGTCATGTACGATGCTTCGCCAAGCGTCTGCCATAGGGCAATCATACCATGTCGATGGGTGGATTCTCGGATTCTCCGATTCTAAACCGTTGCAACTGTCGTAGTACTTGACATTTTGTTACGACATAAAGCGTAGTTTACATGATAATATTGCATTTGATACGACATGGAAGGTGAAATGGGCTATGTTGGATGTCGTGATACATGATCGCAGCTATGAAAAGCTCGCTCAGATCGATGCGCGTGCGGAACGGCTTCGCTCCTTCGGTCCGTTTTCTGAGGCGATGCAGCTCTCGCTCGCTTCCTACGACGGGGACTTCCTTGTTCGCATGGCCTACAACTCGAACGCGATCGAAGGCTCCACGCTCACGTTGCTGGAGACTGAGATCGTGTATGAAGGCGAGTTCGTTTCCGGAAAACCCGGTCGCGACCAGATAGCGGCTCGTGGAATATTCGAAGGCCATGCGTTCGCTCAGCGTGCGCTTGAGGATAGGCGACCGATCAGCGAGGATTTCATCAAGGACTTGCATGAGAGGACGGCTCTTGATCTTCAGCCGCGGGCACGCGGCAGCTATCGAAACGCGCCGGCGCTCATCAGGGCTTCGAGGACGGTTCCGGTCGGCGCGCTCAAGATCCGTCCGTGCATGGCGGATCTGCTGTGCGATCTGGAAACGTACCGTCAGGCGTATCATCCCGTTATCGTCGCAGCATGGTTTCATGCGGCGTTCGAGCGCATACACCCGTTTGCCGACGGAAATGGGAGGACGGGCCGGCTTCTGCTGAACCATATGCTCGAACGTCGGGGGTACCCGCCTATCGCCATCAAAGTGGATCATGCATTGGAATACCGAGCGGCGCTCGAATCATGGCAGGTGGACGGCGAGCAAGATCCTTTCGTGGAGCTGGTTATCACGTGTCTCGATGAGGAGCTTTCGTCGAGGATCGCGTACGTCGAGCAGGGGGTTGCGTCGGAGTGCGCGCTGGCGACGGCGAAGAGGTCGGCGGCAAGCGATAGGAAGGCGCAAGCTCTCGAAAGCCTGCGGGCGCATCCCGATCATACGGCGCAAAAGCTTGGCGAGGATTTGGGCGTTTCCCCACGTCAAGCCCAACGGCTCATTCGCCAGCTTCGGGAAGAAGGGCTCGTTGTGCGGGAAGGCTCGAACAAACGAGGTCGATGGGTCGTGCGGAATGGATGCGAAGGCGAGGTTTGAGCCCTATGGGGTTTCCATTGGTCGTCTTGGGAGATCGGGCGGGTTAGCGTATCATACCGAAGGATACGTATGACCAGAAGAGGAGCGCTATCACATGTGCGGATTCGTGGGATTCACCGCGGTCGATTACGACACCGAGACGAACCGGGCCATCGTGAAGGACATGGCCGACCGCATCATCCATCGCGGGCCCGATGACGAGGGTTTCTTCGTGGACGACGACATCGCGATGGGCTTCCGGCGCCTGTCGATCATCGACCTCGAGGGCTCGCACCAGCCCATGCGGAACGCGGACGGCACCGTCACGGTCACGTTCAACGGCGAGATCTACAACTTCCAAGAGCTGCGCGCCGAGTTGGAGGCGCTTGGCTACACGTTCAAGACGCACGGCGACACGGAGACGATCGTGCACGGCTACGAGGCGTGGGGCACGGATGTGTTCGAGCGCTTGCGCGGCATGTTCGCCATCGCCATCTGGGACGCGAAGCGCCGCCGCCTCGTGTGTGCGCGGGACATCTTCGGCATCAAGCCCTTCTACTACCAGCACGACGGCGCGCGCCTCATCTACGGCAGCGAGATCAAGGCGTTTCTGGCGCATCCGGCGTTCAAGAAGGAGCTGAACCGCGAGCAGCTGCCGCAGTATCTGTGCTTCGAGTACCTGAACGACTCGCAGACCATGTTCAAGGGCGTGCACAAGCTGCTGCCGGGGCATTTCATGGTGCTCGAGGATGGCCAGCTGCGCACCGAGTGCTACTACAAGATCACGTACAAGATTGACGATTCGAAGGGCATCGACGAGTGGGCCGACGCCATCAACGCGGCGTTCGACGAGTCGGTGGCCGCGCACGAGATCGCGGACGTGGAGATCGGCAGCTTCCTGTCGGGCGGCATCGACAGCTCGCTGGCCGCGTACTGCATGGGGCAGCACGCCGAGGGCGTGAAGACGTTCTCGGTGGGCTACGACATCGGCTGCGAGGACAAGCTGGCCGAGATCAATGCGCTGCCGGATTTCGACATCAAGCTGAACGAGCTGGACGACTCGCGCGCGTTCGCCGAATGGGCGCATCTGCCGAACTTCGAGACGCAGGTCACGGCCGAGCAGTTCCTCGACGTGGTGCCCGCCGAGCAGTACCACATGGACGAGCCGCTGGGCGCGCCGAGCGCCATCCCGCTCTTCTTCGTGAGCGAGCTGGCGCGCAAGCAGGTGAAGGTGGTGCAGTCGGGCGAGGGCGCCGACGAGCTGTTCGGCGGCTACTGGATCTACCACGACCAGTACGAGTTCGAGAAGTACTTCCGCGTGCCGCGGCCGCTGCGCGCGCTCGGCGGGGCCATCGCCGAGAAGCTGCCGCCGTTCCACGGCCGCCGCTTCGCCATGCGCGGCTCGGGCGGGCCGGAGAAGAGCTACCAGCGTGCGAGCATGAACTACATGTGGGACGAGATCCCCAACGTGCTGAAGGACTACGCGGGCCCGTGCAAGCCGTGGGAGTGGTGCAAGCCGCACTTCGACGAGGCCGCCAAACAGGACATCGACGTCATCACGCAGACGCAGTACGTGGACATGGTGAGCTACATGCCCTTCGACATCTGCCTGAAGGCCGACAAGATGTCGATGGCGCACTCGCTGGAGCTGCGCGTGCCGTTCCTCGACAAGAAGGTGCTGGACGTGGCGCTGCAGCTGCCCACGGACTGCCGCGTGACCGACGAGCATGCCAAGTACGCGCTGCGCGTGGCCGCGAGCAAGCTGGGGTTCCAGAAGAAGGTGGCGCACATGCCCAAGCAGCCGTTCATCACGCCGCTCACCGTGTGGCTGCAGACCGACCTGTACTACAACCGCATCAGGCAAGCGTTCACGAGCGACGCCGCGCACGAGTTCTTCAACGTGGACTACCTGGTGAAGATGCTCGACGACCACAAGTCGGCCGACTTCTCCACCGTGGAAGGGCGCGGCAAGCTGAAGATGATGCGCATCTGGAACATCTACTGCTTCCTCACGTGGTACGAGGTGTTCTTCGGGGAGAGCAGCGAGAAACTGGCACCTAAGACGCAGGTGGCGTAGGGGCGTTGCGGAGCGCCTTGCGGTAGGCGGTGGGGGATTGGGCGTGGGCTTGGCGGAAGGCGGCAGCGAACTTGCTGGGGCTTCTGTAGCCCACGTGGGCGGCTATGGCGGCCACGTCGAACGAGCTTTCCTGCAGCAGGCGCGCCGCCTCCTCCATGCGGCAGCGCCGGCGGTACGCCGCGGGGCTTATGCCAAAGGCGCGGGCGAAACGCTCTTTGAACGCCGTCGCGCCCAAATTGGCCGCGCGGGCGGCGTCCTCCAAACGCACCGGCGCGGACAGGTTGCCGCCCAGAAGCGCGAGGGCCTTCTCCAGGCCGGCGTCGCCGTCGCGCCCCGTGTACGAGGGCGCTTGCCATCGGGGGCTCTCGGTTGCCGAAAGCAACGCCAGCAGCTCCAGGACCTTGCAGCGCAAGCGCGGCACGTGGGCGCGCCCGCCCACATCGTACAGGCTTTCAAACAGGGCGGCCATCTCGGCATCGGGTGCGAACAAAAGGTGGCGCTCGCCGTTTGACTGCGGCGCGAAGCGCGCATACAGCTGCTTGAAATCCACCCCCGCCACGTGATGCAGGGCGGCGAGCGTGGCCGCGCCGGCGTCGTATTCCACCGCCAAGGTGATGCCGACATAGCGCGCTTGCGCGAACCGCATGCGGCGCTTCACCACGCGGTGATCGTGCACGGCGCAGTCGCCTTGGCGGCACACGGCTCCCCAACCACCCGAGAAAACCAGTTCGCAGGAGCCTTGCCGGCAATGCTCGATCTGCAGCACCCGCGAGGACTTGTCGTTCCAATCGCACGCGCCCTGCGGGATGTCGTTGTAGAACAGGTGGATGCCCGGCAGCAGCGTGTAGGCGTCGATCCTCCCCTTGTCGCCGTTCTCGAGCAGCGCGTCGAAGCGCGTGAAGCCCTCGCGGCGCTCTACCGCTTCCATGCGGTTGTCGTTGTAGCGGCGTGACAGGTATTCCAGCCCCGTCACATAGGTCGCTTTTCCCAAGGCTCACCTCCGACCGCTTGCGCACGTGCGAAAAAGGCTTCCAGGCGCCGCATGCCCGCCGCATCCAGCGCATAGTTTTCCATGATACGCCCCGATTCCATCTCCAGCACCTGCGAGCAGCAGGAAAGGATGAATTCGGGATCGTGCGTGACCACGACTTGCGTGGCGCCCGTGTCGCGCACCTGCCGCAGCAGCGCCGCCACCTGCCGCATATGCGTCAGATCGAGCCCGCTCGTGGGCTCGTCGTACACCACCAAGGGCTTTTTGCTGGCAAGCGCCGCGGCCACGCACACGCGCTGGCGCTGCCCGCCGGAAAGCGAGAGCGGGTGGTCGTCGGCGACATCGTCCAAGTCGAGCGCCCGCAAAAGCTCGTGGGCGCGTGCTTCGTCCTCCTCGGCGAGTGAAAGCTGCACTTCGTCGAGCACGCTTTCCGCAAAGAGCTGGTGGTTCACGTCCTGCATGACCATGAAGCTGGCGCGGGTGCGCCGCTTGCGGCCGTGCGCCCGCCCGCCGACAGTGAGCCGGCCTCCGCAGCGGTTCAGGCCGCACAGCGCTTCGGCGAAGGTGGACTTGCCGGCGCCGTTGCGACCCACCACGGCGACGATGCCGCCTTGGGGGAGTTCCGCGTGCTCGATGTCGAGTGCCGGCGTGGCGTTCGCGCCGCGGCGGTAGGCGAAGCGGAAATCGTCGATGGCAAGTGCCGGCGCGGAAGCTTGCGAAGCTGCAGCCGTCGGCGCAGCCGGAGCTTCGGCTTCGGAGGGCGAAATCGCCGGCGTGGCCTGAACTTCGGCTTCGGAAGGTGAAGCCGTCGGTGCAGCCGGAGTTTCAGATTCGGAGGGCGAAATCGCCGGCGCGGCTGGGGCTTCGGCTTCGGAGGGTTCCGCGGCAGGGGATGCGCTTGCGGTGCCCGCCGCCGCGAACGCATCCTGAACGCGGCGCACGCGCAAGCCCAGATCGCACAACGCGTCCGCAGGCAGCGCGGCGAATTCCGCGCCCGTCCAGCGCCGCGCGATGCGCCCCCTCTCCATGTGCAGCACCACATCCGCCATATCCGCAACATAATGCAGGCGGTGCTCTGCCACCAGCACGGCGCAGCCCTGCGCCTTCCAATGCCGGATGGCCTCGCGCAGACGGACGATGCCCTCGAAGTCCAGGTTGCTGGACGGCTCGTCCATCACCACCAGGGCGGGGCTTGCCGCGGTGGCGGCCGCGCAGGCGATGCGCTGCTTCTGCCCGCCCGACAAATCGAACAGGCTGCGCCCTATCAGATCTTCTAGGTTGAAGGCTTTCGCTTGGGCGGCCACGCGCGCCTCGATATCTTCCACGGGAAGACCGAGGTTTTCGCAGCCGAACGCCACCTCTCCGCGCACGTCCACGCTGAAGAACTGCGTTTTGGGGTTCTGGAACACGCTGCCCGCCACGCGCGCCGTCTCGTACAGGGGAGCGGCCGACACGTCCACGCCCGCCACCTGCGCGCGCCCGGAGAGCGTGCCTTCGTAGTAATGCGGCACGAGGCCGTTCGCCAGCCGCGTGACGGTGGTTTTGCCGCAGCCCGAAGCGCCCGTCAAAAGCGCCACCTGGCCAGGTTCAAGCTGCAGGGAGATGCCGTAGACGCCCGCGCCTGAACGCCCTTCCGCGTATTCGAACGAGGCATCGCGAATGTCCAGCGCCAAAGCGTCGTTTCCCGTGGGTTTTCCCGCCATAGTCCCCGTTGCCTCCTTCGCTACAGCGCCTTCGGGCACATCAGGTCGAACAGCAGCAGACCCAGCGCCAGCGCGCACACGAGGAACACCGCCGCGTCCTGCCAGTGGAAACCAATGCGGCAGATGTTCGTGCGCTTGCCCGGCGTGCCCAGCCCGCGTGTGAGCGAGGCGGCCGACAGGTCCTCGCCGATGCGCACCGAGCACGCCATCAGCGGCACGAGCCGGTACTCCACCAGGGCCAGCGGGCCCTTCCGCGCAAGGCTGACGCCGCGCATCCGCATGGCCTTGCCTATGGAGCGTGCCTCCTCGGCCAGCGTGGGGAAGAAGCGGAACAGCACCGAAAGCGGAATGGTGAGCCATTGCGGCGCGCGCAGACGCTCCATCGCCGCCATGAACTCCGATACCGTGGTGGTGGACAGCACGAAGTAGCCCGTGGCGACGGTGGGCACGAAGCGCGTCAGCACCGTGCAGGAGCCCACCACGACGGCGTTCAGCACGCCCGTTGCCAAAAAGGGGATGCCGGGAGAGACGGCCATCAGGGCGTACGACGCGAAATACAGAACCAGCAGCAGAAGCGCCGCGCGCCAGCGCCCCGAAATCGCCAGCAAGCCGAACGGGAAGAGCAGCATGAGGCCGCGCACCGCCAGCAGGGCGGGGGTGGAGCCGCCCAAAAGCAGCACGGTGGACACCGCCAACAGCAGGAACATTTTGGTGCGGGGGTCGAGCCGCACGGTGCGCTCGGCCCCCTCTGTTTGGAGAAGTTTCACAGGCGCGCCTTAATCGAAAGCCGAACCGAATGACCGAAATCAGGCGATGCCCGCGCGCTTGAAGTGCTTGCGCAGCACCTTGTAGCCGATCCAGCCGCCGATAAGACCTGTGACCAGCGCTGCAACCAACAGGCAAGGGCACGCCCACGGCTGCAGGTAGCCCATAAGCTCGGTCACGTAGGCGTCGCCGTACTGCGAGCGTACGGTGGTCAGGTAGGTGTCCGCCGTCAGCCAGAACGGCAGGAAGTTGCCCACCATCCAGCAGCTGAACACGCCGTGGGAGACGATGCCCCGCTTCGCGTCGGCGTACCCGCCCGACTTCCAGATAAGGTCGGCCGCCAAGCCGAAGACGAGCCCGGTACCGATGGAGAAGAAGCCCATGCCCGTGATGAACATGATGATGCCGATGAGCAGGCCCAAAATGGTGATCATGCCGAACTTGCGCACCTTCGTGAGGTAGAGCATGTAGGGGATGCCCGCGATGAGCGGCACGATGCCGCAGATGAGCGCCATGAGGATGGGCACGAAGCCCAGGCACGCCACCGCGAACACCACCACGAAGTACAGCGCGGTGAAGATGCCGATGTTGATGAAGTCCTTGCCGTTAAGGTGTCTGCCGCCGGCGGGTGCGCCGACGGCTGCGTTGCCGCTGGCGGGAATGGGGGCGGGGCCGCCCTGCTGTTGCTGTGTCATGAACCGTCACCTTTCCTAAGCGCGGCGCGCAGCTGGCCAGCCAGCTGCCGCTGCGTCCTTCCAGCGAAGGGGCATGGCAGTGCCGGCGGCGCGGCGCGCCTTCCGAACTGTCGCTTGGCGAAGGTTCCGGAACGTAGTTAACCAGAGCGAACGTTCCCTATGATGAGGCAGTGAGCGCCGGTTGGCAACTCCAAACGGCCGCGACAGCCCCAAACAGCCGCACGGATTGGAGCATGCTGAAGGAGGGATGTTGGCGAAACGGCCACGTGGCGGCGGGGTTGGGTGGCGGGATCTGGGG
>NZ_PPEL01000103.1 GCF_002899695.1 Rubneribacter badeniensis
GGTGCAGGGGCACCGGGGAAGTCGGCGGCGCTCACAGCGGGGGCAGCGTCGAGCGGGAGGCCGTCGTAGCCGAGGGGGCCGTCGAACTCGTTGGGAAGGTAGTCCTGCTGCGCGCCCGGTTGCTCGTCGTAGGCGTAATCGTCGTAGATGGGGGCGTCCGAGGCGAGTGGGTCGTAGGCGGGGGCGGGCTGATCGTAGCCGTAGCCTCCAGCCGCGCCGAAGCCCTGGTCGTAGCCGTACGCGGCAGGAGCGCCCGCGGCATAGGGCTGCGGCTGCGCGTAGGACGGGCCGTAGCCCGGGCCGCCGGTGCTCAGGCCGTAGCGCTGCATCTCCTCTTCGCGCAGCTGCGCGATGATGGGCGCAGCCACCGCTTCGGCGATGATCTCGAACTTCCCGTGCTTCAGGCTGTCGTCCACGATGAAGCGCACGAGCGGTTGCCCGTCCATGACCAAGCCCTGCTCAGCGGCTTTCGCGGCCAGATACGTCTCGGTCTCGCCGGCCAGGGTGGGGTAGTAGCCGAACAGCCGCTGGTCGTCGTCGGGGTTGACGAGCACCGTGTACAGTGTGGGGGCGTATTGCTTGCCCGCGCCCACCATCTTTTCGCGCCGCATTTGCTTCTCGGCCTTTTTCGCTATCTGGACAGGCGAGATGGGCGCGTCGAACATCCTGTCGGCTGCGCCTTCAAACGTGTCTTCCATCTTGCCTTCGAACCTCGAAAGAAAGCCCATGGTGTCTCCTTATGGCACGCGCGTGCGCCGTCCTTGATTCTGGGGTGCAGTGCGCTGTAGTGTGTCCCCGCATATGACTATGCAATGCTCCATCTTGCCACAAACGCCATGGCAGCGCTCCATCTTTTACGCAATCGTCATCAAAAGTTAAGCGTGTCTTCTGGGCTTTCCGGGACGACGTTCTCCTTGCCTGTTTTGCGCGCGTCTCGCTACTGTCGGAGCGTCGATGACAGGGCGCGGCGAAGGGGGATGGTGAAGGATCCGGGGAGCTAGCCTTCCGAAAAATGCATAACCCTGCTGTCTATAGTAGATGCTGACATAGGTCGGGCCAACCTGCCGAGCAAGGTTTCTCTGGCGCTTCGGAAAACCCCGCCCGTTGGACGGGGGCACCTCCCGAAGCTTCCGGTCGGGGGAAATTCGGTTCGATATTAGGCGAACGCAAGTTAACGTCAATTTTGGTTAACGGAGAGGCCCTGCCGTTATGGCAAGAAATCGTCGAATTCGGAAGTTTCGCCCCCTCTTCATGGCGAGATTTGAAGGGAGTTGTTTGCAAAAGACCAGGTTGTTTCTCAGAAAGTTCTACAGCGGTTGGAGGGCTCTTCCGAATTCGGCGATTTCTCGCCGCTTGCGCTTGCCATTCCGCGAGTACAGTCGGCGGTGGGGACGCGCCGTGCGGGCAAATGCGCGTTTTTTGGCCACCAAACCGCGTTCTGGCACGCGGGAGGGCGCTTTGAGCGGTGTCGGATAGAGCCGACCTGGGGTTTTCTTGCGGGCAAGGCCTCGCTTGAGTCGAAAACGACCGGGTTTCGTGCCAGAACGCGGCTTGGCGGCCAAAAAGTGGGCCGTTTTCCGGCAGAGCGCGGTCCGAGCGGTAAAGGGGGTGGCAAAGGGACGGGGATGATGTCACATTCCCAAAAGACTTGCCACGTCCTGCCACTTTGCGGAATGTGACATCATCCCCGTCCCTTTGTCACCCCTTTTGTGCGCTCTTCTTCCCCCTCCTTTCCTCCCCGTGCGCGAATTCGGCGCGAAAATGGACACGGAACCGCGTTCTGGCACGGAATTCGTCATGCGAAGGGGTGCCTACTGGGAAAACCCCTGGTCGCGCAAATCGGCCAAGCGGGCGCAGCCCGATTTCGAGCCGATTCCGTGCCAGAACGCGGTTTGGTGGCCAGAAACCGAGGCCGTGCGAACATGGAGGGGTGTAGGTTGCGAAAGGTGTTAGGATCGCGATGCGACTCTGCCCGAGGAGGTGTGGCGAAGGTGACAATATCCCCGTCCTTTTGTCACTCTCTTTCGTCGCTTTTCAGAAGGCGTGCGATGGCAAGAAATGCCCGAATTCGGAAAGGTTGTCCGGACACTGCGGGATCGCCTTCGAAGTGAACTGGCCTTTTGCGGAAGTGCGTCTTGCCAGATTGTGCTGCAGGGGAGGTGGGCTTGCCGAATTCGGTCATTTCTTGCCAGCGAGATGGGACCGTGTGTCAAAAGCCGCCGCATGAATGTGGCGATATTCCGTCCTTTTGCCGCAGCCGCCCATTGTGGGCAATCTGTTACGCGGCCAAGTGTGCGCGCTGCGCGGTGACGTTCTATGATGGAGGCAAACGGAAAACGGAGGTTTTCATGGGATCGTTTCTGCATGCGGTTCGGTCGAGCATGGTGGCTCAGGCCGTCCTGTCTATCGCGCTTGGTGTGCTGCTTGTTGTGTGGCCGGGCATCACGGTTGTCACCATCGTGTATTTGCTGGCGCTCTACCTTGCCGTGACCGGCGTCGTCTCGCTTGTGGGATACGCTCGTGCGCGCGATGGGCGAAGTGGGCGCTCCGGCTCGACGGGCTCGCTGGTCGGCGGCGTCCTGCTGCTCGCGCTCGCGCTGTTCGTGTTCGTGTTCCCTCAGGTTGTTGCTGGGTTCTTCTCACTTGTCCTGGGGCTTTTGCTTGTCGTTGGCGGCGCGGTGAACGCCGCTCGCGCAATCGAGCTGCGCCGCTACCGGGGCGGCACGTGGACGATCGCGCTCGTAGCCGGCATCGTCGTCGCGCTTGGCGGCGTCGTCATCGTCGTGAATCCGTTTGAGACCACCGTGACGTTCGTCTTGGTGCTCGGCGTGCTGCTCGTGCTGAAAGGTGCGGCCGACCTGCTCGTCAGCCTCTGGCTGACGAGCGCCATGAAACAGCTGCAATAGCGTATGGCGCGATGGACGCTGAATGCCGGTGGCGCGATAAAGTGACATTGGGGGCGAGAGGAGCGGGTGTCGACGGCGCGTCTTGCCCTGGTCTGACGCCTTGCGTCGAAGCGCGGTCTTCGTCGCGGTGTGCATTCGGGGCGGGAGTTTTCGGAGCCATGCAAGGGCTCGCGTCTTTTCGCGACGGATGCGGTTGTTGCTTCTTGGCTTTCATGCGAAGGGGCGGCCGACGGGCTCTCTCGAAACGTGCTATGCTTGCTCTGCGAGCGGCGGATCCGATGCGCGTCGGCGGGCGGGCATGCCCGGTGGACACTGCGAAGGGCGGGGTGCGAAAGGCGAGGCGCGACGCGGTGTCGCGGCGCGGTCGAAACGCTTTGGCATCCCTTGCGTCCCGGGAGTGTCCGGATTTCCCGCGTTTCTTGCGCTTCGGCCTTTGGCTCTTCTGCCCTTTGCCTTCTCCTCTTATTCGCGATCTTTCCGCTTTCTCCCTTGCCTCCTCTTTGCCATATTCCTCCCCTTGCGCTGAATTTCCTCGTTGCGTTTCAGAATGCGCGGTTGCCTCGGACAGTCCTTCTGCGATCGGCGTCTGAGCGGTCCTATGCTGAAAGCATCCTCGCAAGGGATGAGATTGCGAGGCGCCAGCAAGCAAGGGCACCGGCAAGCAAAGGTGCCGAAAGGCAAGGAGGAGCTATGGGAATCGGTGCATCCAATCGCGACGAGCGCGACGAGCGCAGCAAGCACGTTAAGCGAAGCGGGCGGCATGAAGAGAAGAGCGGCTTCGCAGACTTCCAAGGCATCGATGATGTCCCAGACGCGGCGAGCGCAATGGTCGGCGCAGAGGGCGCTTGCGCCCAAGGACGCTCGCAAGTGCGTCGTTGCCAGGGACTTACGCGGCGCGGCTTCTTGAAAGGCGCGGCGTCTGCCGGCTTGGCGGCTGCCGCCGGGGCGGCGCTTGCGGGCTGCGCGCCTTCCGGGGGCGAAGGCGGCGGCGCGTCCGCGTCGGGCGATGCCAAGGACGACGAGGCGCGCCTCGCGTACGAGGCCGAGGCAGCCCCCATCGAGCCGGTTGAGCCTCCGGAGACGTGGGACGAGGAGTTCGACGTCGTGGTGGTGGGGTCGGGAGGCGGTGGGATGGCCGCTTCCATACGTCTGGCTCTGGCAGGCTATCGCGTGGCGCTGCTGGAAAAGGGCACGACGACGGGCGGCGCGTCGCGCTACTCGGGCCACTTCGTGAACTTCGGCGGTCACAAGCTGGCCGAGGAGGTGCAGTGGGCGTATCCGAGCTACCCGTACGACCCCGATGCCATCGTCGCGTACTTGAGCGATCTGTGGCAGCAGTCGGTGGACGTCGGCCTTTTGCGCGCTCAGGCCGTCGAAGGCCCGAAGTGCATCGACTGGATGGCCGACGCATTGGGCGTGCCTTGGGCTCCGGCCGACGACAAGCCCACCGGCATGCGCAGCCTGCATTGGGACGGGCAGATCACCGCGGCCAACTCTATCAACATCAACGACCATACGTTCAACTACCTCACCGATTTCGCTGTCGAGCACGGTGTCGACGTTCGGTTGAGCGCGGAGGCGAAGGCGCTTGTGAGCGATGCCGGCACGGTGGTGGGCGTCAAGGTGGCCATGGGCGACGACGAGGTGTTCCTCGGCGCCAAGAAGGGCGTGGTGCTAACGGCCGGAGGCTTCGAGATGAATCGCCCGATGCTCGAAAAGTACCTTCCCTCGCTGTTCGACGGCTTGGCGAACGTGCCGTGCCCGCCGTACAACACGGGCGAGTGCATCCGCATGGGCTTGGGCATGGGAGCCGACATGGCCGGCTACGACTCGACGGGCAGCTACGACGGCGGCGTGTGGTGGAAGGACTACGAGCCGTACGAAACGCGCATGACCGCGCATGTGAACAAGGACGGCAATCAAGCGCTCCGTCAACTGTGGCTGCTCATCAACAACCGGGGCGAGCGCGTTCCCTACCTCGGCACCACGTACCAACCCTATCCGTATAAGCCGTCGGGGTGCCCGTACGTGTTCGGCCTCACCGACCAGGCGACGGTGGAGATCATGCAGCCGTCGGGGCGCACGTACGTGTGCTTCGACTCCAAGTACGACGAGCTGGTGTCGACGAACTACTTCAAGCAGGGCGTCTGCCGCGTGGGAAAGACCATACCCGACGACGATCCGCTGATCGATCGCGTTCCCGAGTGGCAGCGCGACTGGCGCACCGGCTTCCAGCAGATGATCGACGCCGGGGCAGTGCAGAAGTGCGACACCATCGAGGAGCTTGAGGCGGCGCTTGGATTGAGCGAGGGGTTGCTTGTGAGCGCGGTCGAGCAGTGGAATGCCGCATGCGAGGCCGGCGAGGACTATCTGGACGCGTTCAAATACGATCCGTCGTGGCTGATCCCCATCGACGAGCCGCCGTATTACGGTGCGAAGATCGGCGGCAACATCTTCACGACGAAGTGCGGCTTGCGGATCAACCCGAAGATGCAAGTGCTCAAGCCCGAAGGCGACGTCATTGCCGGCTTGTACGCTGGATGGCATACGGCTGGAGGCGCGAACGGCGAGGCCAACATCGCGGGCAAGCCGTTCGGCGGCATGTACGGAGACGTGTGCCAATCGTTCGTCGGCGGCTATATGGCGGCGGGCGCCATCATGGAGGCCGACGGCAAGACGGATTGACGCGGGCGACGCGTTGGCGCGGCGGGTTGACGTTGGCGGCTGTCCGGGTCGTCTGGTTGGGGCGCGGGTTTTTCGCAATCTGCGACCGGTTTGCGGCTAGCCGGAGCGTTGGCGCTGCGGGAGCGGAGCGGAGGGGGTCGAAGCCCCCTCCGCGCCACGTATGCGATCCCTTTCGTCATCCCTTTGCCGCGCTCGAGGGTGCGAGCGACCTCAGCGCGTCGAGGAAGAGTTGCCCGCAGCGGTCGAAGCGCGATTCGTCGTAGATGACGAGCATGTCGCTTGCGATTTCAAACTCCGCAACCGAGAACATCCGAAAGTCGCTGCGCGATGCGAGCGTCGGATGGAACTGTTCCACGACGATGCCGAATCCGTCGTGCGGCGTGTAGACATAATCGTCGTAGCAAGCAAACGGTTGGGGGTCGAGTTCGATGCGTGCGCCCGCCTGCGCGAAGTAGCGGAGAAACTCCGCTCCTGCGGCCAGCATGTTGTCGGTGTTTCCCAGAAGCAGCGATTGGCCTTCCAAGTCGCGCGCGTGCACGATTTCCCGATGGAACAGGGGGTTGTCGTTCGTCATCCAGAACAGGCAGCGTTCGGTGCCGAGATGGAGGAAGCTCACGTCGGGCAGGAAGTGCGGGTCGAAGGGAGGTTCGGGATCGTCGATGCCGCGCACGCGGGGGAGAAGCGAGAAGTCGGCTTTCTTTTCGACGATGGTGGAGAGGTTGGCGTGGGCTCCCCTCAAAAACCGCAAGCCAATCTCTGTTTCGGGATGCCGTGCATGCAGATGTTCGCGCGCGGAAGTCAGCAGCTTCTCAAACGGGGCATAGCCCATCGTGCTGACGAGGAGCGTCGTGCAGTTCTCGGCGAGCGCGCGGCAGGAGGCAAGCGCGTCGTCGGAAAGCGAAACGATGTCGCGTGCGAGCTTGAGGAACAGCCGACCGGCCATCGACAGCTCGAGTCGGCCGTCGCGCTTCACTATGAGCGGCGATCCCACTTCGTCTTCGAGCGCTTTGACATGCGAGCGCAACGCCGGCTGCGACACGAACAGCGCTTCCGCTGCTTTGGCATAGTTCAGCGACTGCGAGAGCGTGATGTACTCGCGTAGATGCTCGGTTTCCACGGTCCCTCCTGCCCCTTTGCCCCTTCGTCTCCCCTGTCGTTCTTCTACTTGAAGTTGCAGATTCGCGGCTGTCTGGTTTTCCCTGCTGCGATCTCCCCCGGTTTTCTTGGATATATCCTTTCATAATACCGGGAAAATGCTTGGTCTGCACGAAAGAGGAAGTCGGTTTTTTTGTGGCAGACGGCTGTTTGTTCGCGTGCTTTCTTCGGGCGGGCGCTCTGCGTCGGGCTGAGGGGGCGGCTGCGGCGTTGATGGCTCTCGCCGCGCTCAGATTCGGCTCCGCGGTTGGCTTTGTCGAGGGGAGAGGGTGGCTTGATTTCGCTCAGAAAGGGCTGCCGATCGACCGCGGCTCTTTGCTCCTGCTTGCGTGATGATCGGGGGTTGAAGGGTGGAAGGCGCTTTCGGAACGTGCCCCTAACCGAAATCCAACGTTTGAGCGGCATGATGGCGCGGTGACGACGCAGCGGGGGCGGGGGGATGCCGGCATGTCGGCGACGTGGCATGCTGCGGTGACGCAGCACCTTGCTGAAGCGCTTGTGAAGACGGGAGTTCGTGCGTGCGGGGAGAGGCTTTCATTGCGGATACGGTAAAACTCTCTTTGCAAAATAATCCCTCGCAAAAGTTTGCGCTTTCGCTTCCTTCTCGAATGAAGATTCTCCGCTGAGAGAGCCGCGATGGATTTTGGTACGGGCAAGGTATGCGATTCCGGTTACAATGCTTGTGAAAGGTCGATCGCGCGAAAGGAAAGGTGTTTCCGTGAAGCAATGCAACATAGTGCCCTTCCCCTCGCGAAAGACTGCTTTGGAGTTCTTTTCGGGCATCGGTTTGGCGCGCGCCGGAATGCAGAAGGTCGGTGTTCAGACCATTTGGGCGAACGACGTCGATGAGACGAAATGCGCGCTGTACGAAGCCCAGTGGGGTTCCTCGGATCTTGTGTGCAAAAACGTGTTCGACGTCGATCCCGGCGCTGTCCCCACCGCTGATATCGCGTGGGCGTCCAGCCCCTGCACCGATCTCTCGCTGGCGGGAAAGCGAAACGGTCTGGTCGAAGGTCGGGAGTCGAATGCGTTCTTCGGTTTCGCCGACGTCATTGCAGGCATGGGCGATCGAAAGCCTCGGGCTCTTATCTTGGAGAATGTATGCGGCTTGGCGTCGTCACACGATGGCATGGATTTTCGCATAGTTGTTGAGACGTTCAACGAACTTGGATACTCGGTCGATGCGCTTGAGCTGAATGCTCGTAGGTGGCTTCCCCAGTCGAGGCCGAGGATGTTCGTAGTTGGCTTGCTGAATCCCCTCGGAGGGGGCGAAGTGGACTCGTCGCTTCGTCCCGACAAGCTGGCGTGGATACACTCCGACGAATCGTTGGTGACCCACGTCACCCCTCTGCCTGCATTTCCCGATTTGAAATCCGGAGGGTTCATGAAGCTTGCTGAAAAGCTGCCTGACGACGATCCCCGGTGGTGGAGCGACGAGCGGGTTTGCGCGTTCGCGAAGTCTCTCAGCGAGAATCAGCGTTCTCGATTCGACCGCCTGATGAAGAGCAGGAGGGTGGTTGCCCGGACGGCGTATCGCCGGACGAGGAACGGGGTGCCTGTGTGGGAGTTGCGCGATGACGACATCGCAGGCTGTTTGCGCACGGCTCGGGGTGGCTCGTCCAAGCAGGCGGTGGCGTTCCTCGGAAAAGGAAAGGCTCGGATTCGCTGGATGACGGGCCTTGAATATGCGAGGTTGCAGGGAGCGGGCACGTTCAACATCGCCCAATTCACCGAGTCTCAAGTGCACTATGCGTTTGGCGATGCCGTTGCGGTGCCGGCCGTGTCGTGGCTTATGCGCGCGGCAGTGCTTCCGGCGCTTGGCGGGGCGTCCGATGAGGTGGTTTTGCGTGAAGCGCTCTGAGGAGGCTTGCGCAGCTGCGCTGAAGGCTGCGGCCGAGTGGTACGAGCTTCAAAGAAGCAAAAAGGGCAGCGTGAACACCAATGTTATGACGAGCGGGATCGCGGTGTCCGGGCTGCTTCGCGAAACGTTTCCGCTGACAGCAGGGGCGGTCAAGTCGGACAAGGGGAGCCAAGTCAAAGGGCTGAGCGGAGCTTCCATCAAAAAGGTGCTTGAAAAGCATGGCGAGACGCGTCGTTTCACCGCTGAGGGCGGGCGCACTTCGCGCAGGACGCTTGTGCTTGCAACCGATCTTGCCGAGCGGGTGTCGAAGGCGTTGCTTCCATTCGAACCTGATGCGCAATGCCGAGAGGCGGCGGCCGAGGCGTTGGAGACGTACTTCGTGAATTGCGTAGTGCGGGACTATTTCAACAAGAAACGGCTGGAGGTGCTTATCGACTTGCGTAAACCCGTCGCGGATCTCGTTGCGGACATTCTTGCCGCCGCGAGGAATCGGCCCGATCAGGCGACTGGTGCCGTTGCGCAGCATCTTGTGGGGGCGAAGCTCGAGCTTCGTTTTCCCGCTCTGGCGATTGGGCGCGATAAGGCCAACGCGGCCGATCGGCAAACTGATCGGCAGGGGGACTTTCAGCTGGGGACTACGGTTTTCCACGTTACGATGGCTCCTTCGGCAAAATTGGTCGACCGTGCGCGGGAGAACTTGTTGCATGGATTTCGTCCGATGATGCTGGTGCCCGCAGATAGCGTGGCCTTTGCTCAAGGGCTGTTCAAGTCGGAGGGCTTGGATGGCAGAGTGGGCGTGCAGAGCATTGAAACGTTTGTGGGAACCAACGTCGAAGAGATGGGCTTCTTTGATTACGAGGGCATCAAAGAAGGCGTTGCAAATCTGATTCGGCGTTATAACGAGCGCATCACCGATTGCGAAAGCGATCAGTCGCTCTGCATCAAGGAGCCGGCCTGGATGGCAGCTTCGGGCGAATCTTTTCGAGTGTACGAGG
>NZ_PPEL01000104.1 GCF_002899695.1 Rubneribacter badeniensis
GGTTCGGTTCGGGGGCGGGCGCATCGCGCAAAGGATGAGGGCATACGGGGTGCGCTGCGCAGGGGGTGAAGGGGCGCGAGGCGCGAGGGACGAGGGCGCGGGGCATCCAGCAGGGAACGAGGGCGTACGGGGCGCACCGTACAGAGGACGAGGGTGCGCGTGGCGCGCTGCGTAGGAGACGAGGGCGCGAGGGATGCGAGGCGGAATGCATGCGGTGCGTGCTCCGCGGGGTGCGAGGGGCCGGGGCCGTTTGGCGAAGGCGAAACGGTCCCGGCCTCGCCTTCGCCTCCCCCGGCCTCGCCTTCGCCCCTAGTTGTCGCGCGCGAGGCGCTTGTAGAGCAAGGCGAGGGCTGCGGCTCCGACGGCCACCCAGACGAGCGTCACGACAAGGGGCTGGAGGGCGTCGGCGGTGAAGAGCGCGCCGTCGGCGGCGAGGTTCAAAAGCTCCTGCGCGCCGCCGGTGGGGCAGTAAGGGGTCGCCTTTGCCAGCGTCTCGTTCAAGGGGGCGAACATGGGCAGAAACGCCACGAGGATGAGGGGGACGCTGTACACGCCGGCCGTCATCTGGTCGCGTGAGGCCAGGCCCAAGACGAGCGACAACATCACGACGGGCAGCCCGGACAGGATGCCGAGCAGCAGGTACGGCGCCAGCAGGTCTATCGGCGCGCGCAGCACGGCGAAGCACGCTGCTTGCGCGACGACGATGGCCGTCAGCGAAACGACGGCGCGCGAGGCGATCACCTGCGCGGCGCTCACGTTCGCCAGCATGAGCGTGCGCAGCGTGTGCTTCTCCTTCTCCTCGGCGATGGTGTAGAGCGCCGTCATGCAGCCGGTCATTCCCACGGTCATGAACAGCGCCATTGTCAGGAACTGGTGCCGCGCGGCGTCGGCTGCCTCGCCGGATGCGTCGCCCATCGTCTGGCTGTACAGCGCGATGAACCCGACGGGCAACAGGCAGCCCAAAAGCACGGTGGGGTTCTTCACGAGGTCCTTCATATCCTTGCCCAGCAGGGCGCTGGTCTTTCTCAGCGCGGCTTCCATGCTAGAACTCCCTTCCGGCCATCTCGAGGAACACTTCCTCGAGGTTCGGCTCCACGGAATGAACGGACAGGCACTCTCCCGAGGCCAGCGCCTCGGCCACGAGCGGCGCGCCGGCGGCGTCCTTGGTGGTGCGCACAACGCGGCCGCTGGCGAGGCGCATCACCACCTCGTTGCGGGCGTGGCGCAGCTTGAGCGCTTGCGGGGCGTCGTCGGCTATGAGCCGGCCCTCGTTCAGGATGCCGATGCGGTCGCAGAGGTCCTCGGCCTCGGCCATGTCGTGCGTGGTGAGGAACACCGTGGCGCCCGCGTCCTTCAGCTCGCGCAGCATCTTGTGCACCTCGGCGCGGGCGGCGGGGTCGAGGCCGCTCGTGGGCTCGTCGAGGAATAGCAGCTCGGGGCCGTGCACGAGGGCGGCGAGGAGCGCGGCGCGCTGGCGCATGCCCTTCGAGCAGTTCTTCACGAGCGTCTTGCGGCTGTCGGCAAGCCCCATGCGCTCGAGCAGCGTGGGGATGTTGTTGCCGGTCACGCCGCGGATCTTCGCGTAGAAGCGCAGGTTGTCCTCTATGCTCATGCGCTCGTAGAGGGCGCTTGTGTCCGACAGGATGCCGATGCGCTCGTAGTCGGCGTTCGTGGCGTGCTCGATGGGGCGGCCGAACAGGTGGATGCGGCCGGAGTCCTTCGCAAGCTGGCGCGTGAGCAGCTTGATGGTGGTGGTCTTGCCCGCGCCCGACGGGCCGAGGAAGCCGAAGCACTCCCCGCGCGTCACGGAGAAGGAGAGATGGTCGAGGACGCGCTTGCCTTTGAAGCTGAGGCACACGTCCTCGGTGGAGAGCAGGGTGTTCATGGGGGCCTCCTAGCGGGCGGCCGCGGGGGCAGGGTTGGCGGTGCGGACGGAGCTGTGCGGGGCCGCGGACGCGCACGCGGACGGTTCCGCGGCCTTCGCCGGGGCGGCGTGCTCGTTCGCTACGTCGTTGCGCTCGCATGCGGCGGCGTGTTCGAGCGCGGGGGCAACGGAGGTGCCGCGGGTGGCGAGGGCGACAAGCGATGCCTCGAGTTCCTCCGAGCGCCGCTCCAGCGCCTCCACGCGCTTGAGCGTGCGCTCGTGGCGCATGTGCAGCGCCATGCTCACCACGCAGATGAGGCCGAGCCCCAGCACCAGCATGGATAGTTGGCTTGCGGTTATCATGACGGTTCCCTTTCTCTTCGCGCGGCGCATCCGCCGCGGACCTGACGCAGCGCATCATCGCGCCCGTCTCGGCACCGCGCAAGGGAAACCCGACATCAGGAGCCGCTTCGCGACGAGAGGAGCAGGGGAGGCGACGAGAGGAGCAAGGAGCGCGTGCGGGAGGGGCGAGCGCGCGGCTCCTGCGGATGCGCATCTGCTCCTGCGCTCCTGCGGCGGCCGTCCCGAGGATGCGCGGATGCCATCCTCGGGACGGCCGCCGCGCCCCCGCTACTCCCCGAACCCGTCCCCTTCCCGGCTCTCCTTCCGCAGCATCCACGCCAGAAAGAAGGTGGCGGCAGCGGTCCAGAGGGCGGTCGTGAGGAGGGCGAGGGGGAGGGCAGAGAGGGAATCGCCGCCTGTGACGAGTGCGATCATGAAGGGAAACGCGCCGCCGTTGGGAAGGTACGGCACGATGGGTATGGCGGCTTCGAAGCCGGAAAGGAGAAACGGGAGCATGCCGCCAATGGTGAGGGGGACAGACAGCGACATTGTGGACATCTGCGTGTGGGCACGCAGTCCCAGGGCGGCGCCGGCAAGGAAGAGCGGCAGTTGGCTTGCGATGCCGACGAGCGCGACGGGAAGCGTGACGGTCGGATCGGGAAGCAGCAGAAGGCAGCAGGCTGCGCACGACGCGGCGAACGCGGCGAAGCCCGACGTGAGGCGCGCAGCGACGGTTTGGCCTCGCGTTACGCCGCAGCGCAGCAACGTGACGAGCACCCCCTTCTCTCGCTCCTCGGCCATCGCGTACATGATGAACGTCGAAGATGCTATCAGGGCTTCGAACATGACGGCGTAGAGCGTCGCGATCACGACGAGCGCCGAGGCGTCGGGGGAGAGTCCGGACTGCTCGGCCCAGATGAGGCGGAAGAGCAACGAGCAGAGCACGGGGATGGCGGCGCTCAGCGTCATCGCGGGGTTGCGCGCAAGGTCGGCGAGGTACTTGCGGGTGAGGATGGCCACGGCGCGCAGGGACCGCCGCGCGCTCGGGGCCGTCATCGCGGGCCTCCTTCCGTCCGGGCCGCCCGCCTTGTCGGACGGGCTTCGCCGGCTCGCCCCCCTCGGTCTCCCCGAGCCTCCCGGCTCCGGTCGTCTCGGGCCGTTCGGGCCTTGGGGTCCTCCTCGCCGGTCGGGGATGCGGCGCGCGTCCGATCCGGGCGGCTTGTCGGAGCGGACGCGCCTTCGGGGGCCGCTTGCGCCGCCGCCGTCCCCTCGGCGCCGCCGCACGCCGCGGAATCGGCCCGCCCGTCCTGCGCCGTGCGGGCCGTGTGAGCCTCGCGGGCCTCACTGGTCGCGTGCGCCGCGCGGGCTTCGCGCGTGAGGCCCAGCCGTTCGTGCAGCTCCTGCGCGCGTCCCTTGGAGAGCGGGAGGGAGGTGCGGTTCGCGTCGTTCAGCGTGAGGTTGAAGCTGTTGCGCGTGTAGCGCTCCACCTTCGCCACCCGCTGCGCGTTCACGATGTAGGAGCGGTGGCAGCGGAAGAAGCCGAAGCGCGAAAGCTCGTCGTCCAGCTCGTCCATTGTGAGCGGGGTGGGGTAGAGCGAGCCGCGCACCGACACGTGGTTCTGCTTGTTGGCGCTTTCGATGAAGTCGATCTCGCGCGGGTCGAACAGAAGCGTGGCCGCGTCGGCCTTCGCGGGGATCTTGCACACGCGCACCTCGTCGAACGCCCCGTCGGGAGGTGCGGTGGAATCGTCCTCGTCGTGCGCCACCTCGATGAAGCGCCCATCCTCGCACCACAGCGCGATGCCCGGCATGAGCAGCGCCTCGCGCAGGGGCTGCAGCGTGGTGACGAAGCGGCAGCCGCGCTCCTCGGCCTCGGACATCCACGCGAGCGCGCTCGCGCGCCCCTCGGCATCGAGGTCGGACAGCGGGCGCTCGATCAGGCAGACCTCCGGCTGGAACAGACTTGCGCGCGCCAGCCGCACGAGCGCGGCTTGGGAGGCGGGAAGGTCGCGCAGCTTGGCGCGGGCGATGCCGCGCAGGCCGAAGTGGGCGACGGCGTCCTCGTGGTGCACGGCGCCGCCGGCCAGCTGGCTGAAGAAGCGCAGATGGGAGGTCACCGTGTCGCGCGGGCAGCCCGCGTCGGCCTCCAGCGCGAACGCGCAGCGGCGCGTGGCGAAGCGTCGGCGCACGGCGCGCGCCAGCTTGATCGACGTCTCGCGGCCGCATTCGATGTGCGCGCTCTCGCCAAGGTCGGCGAGCAGCTTGTCTGCGGAGGCGTACTCGGTCACGGAGCCTCCCCGTTTACTCCGCGCGGTTGGCCGGGATGATCTCGAGCCAGCAACCGTCGGGATCCTCGATGAAGTAGATGCCCATGCGCTCGTTCACGAAGCACACGCAGCCCATCTCCTCATGCAGGGCGCGCGCCGCGTCCATGTCGTCCACCTCGAAGGCCAGGTGCGTGTCGCGCCCGCCGTTGACGTAGGGCTCTGCGCGGCCGCGGTTCCAAGTGAGTTCGATTTGGAAATCGGTTTCGCCGTTGCCGATGAACACGTTTTCCCACGAGCCGTCCTTTGGCCCCATGCGGCGCTGCACGGTCAGGCCGAGCGCGCGCTCGTAGAACGTGAGCGACGCATCGAGGTCGAGGACGTGGATGCAGCGGTGGACCATCTTCGCTTTCATGGCGGTTCCTTTCGTCGTGCTGTGCGGTTGCGCCGCAACGCCGAGTTCGGGCGCGGGGCGCGAGACATGTCCGCGGGTCGCGGTTGCGGACCGCGTATCCCACGCGGCCTGCGCGCCTCGCGCGGATGCGCGGGTGCAGTGCCGAGGACGCATCGGCGGTCCCGCGGCCCACGCGGTTCCTCGCCCCACGCGGTCCGTACGGCCGCGTGGGGCGCGCGAGGGTTCGGCGGATGTGCGGGGGCGGACCCGCCGTCGAGTAGGCGGCCCGCGCGCTCTTGCGCGCCGAGCCCGCCGCGCTCCCCGGCGCGTTTCGCTCGCTGGAAGTATACCCGAGATCACCGCCGCATGACGATTCTTCTACGGAAACCATCGGGTGGATAGGGAAGGGGCATGATGGGGAGGATGCCGCTTGGCGCGATGCGCGGGCAGGGCGGTTGCGGTACGCGGCTGGAGGTGGAGCGGCAGTCGCAGGCGCTGGGCTGGCGGCGCGCGCCCGGAGGCCGAGCGGTCGCGGCGTTGCGGCATGCGGGTTGTGCGCTTTGGGAGACGGCGCTTGCGCGTTTTCCGGCAGGTGCTATACTTCCGAACATTGAAACTGACTAGTCAGTCAAAAAATGGACTGGCAAACGGAAGGGGATCATGATGAACATGCAAGAGGCGTTCCCGTCTGTCGCCGCTCTTGCGCCCGGCAAAGCCATCGCGCCTGCCGATGCCGAAGCGGTCGTGGGCGCGCCTACGGGCACCGCCGTCCTCGCAGCGGGCGAGCCGTACTTCCGTGCGCGCGGGTTGGGGCTCAAAACGTACGCGGGGTACGCGTACCGCGCTGTGGACGTCGATGCGCGCGCGGGCGAGCTTTTCGCCGTGCGCGGCCGCAACGGCAGCGGCAAGACGGCGCTTTTGCTCACGCTGGCCGGGCGCATGAAGCCCACGGAGGGCACGCTGTCCGCGGGCGGCCTCGAGCTTCCGCGCCAGCGCGCGAAGGTCGCGCGACATGTGGGCTTGGGCCTGTTCAAGGGCTTGAACGACCTGCAGGACAGCCTGACGGTCGCCTATGCGGCCAGCGCCGAGTTCGAGCTGCACGGCCGCCGTCCCCGTCGCGATGCGGTGCTTTCCTACTTGCGCGAATGGGGTTTGGACGATGCGGCGAACGTGCGCGTGAAGGACCTCACGTCGCAGAAGCTGGCCACGCTGGGCATCGCGCTTGCGTTTTCGGGCGAGCCGGACGCGGTGGTGGTGGACGACGTGGAGGATCAGCTGACCATGGCCCAGTCGGCCTCCCTCGTCAAGCTTCTGCGCGAGGCGGCGCGCTTGCGCGGGGCCGCCGTGGTCGTGGGCGTGGTGGAGCGCGATCTGGCCGCCATGGCCGACGCGTGCGTGTATCTGGCGAAGGAGGGCGAGTGAGCATGGCGTTCAAGGGACTTCGGTTTGCGGGCCTCGAATGGAAGAACATCACGGCGTCGAAGGTGATGTGGGTGGTCATCGCGGCCATCGCCATCATGCCGCTTCTGTACGGCGCGCTGTATCTGGCGGCGTTTCAGGATCCGTACGCGCGCCTGAACACGGTGCCCGTGGCCGTGGTGAACGAGGACGCGGGTGCCACGGTGGCCGCCGAGAACCGCAACCTCGGCGATGACGTGGTGGACGAGTTGCGCGGCACCGACGACGGCCTGCAGTGGCACTTCGTGTCGGCTGACGAGGCGCAGCGGGGCCTTGAGGACGGCACGTACTTCATGACCTGCACCATCCCGTCGGACTTCTCCGCGAGCGTGGCATCGGCGGATAGCGACGCGCCTCGCAGGGCGCAGCTCAAGATCGAGTACAACCAAAGCGAGAACATGCTGGCCTCCCAGATCGGCGAGACGGTGTGGAAGGAGGTGCGCCAGCGCGTGAGCGACACGGTGGCCGAGGAGTACTGGCAGACGGTGCTCTCCCGCGTGGCCGATTCGGGCAAGGACATCCAGACGGCTGCCGACGGCGCGGGCGATTTGGAGGACGGCCTTATGACGGCGAAGGACGGCAGCGCCGCCATCACGTCGAACCTCGGCACGCTCAAGGACGGCGCGCTTTCGCTCGACGCCGGCCTGGGTAGCCTCGTTTCCGGCGCATCGTCCCTTGATTCCGGCCTGGGCACGCTCGTCGGCGGCGCTTCCACGCTGAAGGCCGGCACGCAATCGCTCGCGGCAGGCGCAAGCCAGCTGCACGACGGCGCGAGCCAGGTGTCCGTTGGCGCCGGCAGCGTGTCGAGCGGCGCGGCGAAGCTGCAAAGCGACGGCACGAGCCAGCTGGCCGCCGGTGCCGGCCAGCTGGCGGAGGCGACCAGCGCTTTGCCGGACGAAGCGCAGGTGGCGGCAGCTGAAGCGGGGTCGGATCAGATATCCGATGGCATCGCGCAGCTGCAAGGCGCGGCTGGCGAGCTTGCTGGCGGCGTGGGCCGGCTCAAGGGTGGGTTGGACGCTGTTTCCGGCGGCGCGGGCGCTCTTGAGGCGGGCGCGCGCGATGCCCAAGCGGGCGCGGCCTCCCTGAAGGCCGGAATCGGCGCGTCGGGCCAGACGGCGGCCGACCAAACGCTGTGCGGGTTGCTGGGCAGCGCCCAAGCGGCGCTCGAAGGCGGCGATGCGGAGACGGCTGGGCAACTCATCGCAGCCGCCCAAAAGGTCGCGGGGAGCCTGTCAAGCGGTGCAGCGCAGCTTGAGGAGGGCACCGGGAGCCTTGTTTCCGGTGCGCAGCAGCTGCAGGCGGGCATCGGCGCGCCGGGCGATACGTCGGCTACCACCCTCTATGGCGGCGCGAACCTCCTCGCTAGCGGCATCGGATCTTCGGGCGATGATTCAGCCGCCACCCTCTATGGCGGCCTCAACAGCCTTTCGGTCGGTTACGAGAGCCTGTCCTCGCAGCTTCTTCCGCTCGTTCGGCAATCGCCCGCGCTGCGAGCCGCCGTGCTGCAACTCGACGCCGGCGCGAACGAGGTGAACGCCAGCATGTCCTCGCTCGTGGCAGGCTCCGCGCAGGTGGCCTCGGGCGCGGCGCAGGTGAGAGACGGCGCGGCCTCGGCGGTGTCGGGGGCGGGCCAGCTTGACGCCGGCGTGTCCCAGCTCGTCGACGGCGCGCGGTCGGCCGAGAGCGGCGCGGGCCAGCTTGCGGTCGGCGCGCAGAGCGCCCAGGACGGCTCCGCGCAGATCGCCGACGGCGCCGCGCAGCTCGAGGAGGGCAGCGCCGAGCTTGGCGAGGGCCTTGAGAGCGCGGTGGACGGCTCCGGCGAGTTGGCCGGCGCGCTCGCCGACGGCGCGAAGACCGCCGCCGACCAGACGACGAACATCGACGGCAAGTCCTCCATGATGAGCGATCCCGTCGAACTGGCGAACGAGTACTACACGACGGTGAAGAACTACGGCACCGGCTTCGCTCCGTACTTCATGGCGCTGGGGCTTTGGGTGGGCGGCCTCGTGGCGGGGTTCGTGTTCAAGCCGCTCAACAGCCGCCTTGTCCTCGCGGGCGCGAGCCCGGTGACGGCCGCGTTCTCGAACTACCTGCCGATGGCGGCGTTCTCCCTCGTCCAAGCGACGCTGCTCATGGCAGTGCTCCAGTTCGGCTTGCAGCTTCAGATCGACAACGTGCCCGCGTTCTACGCGATGGGCTACCTCGTGGCGCTCGTGTTCGCGGCCATCATGCAGCTTCTCATGGCGGCGTTCGGGTTCCCCGGCAGGTTCCTCGCGATCATCCTGCTCATGCTGCAGCTCACGGCGTGCGCCGGGACGTTTCCCATCCAGACGACGCCGGAGTTCTTCCAGGCCGTCAACCCGTACATGCCCATGACCTACGTGGTGTCCGGCATGCGCCAGATCATGACGGGCCTCGACTACGCGCAAGCGGGCCTGGACTGCGCGGTGCTGGCGGCCATCGGCGCTGTGTGCTTCGCGCTCACGTGCCTCGTGGCGTGGCGCAAGCGCACGGTGCGCATGGAGGACTTGCATCCGATCCTGCAGTTGGGGTAGCCTCCGACTTGCTACACTGGGTATCGGTATCGGCAGGCGAACGGCCCGACGGCGGACGTCTGGGTTGCGGGGGTGATGCGGCAATGGGAACGAGGCGCACCGAGAAAGCGTGCGCGACGCGCAGGCAGCTGCTCGACGCCGCTTTGGAGGTGATCGGCGAGAAGGGCTACTCGGCGGCCACGGTGGACGAGATCGTGGAGGTGGCGGGCGTGTCGAAGGGCGTGGCGTACTACCACTTCAAAAGCAAGGCCGCGATGGCCGAGAGCATTCTAGAGGACGGCATCGGGCGCATCGTGGCCGGCTTCGAGTGCATCGCGGCCGAGGCCCCCACGGCCGCAGACGCGCTCACCGGCATGATCGAGCTGTTCGCGTCGGGCATCTTCGAGAACAAGGCGTTCGGGCGCTTCTTCGTGTCGGAGCTGTGGCGCGAGGGGCGCGTGTGGTCGGACGCGATGCGCGGCTACGAGCGGCGGCTGCTCGACGTGCTGGAGGGCCAGATCGCGCGCGGGCAGCGCGAGGGTTGCATCCGTCCCGAGATCGACCCGGCCTTCGAGGCCGTGGCGCTGGTGGGCATGGTGCTGACCGGCGCGCTGTACCACCTCGGCGACGAGGGGCCGCTCACGCGCGAGCCGCTCGGGCAGCGCGCCGGAGCGCCAGGGGAGGCGGGGCCGGAAGGCGGCGCTTTGCGCG
>NZ_PPEL01000105.1 GCF_002899695.1 Rubneribacter badeniensis
CTCGGCCGCCTCGGTCAGGCTGAACCCCGCCGCGACGGCCTCCACGGCGAGCTCCCTGGTCTCCAACGGGTACATGCGGACTCCAATCCGGACACCGGAGTGTCCAACTTTTTGTCCGCACCCCCATGTTGTAGCCGGCGGCGATCATCTGAGATCGGAAGAAGGAGTCCACATCGTAGCGTTCGATGCCTTGTGCTTCCATCACCTTGCTGTATACGGCGTGATTCGATCCCCCGCGCGATACGTTGCCTTTCGAGGCGCTCACGAGGATCACGCGCGCGCCCTGCTCGGAAGCGGAAACAGCGGTTGCTAAGCCAGAGGTTCCCGCGCCGACTACGATAATGTCCGCCGTCTCTGTTCGCGTGATGATGCTCTCGTCGGGAGCGGCTGGCGGGATTTGAAACGACCATTGCCTGGTCTCGAGCCCTTTCGCGGTCAGCGCTTCGCCAGAGGACTCGACCTCGCTTCCAGCTTCCTGCGCACTGGGGCTTGCCTTCGGCGCGCATCCGGCGAAAAGTGCCCCGGCGGCTCCGACAACGCCAGTCGCTATGCCCCCTTTGATGAACGTTCGCCTATCGAGCTTTCGTTCTTTCATATCTTCCATTGCCCAGTCCCCTTTCCTTTCTTGCCGTCCGCTCGGTGACGGAGTGGGGGAAGTGTAGGCCGAGCCTCCTCACTCGCGGTACCGTCCAAAAGGAGAGTTTTCCCTGATGCATTGGGCCTATACGATTTGGATAGGGGCATAACTCGATGATGCGCGCACCAAGTCGTGCGATTTGCAAATTTTCGTTCGTGGGTTTTGTGCGGCGCGGTATGATCGGCTCGTTGGGGAAGCGACCTGAAGGAGGGTGCCATGATCGAGGCGATTGCGAAGCGCGCGAGCGTGCGGAAGTTCACGGACGAGCCGGTGACTGAAGACGAGGTGCGCACGATGCTGCGCGCGGGCATGGCCGCGCCGTCGGGCGGGAACCAGCAGCCGTGGGAGTTCTACGTCGTGCGCGACCGGGCGACGCTCGAACGGCTGGCGGAGGTCACGCCGTACGCGAAACCCGCGGCCAGCGCGCCGTGCGTCATCGTGCCGTGCATGCGCACGGAGGGCCTGCGGTTTCCCGAGCTGGCCGTGCAGGACGTGAGCGCCGCGGTGGAGAACATCCTGCTCGAAGCGGTCGAGCTGGGGCTCGGCGCCGTGTGGATGGGCATCGCCCCGCATCCCGAGGACATGGCCGCGGTGTCGGCCATCGTGGACGCGCCCGCCGATTTGGAGCCGTTCGCCCTCATCGCCTGCGGCCATCCGACGGCCGAGCCCGCCCCGAAGGGCGCCGACCGCTACGACGAATCCCGCGTCCACTGGCTGAGCTAACGGCGGCCCGCGACCCCCGATGTTTCACGTGAAACATCGGGGATTTCAGCACGAATGTTTCACGTGAAACATCGCGCCGCCCGGCTTGATCGGCCGGGCGGCTTCGTTCGGTCGGGCGCGCTACTCCACCACACGGGCGCGGGCGTACTCCTGCGCGTCGGCGATGTAGGCTTCCTGCGAGTGGGCGATGTTGCGCGCCACCGCCTCGGCGTCGAGCGTGCGGATCACCTTGCCCGGCACGCCCACAACGAGCGAGCACGGCGGAATGACCTCGCGTTCCTTCACCAGCGCGCCGGCCGCGATCATCGATCCGCGCCCGATCACGGCACCGTTCATCACCGTGGCGTGCATGCCCACGGTCACGTCGTCCTCGAGCGTGGCGCCGTGCACAACGGCGTTGTGGCCCACCGACACGCGCTCGCCCAGCGTGACCGGGCAGTCGTAGTCGCTGTGCAGCATCGCGTTGTCCTGCACGTTGCTGTTCCGCCCGATGCGAATGGGCGCCACCTCGCCGCGGATCACGGCGCTGAACCACACCGAGCTTCCCTCGTCCAGCGTCACGTTCCCGCAGATGGCCGCGTTCGGCGCGATGAACGCGGCTCGCTCCACGTCGGGGAGCATCCCTTTGAATTCGACGAGCATGCCGATCCTTTCCCTTGGTTGCCCGCCCAGTATCCCCGAACGCCCGCCCCCGCGCATCGCAAGATCCGTGCGATTTTGGGGCCGTGCCACCTGTCTGTCGAAAATGCTTCACGTGAAACATCGGGGATTTCAGCACGAATGTTTCACGTGAAACATCGAGGCTCCCGCTCCTCTGGCGGCTTGCGGTGCCGAGTGCGCGCGAAACCTGGATTCGTGGTAGAAATCGACGGAAAATGATCATCCGAAGGCTCCTCGCTGGCCTTCGGCAGGTTGGGCGACTGAGTTTTCGCGCATCGTGCCTGGTCAACAAAGGCGACGCTTTTCTGTCTGCCGAGGAAGTTCCGCGACAATGATCATTTTCCGTCGATTTCTACCACGAAAGGCGATCGCTCGCGCACTGGCGGCTATTGCAGCTCGGGGCGCGCGCAGGAGGGCTATCACGACCCGGTTTCGCACGCCGTTGCCGGGGTGCGGGGCGAAGCGAATTCTGTCCGCTCGGGATGGTGGCGGATCGCCAACGGGCGCGCCACGATGCGCGCGTCCCCGCCGCAACCGCACGCCGCGCGCGCTATCGTGGCGGCACCAACCCAGCTCACGCTGCGAGAAAGGATGCGCCATGTTCGACGACCTGCGAGGAAAGACCGCCGTGGTCACCGGAAGCTCGAAGGGGCTCGGCGCGGCCATCGCCCGGCGCTTCGGCGCGGAGGGCATGAACGTCGTGGCCAACTACCGCACGGACGAGGAGGGCGCGCGCGAGACGGTGCGCGCCGTCGAAGAGGCCGGCGGCGCGGCGGCCGCGGTGCAGGCGGACGTGAGCAAGCCCGAATGCGTGGACGCGCTCTACGACGCGGCGATGTTCTCGTTCGGCGGCATCGACATCTGGGTGAACAACGCGGGCATCGAGGTGGGCACGCCGTCCGACCAGAAGTCCATCGAGGAATGGAAGAAGGTCATCGACGTGAACCTGACCGGCCTGTTCGCCGGTAGCCAGCGCGCCATCCAGCACTTCCTCGAGCGCGACATGCCCGGCGTGATCGTCAACTTGTCGTCGGTGCACGAGATCATCCCCTGGCCGCACTTCGCGGACTACGCGGCCAGCAAGGCCGGCGTGGGCATGCTCACGAAGACGCTCGCGCTCGAGTACGCCGACCGCGGCATCCGCGTGAACGCTGTCGCTCCCGGCGCCATGAACACGCCCATCAACGCAAAGAAGTTCGCCGACCCCGCCGCGCTCGAGTCCACCGTGAAGCTCGTGCCCATGGGGCGCATCGGCGACCCCGAGGATGTGTCGGCCGCCGTGGCTTGGCTCGCCTCCGAGCAGGCGAAATACGTCACCGGCGTCACCCTCTACGTCGACGGCGGCATGACCCTCTACCCCGGCTTCCAACACGGCGACGGGTAGGCGTGCGGCTTAGAAAAGGTCGTCGTGGCTCCCCGTTCGTGCGAAGCCGACCACGCCGTCGACTATCTCGTACATGATCAGCCAGTCGCTGTTGCGTCCCTTGACGTGAAGCTCGCGCTTCCCCTGCAGATTGCCGCTCAAGGCGTGGTCGTTGTATCTCGGGGGAATAGGCTCTTCGTCGGAATGAAGAATGGCGGATATCGCCGCCTTGAAGGACTCCATATCCCAATGCTTCTTCATGCACTTTTTGACGTCGCGTTCAAATGCGGGAGAGCTGATGGATCGATACATTTACAGCCCCAGTGCGGCGAAGAGCTCGCCCTCGCTTTCGTGGGGTTTGCAGGCAGGGTCTTTTCTCATGTTCTCCAGGTCGCTGAAAGCCTCAAGGGTTTCAGCGTTGGGGGCTTCGGCGATCGGCGCGGGGCTTATGACGAGGTAGGGTGTTGATCCCTTGAAGACGGTGACCGGCTTGCGCGTTTCGCTCACCTGACGTCCGATCTTGGTGAAGTTCGCCCGAGCCTCCGACACGCTCACGGTGTTCGTTATGGTCATGATGCCTCCTTTCGTCTGCTTCGAGCTAAAGGTAGCATAAACAGAGCTATAAATCTAGCTATGTTTATGCTACAGAAATGTGACTATCAATGAGCGACGACAACGGAGTTATTCGAGCCCGCACCGAGCGGCGTGACGCGCAGGATGCAAGGTTTTTCACGCCTCGGTCTTCACGGCGCCTTTGTCGCAGCGGTTGCCCCAGGAGTCGATGATCTTGCCGTCGCGGTGCACGCAGATGATCTCGCAGCGGTTGGCGCATTTCTGGCACTCCACCTCGCGCGTGGCGAACTCGAACGTGCGCAGCGCGTCGAAGTCGAACGCCTCGGCCCCCGCGCGCGGAGCGGCCTCGGCGGCCAGCAAGGCCACGCCGAACGCGCCCATGAGGTGTCCGTCGGCGTCCACGACGACGGGCATCCCCAGCTCGTCCTCGAAGGCGCGCACCACGCCGGCGTTCTTGCTCACGCCGCCCTGGAACACCACCGGCGCGACGATCTGCTTGCCTTTGCCCACGTTGTTGAGGTAGTTCGTGGCCACCGCGCGGCACAGGCCCGCGATGATGTCCTCGCGCGCGTAGCCCACCTGGATCTTGTGCACGAGGTCGCTCTCGGCGAACACGGTGCAGCGCGCCGCGATGTTCGCCGGCTTCCTCGAGGTGAGCGCGATGGCGCCGAACTCCTCCACCTCCACGCCCAGCCGATGCGCCTGGCTCGAAAGGAACGCGCCCGTGCCGGCGGCGCACAGCGTGTTCATGGCATAGTCCACGGCGATGCCGTTCTCCACGCAGATGATCTTGGAGTCCTGCCCGCCGATCTCCAGGATGGTGCGCACGTCGGGATGCAGAAACGTCGTGCCCACGGCATGCGCGGTGATCTCGTTCTTCACCACGGTCGCGCCGCACATCGCGCCGACGAGCCGCCGCGCGCTGCCGGTGGTGCCCACGGTGCGCACGCGCACGGCGCCGCGGTCGACCTGCGCGCCGAGGCCGGCCACCACGCGCCGCGCCGCGTCGGCCGGGTTGCCCTCGGTCCACAGGTACGTGCGCGCGACGATGCGCCGGTCCGCGTCGATGACCACGCCTTTCGTGGAGATGGAGCCGATGTCGATGCCTAGGTAGGCATCCGTCTGCTCTGGCGGGACGGACGGAGTTGCCGACGCTGCGACGCGTTCCTGCCCTGCCGGGACGGACTGACCGCCCGACGCTGCGACGCGTTCCCGTGCCGACCCTTGCCCCTCCAGGCTCTCCCCGCGTGCTGCACCGTCCGTCTGTCCCGACGGGCGGGACGAGTCGCTCGAAGCCGCGGGACGCGCCGATGTCGCACCTTCGCGCGTCAAGCCCTCTTCGCCGTGCGTCCGATCGGGCGCGCAGACGGTGTTCGAGCAGGCCGCCGGCTTGTCTGCCAGCGGGTTTTCACGGCGATCTTCGGCGTCGGGGCATCCCGCGCCGCCGTCGATAAAGGAATCCTTCATTTCTTCGCATGCTCCTTCTTCATGGCCAGCATGTCGTAGAACGCTTCGAGGCGCGTGTCCAAGCCGGTGTCGCTCGTTTGCGAGTCGTAGCTGAGGTAGAGCAGGGGCATGCCGGTGTCGCGGCCGATGCGCTGCAGCACCGGCACGCAGTCCACCTCGGGCGTGCACCCCGACGACTTCACGTGCACCACGCCGTCGAAGCCCTCCTGCGCGTAGCGCAGCGCGGAGGCTATGGTGAGGCTGGAAGTGGGCCCCATGTCGTAGGCCACGTAGTCGGCGATGCTCGCGCGCAGGTTGCGCTCGTTGTAGCGCAGGTTGCGGTTCGTCATGGTGAGCGAGCGATGAAGCTCCACTCCCAGCGCGAGCAGCTTGCGCTCCAGGTCGAGGTTGCTGGCGGGATCGGCTGCGGTGAAGTACTCGCCCACGATGCCCACGCGCACCGGCCGCGCGGGCTTGCGCGTGGGCAACGCCCGCAGCGCGTCGAGCCCGCGGCGCTGCGCCTCGGCGATATCGCGCTCGCAGGTGGCCTCGCGCATGTCGGCGAAGTAGGCTTCGCGTGCGCGCTCGAACGACCCCGGCTCCGCCTCGAACCCGGCGTTGGCCAGGTAGAGGTCGTTCACCTCGTCCAAGCACTCGATCATCTTGAACACGGCCAGCATGTTGCGCACGCCGTGCGGCACCGACACGTTCGGGTTCACCTTCTTCTTGCAGATGGAGATGTACTCGGTCAGCGGCTTGCCCGTCACCGTGGCGAAATTCAGCATTTCGAACTCGTAGCCCAAATCGCGCAGGATGGACTCCTGCAGTTCGCCGTAGTAGCCCAGCCGGCACGGGCCCGCGAACTGCACGAGCACGTCCGCGCCCAGCTCAAGCGCTTCGATGTAGTCGCCCAGGATGTGCTTGAAAGGCGCGCACACCATGTCGCTCGAATGGCGCGACCCCAGTTCGATGGTGCGCCGCGTGGGTTTCGGGAGGGCGACGAAATCGGCGTCCAGCACATGCTCCACGAAGAACTTGAACGCGATGTCGTAGTAACTGTAGCGGAAGAACGCCACGCGCGTTCGGGCGTGGCGGTCGCGCTTGGCCGACCGTTTGCGGCGGGACTGCGGCAACAGCTTGAACGGGCCTCGTCCGCCGTCTCCCAGCACCACGCGAGCGCCGCGCACCTCGTCGGTGGCGCTCGCGTCGCCGACGGTGCGCAAAGGGTTCACGCGTTCACGGCTGTGCGGGGGATAGGGCGCGCGGTCAGGCTCCTGGTTAGGCGTCGGCGCCATGGACGTAGCCCCCTTTCCCCTGGTAGCGCAGGATGTCAACGAAGCTCTCCACGCGCGTCTCCAGCCCGGCGGTGCCGCTTTGGGCGTCGATGGTGAGGTTCAGGATGGGCTTGCCCTGGATGCAGCGCACGATGGCGTCGTCGGTCATCGAGTCGGGGCCGCAGGGGAAAGCGCTCACGAGCGCGATTCCGTCCACGTGCTCGTGCAGCAGCATGAGCGAGCCCACCAGCTCGCGGTTCACGACCCACGGCAGCGTGCTCGAGAAGCCGAAGCTTGCTTGCAGGGCGCGCTTGCGATCCGTTTCGTCGGTGAACAGGACGATGGCGCCCATGCCTTCGAGCAGGTCGACGAGCGTGCCGCCCAGATACGGGTCGTGCGCCACGTAGGGATGGGCGGCCAGCAGGATGCCGAGGGGCGCTTCGGGCGCGGTGCGCTGCGGTTGCGTGCCGGGGGTTGCGACGGTTGCGCGCTCGCTCGCCGCTCTGTCCGCTGCACGGGCGTTGACGGCCGCCGCCATGCGGGGGCCCGCGCCGCCCGTGTCGGCCGCCCCGTTCGGACGCCTTGCGCCGGTGCCGCGGTTCGCGCTGTCCGTCCCGCTCGTTCCGCTCGTCCTGCCTGCGTCGTCCGCGCCGCCCGCACTGGTCGTCCCGCCCGTCCCGCTCGCGTTGCCCGCGCCGCGCATCCCGTCAGTCCTGCCCGCGTCGCGCGCCGCATGCGCGTCGCAGGCCGCAGCCTCGCCGTCGCGGGCGGCTTCGCGGGCGCGATCGAGCGTGGTAAGCGCCCGCATCTGCTGCGCTGCCGCGAAACGCTCCGCCTGCGTCTGCGCGTGCGCCGCCGCTTTCCATGCGCGCTTCGCCTCTCGCGAGCCTGCGCCCAGCTGCGCGGCGACGCCAAGAAGGGCCTCTTTCATGCCCGTCTTCTCTTCCCGCTCGTTCACCAGGCACGAGAGCACGCGCACGCGTTCGTCGGCGAACGTGTTGGCAACGAGGTCGGGAAGCGCTTGGAACTTCGTGCAGAATCCCCGGTGAAGCCCCACGTTGGCGATGCTCGGCACGAACACCGCGTCGCATGCGTTCGCGTCCAGAAGCGACGCCACGTGCCCCAGGTACACCTTCGAGGCGAGGCAGCATTCGTCGTTGGAGAGCGCGTCGCCGCGCTCCACCGTGCCCTTGTCGGTGGGTTCGCTCAGCACCACCTCGCGTCCGAGCGCTTCGAAGAACGTCGTCCAGAGCGGGCCGTATCGGTGGAACAGAAGCGCGCGGGGCATGCCGATGCGCCGCACCCCTTCGTGCGTCGCCTTCGTGGGAAACCCTGGCGATCCCATGCGTTCCTCCGTCCTCTGCTCTCGCGTTTGCCGCGGCGTTTAAGCATAGCACGCTCGTTGAGGGCTCGCGGTGGGCTGCATGGTTTCTCCGCGAGTTGGGCTTATGTCGGGGTGTTTTTCTCAAATGTGATTTTGAACTGCGAAAACATCAACCAGGCGTTCCCATTCGCTCGTCAAAAGAAAGTTGAATGAACGCGTTCTCGGTGCGGTGCTCGGCAGGAGCGCTAGAATTCTGGGGATAGTGGGAAAGGCGGGGCGAGGACGTCAGGGCGGGTTATTTGAACATCAATCAAATCAAATACTTCGTTTCCGTATTCGATCACGGCAGCTTGTCTGCTGCGGCCAAAGAGCAGTGCGTGACGGTGCAAGCGGTGTCGAAGGCCCTCGCCGATCTTGAGCGCGAGCTGCAAAGCGATCTGTTCGTGCGCCAAAGCCGCGGCGTAAGCCCCACGTTGTTCGGCAAGCGCTTCTATGCGAAGGCGGCGCCGGTGCTGCGGATGTTCAGCGAGTTGGAGCGGTTTGCGCACACGTACCAAGCGTCGAGCGCGCTTGCGCTGAACGTGGCGCTGTGCGTGCCGGCTTTTCACGGCAGCGAGCGCGCTCGATCCAGCATTGCGGCGTTCATCGGCAGAAACCTCGGCGTAAGCACCACGGTGGCCATCGAAACGCTTGCGCGTGGGACGGACGGATTGCGCACGGGCGAGTACGACGCGTTTTTCACCGTGGGCGCCTATGAGCATCCCGACGTCGAGTGCGCGTCGGTGGGGACTGTTTCGCCAGGTGCGATCATGGCGGCAGACCATCCGCTTGCGCATTGCCGCTGCGTCTCCTTGGACGACATGATGCCGTATCCGGTGCTGGTGCCACGCGCGTTTCAGCCGTTCTCCGAGGCGGTTGAAAAGGCGTATTGCCAAAGCGGCCTCGATCTTCGCTTTGAGTGCGAGACGAACGAGGAGTTCGACGCGTTTTTGAGTCAAGAGCAGGGGCTGGCGTTCGCGGCGGGTATTTCGGCGTTGGGGGAGATGCACCCGCACACTGTGCTGAGGCTGATCTCGCCGAAAGACGCGGTGGCCCTTCCCATCTGCTTGGTCAGTCCGAAGGTGGGGAAGTCGAACGCGTGCTGCGTGTTCGAGCGCTGGATGGCGCGCGAGTTGGTGGTGATGGGGGGCGGCAACCCCATCGGGCGACTGGCTGCCGTGGCGGTGGCGCCCGCTCCTGCGGCGGGCGGGGCGGTCGCAGGAGTGCCTGGTTCGGCGAACTCGACGAGCTCGGCGCACCCGGCAGATTCGGTGCGCCCGGTGGGTTCGGCGGGTCCGGCGCACCCGGCAGGTTTCGCGCCTTCTCCTGCGGAAAGCGGCGGCGGGGGGGGGGTCGCTGAAACGGAGACCGTAATCGAGGGTTGAACGAGCGACTTCTTATCGGCGCGCGCGAGGTGCGAGCTTGCGCGCATTGCCGATTGCGGTAAGCGTCTTTCGGGCATCCTCGCAACCTATTCTCCTTTCTCCCCC
>NZ_PPEL01000106.1 GCF_002899695.1 Rubneribacter badeniensis
CTCCATCCCCCTTCCCATCCCTCCCTTCGGCCGTTTTCACGCGCCTTCGCGCAAAGGGGATCGACGATCCGATGCCGAACGGGCACCGATCGGGTACGGTGCTTTCCCACAACGTGCACGAGGAAAGGAACCGCATGGCACGCGTGGTCAAACCCCTGTATCGCCCCCGCTACGTCCCCTCGGGACGCGAGATCGCCGTTATCGACACGGCGCACGGAACCATCCGCGTGGAGCTATTCGGAAAAGAGGCTCCGGGCACCGTCGGAAACTTCATCGAACTTGCAAGCAAGGGGTTTTACGACAAGCTGAACTTCTACGGCAAAGTGGACGGCGACGTTGTCGTGGGCGGCTGTCCCACCACGCGCCCGCTCAGCCCGCAGCAAGTGCGCATGGCCGTGCGCGAAGAGCTGCGAGGAGTGCATCCCGGCATGAAGGACTGCGGTTACCGCATCCGCGACGAATGGGCGAGCAATCCGCGCAACCGGCACGAAGACGGAACGCTGTCGCTCACCCATCGCAACGCGCAGGATTCGGGAAGCTGCCAGTTCTTCTTCAGCCTGTCGAGCCATCCCGAGTACGATGAGAGGTTCGTAGTGTTCGGACAGACGATCGAAGGGCTCGACGTCGTCCACCGTCTGGGCATCGGCGACCTCATCACAAGCGTGCACATCGAGGGAGCGCATGAGCTTCCCGCAGACGACGAGCTGATCGTCGCGAAGGACGATGCACAACAAGCCGCAGCGCAAACGGCAGAAGATGAAGCGATCACCCGCGCGGAAGCCGAGCGCGGGGAGGCCCTTTCCGCAGCCGAACGGCAGGAGGTCGCCCGCACGGCTCGCGCGGCGATCATCGACGACGAGCTGCAAGACCAGGCGGCATCGATACGGGCGCTGCGCCGCGTGCTGGCCAAACGCCCTGTACTGTGATCGAAGAGCGCCGCGCGGCGCGCATCAAACCCCGGCGCTCCCAAAGCGCCGAGCGCGCCGCATCCGCTTTGCCTGGTCACCCGCGCCGCGCCGCCCTGCCCCGTCCTGCTCGACCCCCTGTCAAGCAGGACGGCGAGAGAGAGGAGGGCAAGCGAGCTAGATTTTGTGCATCATCTGGAACACGTCTTCGCGCTGAATGATGATCTGCACTCCCAGGTCTTCACCAACACGCTCAAGCCGCTCCTGCACGTCGTTGAAATCGGCTTTCTCGAGATCGAGCGTCGTGAGCATCGTCATGGAGAAGATGCTGTCGAGGATGGTCTGGCTGATGTCGTCGATGTTCGCGCCGCACTCGGCAAGCGCCGTGGCGACCGCGGCCACGATGCCACTGCGATCTTTACCCAAAACGGAGACTACGCACTTCATGTTGGTCCTTTCGATCTTCTGCAAACGCGCCTGCACAGACGTTCTCGCTTCGTACGTTCGTACATACTACCTCATCACGAACGAATGTTTCACGTGAAACATTCGAAAGGCACGAAGGGGCCGATGCGGGCACGTCGAGGCATACGAAGCCAAACGCAGCTGCTGCGCACGGCACTCCCCAGCCTCGCGCAGCAGCCACTTTTATCGCCCAGCCGCCTTTACCGCTCAGCCTCCCCTCTCGTCCAGCCGTCTTCCCCACCTTCCCCACTCAGCCGCCTTTCCCCTAGTCGCGGCGCGCGAAGATGAGCGACAGCGCTTCGGCGCGCGTCGTCTGGTTGCGCTCGAGCGCGCCGCGCACGGCGCTGGTGGTGGTGCGGGTTCCGGGCTTCTTCACGCCGCGCATGCTCATGCACAAGTGCTCGGCCTCCAAAACCACGATCACGCCCCGCGGATGCAGCTGCTCCATCAGAGTGTCGGCGATCTGCGAGGTCAAGCGCTCCTGCACCTGCGGCCGCTTCGCAAAGGCGTCCACAAGGCGCGCGAGCTTCGACAGCCCGCAGATGCGCCCGTCGGCCGCCGGGACGTACGCCACATGCGCCACGCCGAAGAACGGCACGAGATGGTGCTCGCACATGGAGTAGAACGGGATGTCGCGCACGAGCACCATCTCCTCGTGATGCTCGTCGAACGTCGTCTCGAAGTGCTCGGCGGGGTCTTCCACAAGGCCCGCGAACACCTCCTCGTACATCTTCGCCACGCGCTCTGGCGTCTTGAGCAGCCCTTCCCTATCAGGGTCCTCGCCCACGCCCTCCAAGATGAGGCGCACGCCCGCTTCGATCTTCGCTCTGTCCATGACCGTCCTTCTATCGCAACACAACGCCCGGCATCATACCACGCCGCTTGCGGGTGCGTACAGGCGACGTATCAAGGCCCGCCCAGCAAACTCCCGGAGGAATGCGTGACCCTCACGCAAAGCCTCCGATCCACCTTATTCATGGTCGCCAACCACCTTGATCCATCCTCCGCTTTCGCCTGCCCGGACGACAAACGTCAAAGTAAGAACAGCGAAGATACGAAGGCGACAGCATCCACCACGAACTCACCACCGAGCAAATCTCAGATCCTCCGGCATTGAAAGGAAGCTCGAAAACCAGAGCAAACGACTCTTGAAACGACTCGCACACACGTTTGAACGGGCTAAGAGGTATAATCGTGGTTCGAGCGTGAGGGGAGCCGCATGACGGACATACGCCAGAGCATCGCCGCGCGATATTGCTCTCGTGGCGGTATACGCTACATCGGGCTGGGGTTTTACTGGGCCTGGCTGTTCATCGCCTTCTACACGTCTGTCCTGCTGCCAACCTCCTCGTCGGCCAGCGAATCCATGAGCGGCATTTGGAACTGGGCCGCGTGGGCGCACGCCGTCACGCTCATCGCATGCGCCCTGCTCGCACGCCGACTTCAGCCGTATGCGCTGCGCCGATGCTCTATTGCCTTGGCATCCGTCGGCACGTGCGTAGGCACCTTGCTCATTCCCCTCGGCTCGGTCTTGGAGCCTATCTCATCTGCCGCGATGGCATGCGCTGCGAGCGGAGCCCTCATAACCGGGGCGACGACCGCATGGCTCGTCCTCTCATGGGGCGTGCTCTACAGCAGACGAGGGGCAAGGTTCTCCCTCTTTGGCATCATCGCCTCGTACCTGCTGGGCATAGTCCTGTACTTCCTCGTGCAACTCATGTCGGAAAGCATCGCCATCGCAACGACCGCGCTCTTGCCCGCCTGCTCGGGAATGCTCTTGCGCGCAGCAAGCGCCATCGCCCCTGCCACGACAGACCATGACGCAGAAAGCGAGGCGGGGAGCCCGTCTGCGAGCGAGCCGGACTGCGCCAAGGCGCCCTTCGCCCCACGCGTGATCCTGCCCTTGGCCGCAGTGCTTCTGTACGCGCTGTGCGGCGAAGTTCTGCGGGGGTTCGCAACCGCTCCAGGAGGACGAGCGACCCTCGACGGAATGGGGAGCCTCTATCTGCTCGGCAGCGCCGCAGGGCTTGTCGTTATGGGCGGCATCATCGCCCTCATACCAAGCTTCACGCACAGAAGACCCTCCGAGATGCCGGGAATACGGGCGACCTTGCTCATCATGGCGGCGGGCTTTCTGGCAACTACGCTGACCAGCGCTTCGTTTTTCTTCGCTTACGCCGTGTTCGGCGCGGCGTTTCAGTGTTTTCGCGCGCTTGTCTGGATGTACAGCGCAGACGTGACCGAGCGCACGGGGGCGATGGCTTTCAGCGTGTTCGGGGCGACGCAAGGGTGCGCGGCCTTGGCCGTGGTTCTCGGCGTGCCGATAGCCGAATCGCTCAGCCAAGCCGTTTCGCTCGGAGCGGCACAATGGTCGACCATCGCCTCCATCGGCCTGTTCCTCATCTTCTCCTCTGCCGTGATCGTCATCAGTCCGAAAAGCCTCGAGACGGTCTGGGGCCTCATGCCCAAAGAAGCGGCCCCGGACGGGCCGCGCCGTGACCCCTGCTCTCAACCCGCGCCCAACGGGGAGGGTTCCGACTGCTCCTTCCTGCTGAGCACGTACGGCCTCACCGCACGGGAGTGCGAAGTCGCATTGCTTTTGGCGAAGGGCCGCAGCCTGCCCTTCATCCAAGAAGAGCTCCATATCGCTCAGGGAACGGCCCAAACCCACCTTTCCCACATCTACCGAAAGCTTGGCGTCCACTCGCGTCAAGAATTTCTCGATGTGATTGAGGCCCATAGAAATACCAGTTCATAAGCTTGATCGCACGATGTCGTATGCTTCATACGATGTCTTTTCCCTCGAGAAATCACACACTTCATCGGACGCGCCGCGCCCGGTCTTCCCGCATGATGGCCTCAGGCGAGACGGTTCGCCCATACAGCAGACGGCCCGCGCGGCATCCCGACAATGCTGCCGAGGCCAATCCGAGGAAGGGGACGCCATGAGGAAAAAGCAAACGTACACACGCCGGACGTTCGTCGGACTGGGAGGCGTCGCCGCCGCGGTCGCCGCAGGGTCTTTGGCAGGATGCGCGGCATCGCCGAACACGTCAAGCTCAACCGACGAAGCGAGCGCATCCGCGCAGAGCGGCAACGGCGATTACAAGGCGGCGCCCGCGCCCATCTCCGACGACGAGGTCGTCGAAACCCTTGAGGCCGACATCGTCGTGATCGGGGGCGGCATATCCGGCGCGGTCGCTGCAGCGACCGCGGTCGAAGCGGGAAAGAACGTGGTCGTGTTCCAGAAAGCCGCGACCGCGCTCTCCCACGGGTCGGGTGCGGCCGCGTGGAACTCGAAGGCGCAACAAGAGGTCGGAGCCGATTTCGATCCATGGGAAGCCGTCACGGAATGGACCCGCCAAGGAGAGAACCGCGCCGATCTCAACCTGATCAAAGCATGGATATACAACAGCGGGCCGACCATGGATTGGGCGACTGCGCTCACGAACGACGTCGAGGGCGTCGGGCCGGTCAACATGATCTACCTAGCCGACATGGAATATCCCGACCAGCACAACCGCTGCTACCCGACCGTCCACATGTGGACCGGGGAAATGCAAGCGCTCGCCCAGTGGCTACTCGACTACGCCGAGCAGAACGGCGCCGACATCCGATACCGCACCCCAGCCGTGCAGCTGGCACGCGACGAAGGCTCCGACGGTCGCGTGAGCACCGTGTTCGCACAGGGGGAGGAAGGGTACCTCAAGGCGATCGCAGCCGATGGGATTATCCTCGCCGCCGGAGACTACGGCAACAATCCCGATATGCGCGCCGAATACCTACCACATGCAGAAGGCCTGAAGTCGGCGTACACCCAACCCGACATCAACACAGGAGACGGCCAGCTCATGGGCATATGGGTGGGAGGATCCATGCAGCCGTCCCCCCATTGCTCCAACATCCACTACGACCCGCCCATCGACGTTCCCGACATCGGGGGCTCAGGCATACCCTGGCTTTTCGTGAACAAGAACGGAAAACGTTTCTGCAACGAGGACATGCAGTACGGCCAGCTGTACGCCCAGGATATGAACCAGCCCGATCACCTGCATTTCCAGGTGTTCGACGACAACTTCCGAACCGATTGGGAAGACATGGGCTCCGGCATGATGAAGAAAGAGCCGCCCGTCGACATCGTCGCCAGCATCGAGGCGGGTGTGGAGAACGGCGACGTGTACGTGAGAGACACCATCGAAGAGCTTGCTCAAACCATGGGGGTTCCCTCCGACGCTTTGGCCGAGACGGTCGAACGCTACAACCAACTGTGCGACGCGGGGTACGATGACGATTACGGCAAGCAAGCCGGCCGCCTGAAGGCAGTCCGAAAAGCTCCGTTCTACGCCGTCGCCCGCAAACCCGGCGTGCTGTGCACCCTGAACGGCATCGTCACCGATGCGGAATGCCGCGCACTCGACGCCGAACGCAACGTCATCGACGGCCTGTTCGCTGTCGGCAACTGCCAGGGAAACTTCTTCGGAGGGCTTGAGCACCAGATGGTCATCCCCGGCATGAGCCTTGGGCGCGCCATGACCACCGGACGCATTGCGGCCCTGGTCGCCACTGGGCAACATCCGGCTTCCGGACGTCTTTGATGACGCTTGCGGTGCCCGCGTCCGCTCATGCGCGGGCACCGCGATGCTGAACATCGGGAGGCCTCGCTGGAAGCGCTTCCCGCACCGCAAGCGGCTTTCGCGCCGTCCGCAGACCGACACCCGCAGACGAGCCCCGGCTTTCCGATCCGCAGGGCAGACGCATCCGACGCTCAGAAACGTTGAGAAGCGGATGATGACGGAGGTACAACGATCCTTCCGAACGAGAGCTTCGCACGCATCCCGCATCCCCACGCGGCCGCCAACCCCGCGCGCCGCTCCGTCCTCGTTACAGCGACAACTCCAACCCTACGGGGCAGTGGTCGCTGCCGTAGACCTCGTCGTAGATGCAGGCGCTTTCGATGCGGGGCGCCAGCTCGCTGCTCACGAGGAAGTAGTCGATGCGCCATCCCGCGTTGTTCTTGCGCGCGTTGAACCGGTAGCTCCACCACGAGTACGCGCCGGTCACCTCTGGGTGCAGATGACGGAACGTGTCGGTGAAGCCGGCGGCCAAAAGATCGGTGAACTTTCCGCGCTCCTCGTCCGAGAAGCCGGCGTTGCCGCGATTGGGACCAGGGTTCTTCAGATCGATCTCCTGGTGCGCCACGTTGAAGTCGCCGCACATGACAACCGGCTTCGGGTCGGCCGTCTCGCCCGGCTCGGTGCGCGGCAGCTCGGACACGTTCACATGCCCCTCGCCCGGAGCCGGACGCTCCACCGGCACACCCGCGGGCAGCACGCCCTCCTCGAGCCCCTTGCAGAAGTCGCGGAAGGCGTCGTCCCATTCCATGCGATGGTCGATGCGCGCCAACTCGTTCTGCGCGTTCGGCGTGTACACGTCCACGAACCAGAAGCCGGGGAACTCGAGCGCCACGATACGCCCCTCGGTGTCCAAGTGATCGCTGCCCAAGCCATGCAGCACCTGCAGCGGCTGCTCCTTGCAGAACACGGCCGTGCCCGAATAGCCCTTCCTTTCGGCGTAACTCCAATACTCGCGGTACTGCGGTAGGTCGAGCGTGGCCTGACCTTCTTGCAGCTTCGTCTCCTGCAGCGCCACGATGTCGGCGTCGAAGTCGCACACGATGTCCTCGAAGCCCTTCTTGAGTACGGCGCGCAAGCCGTTGACGTTCCACGAGATGAAGCGCATAGGTTCCTCCTTCGCCGCCTTGCTGCGGCCTTCGGTTCTCGGCGTGTTGCGCTCAGTATAGCGAAAACGAGGGCGCGAGGGCGGCAGGCGACGGGCAGCGGGCGACACCCCGCGCGAGCGATTCCGGGAGGAGGCCCGGAGAGCGGCGGCGGGTGACGGACGCACGGAGGTGCTTAGAGCTGCGGAGCGCCGGGGCGACTCGCGCACGCATGTCAGAAGGAAGGACGTTCGCAAACGGCAGCGGAAAGCCGCGGCAAGCGATGGCGGCGGGGCGCGTCCGAACAGGGACCTTTTGGCTGTCACCAACACGCCTCGGCCGGCTTCTGCAACAAAACGAGCCGATTTTGGCCACGAAACCGCGTTCTGGCACGGAATTGCGTCTTTTCCAGCTCGCAAAGCACCTTACACGTAACAAAAGCCCAGGTCGGCTATTTCGACAATGGCTCAGAACGGCTCAGGTCGTGCCAGAGCGCGGTTTCGTGGCCAAAAATGACAGATTTCGCCGCACGAACTCAGAACCGCCGCAATCGACGCAGCCCAATCGACATCCCGAGGCGCGCCTCCGCACGAGGCCGCCCTCATCGCCCCGCCCCTCGGGAAAGCAAACGCGAACAGAGCGCGTCGCCCAGGCGCAGAGACCGCGAACGAACAAGCCGAAGAAGCAAAGCGACGACATCACTTGTGGTAAGGCTCGCCTCGGGAGATCTTCTGAGCGCGGTACAGCTGCTCGAGCAGCACGACGCGAGCAAGATTATGCGGCAGCGTGAGCGGGCCAAACGACAGCGTCTCGTCCGCGCGGGCGCGCACGGCGTCGCTCACGCCGTCGGAACCGCCTATCACGAATACGAAATCGCTCGCACCGTCAAGCGCAAGCGCATCAATGCGTCGCGAAAGGCTTTCGCTCGAACGCTGCTTCCCATCGATGGCCAGCAGCACCACATAGGCCGAGGGAGCGATCGCCGAGAGGATGGCCGTCCCTTCGCGCTCGCGCGCCGTCGCCACGCCCCCTGCGCGACCAGGGTCGACGTCGGCGACCTCCCGCACGGCCGTCTTCGCGTAGGGTTGCAGTCGTTTGAGGTACTCGGCACACGCGTCCGTCCAGAACCGCTCTTTGAGCTTCCCCACCGCCACTATGGTGAACTTCACGCGCGCCTCGCTTCCTCTCGCTTCGCCTTCGCCCATGATACCAGGCGGGCGCGGGTGCTTGCGCGTGCGTGGCTCCTGCGGGCGCATGGCGCACGGGGCG
>NZ_PPEL01000107.1 GCF_002899695.1 Rubneribacter badeniensis
GGTACCGGGAGGGGAGGCTGAAGGCGTTCGACGAGGGAGGGCGCAAGGTGTACGATACGATAGCCGGCCGCAGGAGGCGGCTGGGGCTGGCCGCCTAGGCCGTCCGGAAAAACGTCCGCACCCCCGTTCTGGCACGAAAATCGGCTTTCCCTGACCGGAAAAGCTGTCAAGCGCAGCAAACCCCCTGGTCGGCAAAATCGAAGCCGGCCAAGGCACCCTGGAACGTGCCAGAACGCGGTTCCGTGGCCAAAAAGCGCAGGGTTCCGCTGCTGAGCCGAGGTTGATGCAGGCCGCGTCGGCCCGCCAAGCAAGGCCCCGCCGGCGCCGCAAGAGGCCCCGCCCGTTGGGCGGGCCTTCCGAAGCGCCCGACCAGAATAAGCCCAGATCGAAGCTTGGGAACATGGGTTCGCATCAATCCTGGCTTAGCAGAGCGGCAACGCGCAGAGACGACGAGGCGGAGGAGAGCCGCTTTCGCTCAGGACGGCGGGAGGGCGCGGGCGCGCGGATGGGCCTTCACGTACTCCTCGCGCAGGTGGGCGCGGCTCACATGGGTGTACACCTGCGTGGTGGAGATGTCGGCGTGCCCGAGGATCTCCTGGATGACGCGCAGATCGGCCCCGCCCTCCAGCATGTGGGTGGCGAACGAGTGACGCAGCGTGTGCGGGTGCAGGTTCGCCACGCCGATGGTGCGGCCGGCATCGGCCACGAGGGCGTGGACGCTCTGGCGCGAGAGCCGCCCGCCGCGCGCGTTGAGAAACGTCGCCGGGGTGGGTTTCGCATGCGGGCGCACGAGCAGGGGCCGCCCCTCGGCAAGATACTCTTCCAGCGCCTGGGCGGCCGCGCCCGACACGGGGGCGATGCGCTCCTTGCCGCCCTTGCCCACGACGCGCAGATAGCCCTCGTCGAGCACGGCGTCGGCCACATCGAGGCCCGTGCACTCGCTCACGCGCAGACCGCACCCGTAAAGCACCTCGAGGATGGCGCGGTTGCGCAAGGGGATCGGCGCGCGCTCGACGGGAGCGGACAGCAGTTCGTCCATCTGAGACGCGCTCAGCACGTCGGGCAGGCGCTCGGGCGCCTTCGGCAGCTGCAGCGTGTCGGCGGGGTTGCGCCGCACGAGGCCCTCGCGGACGAGGAACCGGAACAGCCCCTTGATCGCCGAGACGCGCCTGTCGACGCTCGAAGTCGCATAACCCCGCTCGAGAAGGTCCGCCTCGTAGGCCACCACCGTCTCGCGCTCGACGTCCCCCAAACACGCGATTCCGCATCGGTCGAGGAAGGCCGAGAAATCGGCGAGGTCGGCCCCGTAGGCCTCCGCCGTCAGCGGCGAGCACCCGCGCTCGATGCGCAGGTGGACCAGATACTCGCGAACCATATCCTCTCTGCGCATCCATGCCTCCTTCCCCGCGCCCCGCACCGATCGCACCCGGCTCTTCGCGCGCACGCCCCGCACCGACCACGTCCGCATGCGGAGCGCACCTGACGCCAATCCGCACGCAGAGCGCTGCCCACAGGATAGCAGCCGACGGACCTTCCGAGGCGAATTCACATGCCGGAAACATCGCTTCGCGCCAAGGTAGGCTATAATCGTCGCGTGCGACGAGAGCGCCGAAGGGCGCCGCGCGCACCGCCGCCATCCCCAGAAAGGAGCGCCGCCATCCCATGCGCAACGGATTCGACAACGACAAGTACATCGCACTGCAAGCCGAGCACATCCGCAGCCGCATCGAGCAGTTCGGAGGGAAGCTCTACCTGGAATTCGGCGGCAAGCTGTTCGACGACTACCATGCCGCTCGCGTGCTGCCCGGTTTCGAGCCCGACTCCAAGATCCGCATGCTCAAAAGCCTCGCGGACGACGTGGAGATCATCATCGCCATCAACGCGAACGACATCGAGAAGAGCAAAGTGCGCGGAGACTTGGGGATCACCTACGACGAGGACGTGCTGCGCCTCATGGACATCTTCCGCACCATGGGCTTCGCCACAAGCGGCGTCGTGATCACCCACTACGCGAACCAGCCCTCGGCCGGCGCGTTCCGCAAGCGCCTCGACAGCCTGGGGATCAAAAGCTACCTGCACTACCCCATCGCCGGCTACCCCTACGACATCGACCACATCGTAAGCGACGAAGGCTACGGCAGAAACGAGTACGTCGAGACAACGCGCCCGCTCGTCGTGGTGACCGCCCCCGGCCCCGGCTCGGGCAAGATGGCCACGTGCCTGTCGCAGCTCTACCACGAGCACACACGCGGCGTCGAGGCCGGCTATGCAAAGTACGAGACGTTCCCCGTGTGGAACCTGCCGCTCAAGCATCCCGTGAACATCGCGTACGAGGCGGCCACGGTCGATCTCGACGACGCAAACACCATCGACCCGTTCCATCTTGAAGCCTACGGCGAGACGACGGTGAACTACAACCGCGATGTGGAGATATTCCCCGTGCTCAAGGCCATGCTGGAGAGCATTTCGGGCGAAAGCCCCTACCAGTCGCCCACCGACATGGGCGTGAACATGGCCGGCAACGCCATCGTGGACGACGACGCCGTGCGCGACGCCGCCAAGATGGAGATCGTGCGCCGCTACTTCCAAACCGCAGTGGAGGTGAAACGCACCGGAATCGGCCACGAGAGGCTGGAGAGGCTCGAGCTGTTGATGAACCAGGCGGGCGTGAACGCGAGCCTCTCTCCTGCGCGTTCGGCGGCGCTGCTGAAGGAGGAGACGACCGGCGGCCCGGCCGGCGCCATGGTGCTGCCCGACGGCTCGGTGGTGACGGGCAAGACCTCCGCGCTTCTGGGCGCGGCGTCGTCGCTGCTCATGAACGCGCTCAAGGGCGTGGCGGGCGTCGATGACGACAAAGACGTGTTGAGCGACGAGGCCATCACCCCCATCTGCCGCCTCAAGACCCAGCAGCTGCGCAGCCGCAACCCCCGTTTGCACTCGGACGAGACGCTCATCGCGCTGTCCATCAGCTCGGCCACCGACGAGGCCGCCGCGAAGCTCATCGAGCACGTGGAGGACCTGCGCGGCTGCGACGCGTTCTTCAGCGTGATCCTGTCGGCCACCGACGAGAAGCTCTACCGCACGCTCGGCATCAACGTGTGCTGCGAGCCGAAGTACGAGCAGCACCGCTACTACCATAAGTAAGCGCGTCCCCGCTCTTCCCGTCCCCTCCCTGTCCGTTTGCGACGGTTCCGGCGGGCGGGAAGGGCCTGCCGGCGCGGCACCGCCGCCGAGCCGGCAGGCCCCCAACGCGGCGGCTTCCAAAAGGCTGCTCAGCCGAGCCTGCGGGCCGGCTCGGCGGCGCTCATCGCCTCCACGAGCTCGGCCTTGCCCGAAACGCCCATCTTGCGGTAGAGGTTGCGCACGTGGGTCTTCACCGTGTCGCGGGACACGTACAACTCGCGAGCGATCTCGGGCTGGGTGCGCCCCTCCACGATGAGCAAGAGCATGTCCTCCTCCCGCCGCGTGAGGCCGTAGGCGCGGGCGGCGCGGACGCAGCGCGTCTGCGGCGACGACTCGCTTTCGCGATAGCGCTCCACGAGCGCGCGCAGCTTTTCGACCGCGCGCGCCTCGGCCGCCTCGGCCGCGCGCCACGTGCGTCCGAGCACTGCCCCGACCGCAAGCGACCCCGCGCAGAACGCGACTGCGAACAGGGCCGCCGCCGCGTCCCCCTGCGCCTCGCCGAGCGCGAGACTGCCAACGACCGCGCCCGCGAACGCGACGAGGCGGTACAGCGCGAGGAGCGTGTCGGAGCGGGCGGGCTCATCGAAGTACGACGCGCGCACGACGGAGGCGCACGCCGCCGCGAACGGCAGGGCCACGCCGACGAGCACGATCCCCCTTGTCGCCAGCAAGGTGAGCTCCGTCATGTCCGCCTCCTCGTCATCGACCGCTCCCGAACGTTTCGTCAGAGGAAACCATAGCACGCGAGGCGGCAAAGCGCAGGGGTGAAATAATTCACCGTTGCCGCGAACCGGCAAGCGATGCTAGCTTCGAACGCGCAAGGGGCGCACCGCCGCCCGCGTCTCTCACGATTGGAGCCCTCATGAGGATCGACCGGAAAACCCGCATCGTCGCCGGAACCATCTGTCTGATCGCCGCCTCGCTCGTCATGGGGTGGTTCGCCGGACGCTACGTTCCGGGAGAGCCGGCCATGCCGACCGCCGATGCGCGTGAAGTGCTTGCGGCAGGAAGCGGCCGCGCCACCGAAAGCGTGATCGACTTCGAACCGGGAACGACGATGGAGCTGCCCGCGCTGCTGCAAGGACGCGCGCACGAGCTGAGCGACGCCGCCCAAGACGATCTGCCCGAGCGAGCGATCGGAAGCTTCGAGCGCATGGGGCTGTGGGAGCGCACGACGCCCCGCCTCGACGTAACGGCGACACAGGTCCGCATAGCGTCGGTCGCGTCGTTCGGGGAGCTCAATCCCCCTTACTACAGTTGGGACAAGATCCCCTCCGACGGCAAGATGGTCCTCGTCACCGTCTCGATCGCCAACGCCTCGGACGAGCACTACGAAGCCTGGTGGGCCACCTTGCCCACGTTCACGCTGTGGAGCGGCCTTCTCGCGGCAGACGACGAGATGGGCGCGGGGATCGCGCTCGACGCAGAGGCGTTCTCGCTTCTGAATCCCAGCGAGGGCGAGCAGGATATCTCGGTCGACCTCGCTCCCGGCGAGACGCAAGAGATCGTGCTGCCGTTTCGCCTCGTGAGCGGCGCGCTCGCCGATCCGTCCGCGCTCGACGACGCGAAAGCATCGGACTTCGCCCTGCAGACGTCCGACTACGCGGCGAACGCCACGTACCGCCTGTGGCTATAGGCGACACCCGCGCGAGGAAAGCCGGACGGAGCCGTCCGACGCGGAGATTCCGGCGGCATCCACGAGCCTTCGCCGAGCGCGCCGCCCGGCCGGGACCGGTCCCGACCGGGCGGCGCCTAGCTCCGAGCCAGCGGCGACCGGCCCGCATCATCGTGCTCGAAGAACACCTTCGACACGCGCTCGTAGAAGCCCTCCCCCCGGTAGCGCAAAAGCACGGTGGGCGCCGCGCCGCGGCTCACGTAGACGCGGCGCACCGGCCGATCGAACGAAAGCGGCTCGCCGTCGACGAAGAGCGTCGCCTCGCGCGCGTCGGCGTTCTTCGACAGATCCATCTCCACCACGTCGCTGCCAGCCGTGACGATGGCGCGCGAATGCAGCGTGTGCGGCGCGAGCGGCACCGCCACGAGCCCCGTGAAGCCGGGGGCCACAAGCGGCCCGCCCGCCGACAGCGCGTAGGCGGTCGAACCGGTGGCCGTGGCCACCACAAGGCCGTCGCCGCGCATCTCGGCGATGAGCGCGCCCGAGACGCTCAGGTCGAAGTCGATGATGCGGCCGTTCGCGCCGCGCGTGACGGCCAGCTCGTTGAGCGCGAAGAACGATCGCGCGCGCCCGTCGGCAGGGTCGCCGGACGACGGCCCGAGCGCGCTGCAAAAGCCGCTTTCGGCCCGATCCGCGCGCGCGTCCTCCTCGTCCTCCCCGTCGGCTTCGTCGGCCCAGGGGTCGGCCTCGCCCTCGCACACCACGTCGATGCGCAGGTTCGTTCTCCGCTCGGCCACGACGTCGTCCGAAAGCGCCGCCGCCACGACGGCCACCACGCCCTCTTCGCCCGAGTTCGCCAAGAATCCGAGGCGTCCGAAGTTGATGCCGAGGATGGGCACCCCGCGCGTCCCGACGAGGCGCGCCGTGCGCAGGATGGTGCCGTCGCCGCCCAGCACCACCGCCATGTCCGCGCCCGCCGCAAGGGCGGCATCCGCGCGCTCGCAGCCATCAGGGCTCGAAAGGTCGGAGGAGTCCACGAGCGTACATTCCATGCCCTGCGTGGAAACGTACGTCGCGAGCAGCAGCGATGCGTCAACGGCCCGCGAGTTGGAGTTATTGCGTACGATGAGGATGTGCATGAGGGTCCTCTTTCCGGGTTTGCTATGATGGGCCATTATATCCGATGCCTCAGAAAGCGTCCTTCCATGTCCGACAAGCTCGCACGAGCTCGACATACGCGCGTCAACTCCCCCGATCCCGCGCGCGACGAGGCGGCGCCCGACCGCGCCGGAACGTCGCATGCGCGCGCAGCCGATCGCCCGAAAGCCGCCGAGGCATCCTTCGCCCGCGCCTCCGGGGCGTCGCACGCCCGCGGGGCCGATCCCGGATCGACTTCGGAGATCTTCGTCGGTGGCCGCCATGCGGGCCTCGACCGCACCGCCATCGCAGCCGCCGTCGCCCAGCACGTCGTCCCGCGGCCCGAACCGCCGCTCGACCCCGCAAGCGCGAAGGCGCGCCTGAAGGCGGCCCCTCCGGGCGAAACGTCCGAGATAGCCATCGGAGGGCGCCACGCCGGACCCGACCGCACGGCGCTCCCGCGCGACCCCTTCGAGCCGTCCACCCCCGATCCGCGCGCGGCGCGCCCGCAGGCCGACCCGGGGTCGACCGGCGCGCTTTTCGTCGGCGGCCGCCATGCGGGCGCCGATCGCACCGCGCCCGCCGCTGCTGCCGCGCCCGCGCCGAGCGGCACGCGCATGCCGAATCCGGCGAAGGAGGAGGCCCCCGAGCCCGAGAACGCCGCAGCCGCCGTCGGCGCGTCGGCCGCCCTCGTGAGCGTGTGCGTGATGATCTCGCGCATCACCGGCTTCGCCCGCACGTGGGCGATGGCGTTCGCGCTGGGCTCCACGATGCTCTCCAGCTCCTACCAGGTGGCGAACACCCTGCCCAACCAGCTCTACGAGCTGGTGGTGGGCGGCATGCTCGTGACGGCGTTTCTGCCGGTGTACCTGTCGGTGAAGAAGAAGCTGGGCCAGCGCGCCTCCAACGAGTACGCCTCGAACCTGCTCACCATCGTGGTCGTGCTCCTCGGCGTCGTCTCGGCGCTGTGCATGCTGTTCCCCTCGGCCATCATCTACACGCAAAGCTTCTACTCCGACCAAGCCGAAATGGCCACGGCCACGATGCTGTTCCAGTTCTTCGCCATCCAGGTGGTGTTCTACGGCGCGAGCGCCATCCTGCAGGGCTTGCTGAACGCGAACCGCGACTACCTGTGGTCGGCCATCGCGCCCGTGGCGAACAACGTCATCGTCATCGCCACGTTCGCCCTCTACGCGCTGGTGGCACCAAACGACCCGCAGCTTGCGCTCTACATCATCGCCGTGGGCAACCCGCTCGGCGTGTTCGCCCAGCTCATCATCCAGATGCCCGCGCTCAAGCGCAACGGCATCCGTCTGCGCCCGCGCCTGAACCTGCGCGACCCCGCGCTGCGCGAGACGCTATCCATCGGCGCGCCCACCGTGCTGGTGATGCTCTGCTCGTTCGCCGTGGTGTCGGTGCAGACGGCGGCCTCGTACAGCTTCTCCGAGAGCGGCCCGTCGGTGCTGGCCTATGCGCGGCTGTGGTTCACGCTGCCTTACGCGTTTCTGGCCGTGCCCATCACCACCACCATGTTCACCGAGCTGGCCGAGATGCAAGCCGAGGGGAACACGCAGGGCGTGAAGCGCGGCATCGTGAGCGGCACGAACCAGATACTCTTCTTCATGATCCCCTTCGCGCTGTACCTCATGGTGTTCGCCCTGCCGCTCGTCACGCTGTACCACGCGGGTGCGTTCACGATGGAGAGCGTCGGCGCCATCGCCAGCTACCTGGCCGTTTTGGCCGTGGCGCTGCCGTTCTACGGCGTGAACACCTACCTGCAGAAGGTGTATTCCAGCGTGCGGAAGATGGGCGTGTTCGCCGGGTTCAATTTCGTGGCCGGCGGCGTGCAGATCGGCCTCACGATGCTGGCCGCCTCGGGTGTGGGCGACCTGCCGTTCGAGGCCATCGCCGCAGCGGAGGCGGCGTTCTACGTGGTGGCTGACGTGTGCCTGTTCGCCTACCTGCGCCGCCACCTCGGCGCGTTCGGGCTGCGCTCCACGCTGCGCGCGCTGGCATGCTCGCTCGCCCTCGGCGGGCTGGGCGCGACGGCGGGCGCGGGCGTGCTGTTCGCCCTGCAGACGTGGGCGGCCCCGCTGTCGGGCTCCATCCCCCAAGCGCTCGCCTACGTGGCCGCCGGCGGCCTCGTGTCGCTCTTCGTCACGTTCGGCCTCGCCCTGAAGCTGCGCGTGCCCGAAGCGGCGTTCCTCGCCAACATAGCAGAAAAGGTGAAGGGCAAGGTGGGCCGCTGACCGCCCCGCCCCTCCCGCGTCCATACGCCCGCAGCTGCGGCCACC